>CANQDL010000029.1 GCA_947591105.1 uncultured Oscillospiraceae bacterium
TGGAAGATGCTGATGACCTGCTCCTGGTAGACGATGCAGCCGTATGTCACGTCCAGGATGGGCCGCAGCAGCTCGTGTTTATAGGTGACCCGCTCCGGGTGGGCGGCGCACTCCAGAAAACGGGGGATGGACTCCATGGGGCCGGGGCGGTACAGGGCGATCACGGCGGTGATGTCCTCGATGGACTTCGGCCGCAGCCCCACGCACACCCCCGTCATGCCCGGGGACTCCAGCTGGAACACGCCGCTGGTCTTGCCGTCGGTGAGCATTTTGAAGGTCTCCGGGTCGTCCTCCGGGATGGCCTCCATGCGGAAATCCGGGTCGATCCGGCGCACCAGCGCCTCCGCGTCCTTCAGCACCGTCAGGTTCCGCAGGCCCAGAAAGTCCATTTTCAAAAGGCCCAGCTGCTCCAGGGTGACCATGTCGAACTGGCAGACGATGGACTCGTCGTTCCGGGCCAGGGGCACGTAGTCGGTCAGGGGGGCGGCGGTGATGACCACGCCGGCGGCGTGGGTGGAGGCGTGGCGGGGCATGCCCTCCAGGGCCTTGGCGGTGTCGATCAGATTCCGGATCTTCTCATCGCCGTCGTACATCTCCTTCAGGGGCTTGGAGAGCATCAGAGCGTCGCTGAGCGTCATGCCCAGCGCCCAGGGGATATTTTTCGCCACCGCGTCCGTCTCCCCGTAGCCCACGTTCAGCACCCGGCCCACGTCCCGGACGGCGGCCCGGGCGGCCATGGTGCCGAAGGTGACGATCTGGGCCACGTGGTCGGCGCCGTACTTGCGGCTCACGTAGTCGATGACCTCGCCCCGGCGGCGGACGCAGAAGTCCATGTCGATATCCGGCATGGTGACGCGCTCCGGGTTGAGAAAGCGCTCGAAGAAGAGCTTATATTTGATGGGGTCTACGTCGGTGATGTTCAGGGTGTAGCTGACGATGGAGCCGGCGCCGGAGCCCCGTCCCGGGCCCACGGGGATGTCGTGGCTCTTGGCGAAGGATATGAAGTCCCACACGATGAGAAAGTAGTCCACGAAACCCATCTGGCTGATGACGCTCAGCTCGTAATCCAGCCGGTCGCTGAGCTCCTTGCCGTAGCCCGGGTAGCGCTGGGCCAGACCCTGATAGCAGAGCTTTTGCAGGTAGGCGAAGCTGTCCGTCTCCCCCTCGGGCAGCTGGAATTTGGGCAGGTGATAGTGGCCGAACTCGAAATCGAACTGACACATATCCGCGATCCGGACGGTGTTGTCGTACGCCTCGGGCAGGTCGGGGAACAGGGCGCGCATCTCCTGCTCGCTCTTGAGATACAGCTCTGTGCTCTCAAACTTCATCCGGCCCGGATCGTCCACGGTCTTGCCCGTCTGCACGCACATGAGCACGTCCTGGATGTGGGCGTCCTCTTTGTTCAGGTAGTGGGCGTCGTTGGTGACGGCCAGGGGGATGCCGGTCTCCCGGTGGATGCGAACCAGACCCTGGGCGGCCCGGCGCTCGTCGGCTATGCCGTGATCCTGCAGCTCCAGGTAAAAGCTGCCCCGGCCGAAGAGCTCGTCCAGCTCCAGCGCCCGAGCCTTGGCGGCCTCGTAGCTGCCCTGCACCAGCTTCTGCTGGATGTCCCCGGCCAGGCACCCGGACAGACAGACCAGCCCCTCCGCGTGCCGGTGCAGCAGCGGCCAGTCGATCCGGGGCCGGATGTAAAAGCCGTTGACGAAGCCCTCGGACACCAGCTTGCACAGGTTGTGATAGCCCGTCTCGTTTTTGCACAGCAGGATCAGGTGGGAGTAGTTGTTGTCCAGGCCGTATTCCTTATCCGTCAGGCCCCGGGGCGCCACGTAGACCTCGCAGCCGATGATGGGCTTCACGTCCGCCTCCCGGCAGGCCCGGTAAAAATCCACCACGCCGTACATCACCCCGTGGTCGGTAATGGCCAGGGCGTCCTGTCCCAGCTGCTTGGCGCGCTCCGCCATCTGCTTTATGCGGCAGGCGCCGTCCAGCAGACTGTATTCGCTGTGAACATGTAAATGGACAAAAGCCATGGTCTTCGCTCCTTACCTGATGCTCCGGGCAAGCTCCGTCAGCTTCCGGAGTCGGTGGTTCATACAGCTTTTCGATACGGCGGGCCAGGCCAGCTGCGCCAGATCCGCCAGGCTGCAGGAGGGGTTGGCGATACGCAGCAGGGCGGCCTCCTGCAGCGCCTGGGGCAGACTGTCCAGACCGGGGCCCGCCTCGATGCGCCGGATGGCGGCCAGCTGGTCGGCGGCGGCGCCGGTCACCTTGTCGGCGTTGGCCATGTCGCAGTTGGTCAGCCGGTTCATGGCGTTGGTCATGTGCTTTTCCACCTTGGCCTGCATCACGCCCATGGCGGACAGGGGCGCCCCCAGAGTGGTGAGCAGATCCTCGATGGCGGCGCTCTTTTTGAAATAGGTGATCCAGTTTCGGCCGCGGACGGCGTCCCGGGGCTCAAAGCCCATCTCCAGCAGCAGCGCGTGGATCTCCCGGCAGACGCTCTCATGGCCGGTGGACAGCTCCAAATGGTAGCCTCTGGCCGGGTCGGTGACGCTGCCCCCCGCCAGAAAGGCCCCCCGCAGAAAGGCCGTCCGGTCGCAGTCCTGCTCCACCATCGCCAGGTTGATGTGGTGCGCCACCGCCCGGTCGGGGTCGTAGCCGAAGGCGGAGAACACCGTCCGGAGCTTGTCCCCGTCGGTGATGAGAAAAGAGCGCTTGCCCCCGGCGTTTTCGGGGGGACACACGTCGAAGTCCAGGCTGAAGGCCCGGCGGAACAGCCGGGGCAGCCGGGCGGCAAAGCTGTCGTTTTCGGTCATGATACGGATCTGGCGCAGAGAGAAGTCGTTGGCATACAGCAGCACGCCGTATGCCTCCGCCAAAGCGCAGCACTTTTTGCTCAGCCCGTCCCGGCACAGCTCGGTTTTCACATCTGCGGAAAAGCTCATCTCAAATCCCTACCTCTTGTGCCCTTGCCCGGTGGAGGCTTTGCTTATGCCTCCAGATCCCTGTGCTGAACGTTCACCAGCCGGCACTTGTCTTCCAGCGCCTGGCCCAGGGCCTGGGCGATGGCCACGCTCCGGTGATGGCCGCCGGTGCAGCCGATGGCCACGGTCAGCTCCCGCCGGTCAGCCTCGTAAAGCGGCAGCAGAAAGTCCAGAAATCCCGTGAGCTTTTGCAGCAGGATCTGGGCGTTTTCGTTGCGGAACACATAGTCGGACACCGGCGCGTCCAGACCGGTCAGATCCTGCAGGTCTGGCTCGTAATAGGGATTGGGCAGACACCGCACGTCGAACACCAGATCCGCCTCCGGCGGCAGACCCAGCTTGTAGCCGAAGGAGATGATGTTCAGCGTAAAGCGCCGATCCTCCGGCCGGATGCAGTCGCAGATCCTGGCCTTGAGCTTGTTCAGGGGCGCGGAGTCCGTCTGGATGACGAAATCCGCCCGCTCCCGCAGGGGGGCCAGGAAGGAGATCTCCCGCTCCACCGCCTGGCGGATGGTCTCTCCGGGCATTCCCATGGGATGGGGCCGGCGGGTCTCCTTATACCGGCGCAGAAGGGTAGCCATCTCCGCCTCCAGGTAGAGGATGCGCACCTGGCAGTCCAGCCGGGCCAGCTCGTCCAGCGCGTCCTCCATCTCCCGGGTGCTGTTCACGCTGCGCACGTCCATCACCAGCGCCACCCGCTCGTACCGGCCGCGGGTGGCCAGACACAACGCTGCGAACCGGCCCAGCAGCGCCACGGGCAGGTTGTCCACGCAGTAATAGCCCAGATCCTCGCACACGTCCGCAGCCCGGGTCTTGCCCGCGCCGGACAGCCCGGTTATGATGAGAAATTCCATGTCTACCTCCCCAGCGCCAGCACTTCCGGCTCCAGCGCGATGCCGGTGCGGGCCAGAACGGTGGTCTGTATGTGTTCGATCAGGCGCAGCACGTCGGCGCAGGTGGCGCCGCCGGCGTTCACCACAAACCCCGCGTGCTTTTCCGACACCTGGGCCCCGCCGATGGAAAAGCCCTTCAGACCCGCCTGGTCGATGAGCGCGGAGGCGTAGCCCTCCTGGGGGCGCTTGAAGGTGCTGCCGGCGGAGGGCATATCCAGCGGCTGGCTGGCACGGCGCCGGCAGGCCAGATCCCGCATCCGGGCCTGGATGGCCTCCCGATCCCCGGGCTCCAGAGCGAACACGGTGCGCAAAATGACCGTCTGCCGGTGGGCGAACACGCTGTGGCGGTAGGAGAAATCGTGCTCCTGTCCGGTGACAGAGCGCAGCGCCAGATCCTCGTCCAGATAGTCCGTGCGCACCACCACGTCCTTCAGCTCCCCGCCGTAGGCGCCGGCGTTCATGACGATCCCGCCGCCCACGCTGCCGGGGATGCCGTGGGCAAACTCCAGGCCGGTGAGCCCCGCCTGGGCGGCCGCGGTGGCGGCCGAGGCCAGGGTGGCGCCGCAGTCCGCCGTCAGAGCGGCGCCGGAGACCGTCACCGCGCCCACCGCCGGGCAGGTGACCACCACGAACCGATCCAGCGGCCCGTCCGGGGGCAGGATGTTGGTGCCGTTGCCGATGAGCAGCGGACGCACGCCCTTCTGGCGCAGCAGCTGACACAGCTGCTGCAGCTCCCCGGCGGAGCCGGGCAGGGCCATGACCGCTGCCGGGCCGCCGATGCGGAAGGAGCAGTGGCCGCTCATGGGCTCCTCCTGCCGCAGTTCAAGCGCCGGCAGGGACGCTTTTATGTCACGGATGAGATTTGTATAGTCCATAGTGCCTCGCAGGGAGCATGCTCCTTTCAAACAACTAAAAATCGATCCCCATATCCACGCTCTGATCCACCCGGCGGGCCAGATCCTCCGCGGCGTTGTAGCCGGTCTTTTTCTGCCGGTTGGTCAGCGCGGCTAGCTCCAGGATGGCGGCCAGGTTCCGCCCGGAGCGGACGGGGATGGTCACCAGGGGCACGGAGACGCCCAGATACTCCGCCGTCTTTGTGTCCAGACCCAGACGGTCGTAGTGCTTGGTGTCGTCCCAAAGCTCCATCTCCACCACCAGATCAATGGTGCAGCTCATCTTGATGGCGCCCACGCCGAACACCCTGGGCACGTTGATCACGCCGATGCCCCGCAGCTCCATGAAGTGCTGGATGATGGCGGGGGAGCGGCCCTCCAGCTGGAAGCTGGATGTGCGCAGCAGCTCCACTGCGTCGTCGGCGATCAGCCGGTGGCCCTGCTTGAGCAGGCCCAGGGCGGTCTCCGACTTGCCCACGCCGCTGTCGCCGATGATGAGCATGCCCTCGCCGTAGACTTCCATGAGCACCCCGTGGACGGTCTCCCGGGGGGCCAGGTGGTAGCGGAGGGTACCGATCAGCCGGGCGTAGAATTCGGAGGTGTCCATCTCCGTGGCCAGCAGGGTGACTTGGTACTGCCGGGCCATCTCCAGACACTCGGGCAGCACCGCCTCCCCGTGGGCGATGATGACGGCGGGGATGTGCTGGCTCATGACCGCCTGGAAGCCCGCCAGACGGCGGGTGTGATCCAGCTCCTCCATCATGGTGGTCTCGCTCTTGCCGATGACCTGGATCCGGGAGGCGTCGAAGTGCTTCAGATAGCCCATCAGCTGGATGCCGGGGCGGTTCAGATCGGCGGAGGCGATGCGCACCTGGTCGTAATCCGGCGCGGCGTAGATCACCTGCAGCTTGTGCTCGGTCACGATCTGGGACAGCTTTACGTCGTATTTTCTGTTCAAAGGGGCACCCCATTTCTTTTGCAGCTTACTCTATTTTAATACATAACTATGCGCCTGCGCAATCGAAATCCCCCACTTTTTCGAGATTTTCCCTCTTTTGAAAAAAATGCTTGCATTTTGCCGGACGGTCTGTTATTATATGGGGGCTGTCCGTGGGCAGCAGGAAGGAGCTGATTACGATGGCAAAATGTGAGGTTTGCGGAAAAGGCGTGACTTTCGGCATCAAGGTCAGCCACTCCCACCGGCGTTCCAATCGCACCTGGAAGCCCAACGTCAAGCGCGTGAAGGCAATCGTGGATGGCAAGCCCCAGCACGTTTACGTGTGCACCCGCTGCCTGCGCAGCGGCAAGGTACAGCGTGCCGTGTGATTTCCGTAAAGATCCGACAGCCCGGAGCAGCCGCTCCGGGCTGTTTCCATATCCGCTTGTCCTTTCCGACGGCCCGCTGTATATGGCCTGACCGAAGCCAGGAAGAGCGCAAAACGCAGCCGGGAGGATCTTTGCTCCCGGCTGCGCCGCTATGTCGGGGCTTTTATTTTCCCATTTGCTTTGTGCGCTCCACGGCGGCGGTCACGGCCTGGGCGGCGGCGGCGCGGAAGGCGCTCTTCTCCAGCGCCAGTACCCCCTGGATGGTGGAGCCGCCGGGGGAGCATACCGCGTCCTTCAGCGCCCCCGGATGGCGGCCGTCCTGCTGGGCCAGAGCCGCGGCGCCCTCCAGCGCGGCGGCGGCATAGCGCAGGGCCTGGGCCCGGGGCATCCCGCAGGCCACCGCCCCGTCGGACAATGCCTCGATAAACATATAGGCGAAGGCGGGGGTGCACCCGCCGATGACGCTGGCCACGTCCATCAGGCTCTCCGGGCACTGCTCCCAAAGGCCCGCGCCGGCCATGGCGGCGATGAGCGCGGGGGCGTCGGCGGGGTCGGTGTCCCTCTCGCACCAGGCGACCAGGCCCTTCCCGATCCCCACCGGGGTGTTGGGGCACAGCCGGATCACCGGCCAGGGACGGCCCGCCATGGTCTGGATGGCGGCGGTGTCCAGCCCGGCGGCCATGGAGACCAGCACGAACCGCTCGCCCTGCCGGTGCTCCAGCACCGGGGCGATCTGTCCCAGGCAGTCCGCCATATCCTTGGGCTTGACCCCCAGGAAGATGTATCGGGATGCGGCGGCGACGGTCTTGGGGTCGGAGGCGGCGCATCCCAGCTCCGAGGCCAGGGCCGCGGCCTTATCCGGCGTGCGGTTGGAAAGGATGATCTGCTTTGGGGTGGTGGCGGACGCGGCCGCCCGCGCCAGGGCTCCGCCCATACTGCCCACGCCGATGAAGCCCAATAGATACATATGCGATAACTCCTCCTATGTCTGTATTCCTGTCCCAATTATGGGACATAGCCGCTTGCGCGGAGAAGATAATGATGGTACAATAACGCCGTCGGCACGGCGGCCGCGCCCTACCAGGGATCGGCGGCGGCAGGTACGCCTCCGGCGGCCCGCACGGCGGCCAGCGCCAGCACCCGGGTGGGGTCGAGACAGTCCTTTTCCAGACCCAGCCGGGCAAAGGCGATGGGAAGCTCCGTACACGCCAGCAGAAAACACTGGGCGCCCTGCTGCCGCAGCTGGGCCAGTATGTCCGGCACGGGGATGCTCTCCAGAGGCGCCGACCGGGCCTTTACCCCGTCGTAGATCAGGCGCATCACCTGCTCCTGCATCGCGGCGGAGGGATAGACCGCCTTTATCCCCGCGGCGGCCAGAGCCTTTTCGTACACGCCGCTGCGCACGGTGCCGTCCGTGGCCAGCACGCCGGCGGTCTTGATCCCGGCCTGCCGGAGCACGGCGGCGGTCTCGTTGGGCATGTGCAGCACCGGCACTGTCACGGCCGCGGCTACCTGGTCATAGAAATAATGTGCGGTATTGCAGGGCATGAGCAGCAGCTGCGCGCCGGCTTTTTCCAGCAGCCGCGCGCTCTTTTGCAGCTCCGGCACCGGATCGGGCCCGCCGTGGAGAATGGCTGCGGTGCGGTCGGGGATGGATGTGTTCACATCGGCGATCAGATGCAGATGTTCCTGGTCGCACCGGGCGCTGGTGAGGGCGACGATCTTTTCCATCAGGTCGCACGTGGCTGCCGGGCCCATGCCGCCGATGATGCCAACCGTCTTTCTCATCTGCCCGCCTCCCGCTTTTTCTTTATCTTATTTTAGGCGCTGGGGTCTCCCGCGTCAAGCACCAATTGAAAGGACAGGTCTATGGATACACGTCCCATCGGCATATTCGATTCCGGCCTGGGCGGCCTGACCGCCGTGCGGGCCCTGATACAGGCTGCCCCCTGGGAGAGCTTCGTGTATTTGGGCGACACGAAAAACGCCCCCTACGGAGACAAGACGCCCCGGGAGCTGGTGGAGCTGGCCCGGCGGAATATCCGCTTTCTGCGCGCCAAGGGGGTAAAGGCCCTGCTGGTGGCCTGCAACACCTCCACCGCCACCGCCATGGACAGTATGCGCGGCGAGAATCCGGATCTGCCGGTGATCGGCGTCATCGAGCCGGCGGCCGCGGCGGCCGTGTCGGTGACGGAGACGGGCCGCATCGGGGTGATGGCCACGGCGGCCACGGTGCACAGCGGCGCCTATGAGCGGGCCATACGCCGGCTGTCCCGGTCGGCAGAGGTGACGGCGGTGGCCTGCCCCAAGCTGGTGCCCCTGGTGGAGCAGGGCTGTACCGATCCGGACGATCCCGCCCTGCGGGATGCGGTGCAGGCGTATGCCGCGCCGCTGCTGGCGGCGGGCACGGACACGGTGGTGTTGGGATGTACCCACTATCCCATCGTCCGGCGCGCCATCCGGGCGTGTCTGGGGCCGGACACGGCGCTGATCGACTCGGGAGCGGCCTCGGTGGGGGCGCTGCTCAAGGCGCTGGAGACGAGGGACGCGGCGGCGGATATGACGGCGGCCGGCAGCCGCCGGTTTTATTGCAGCGCCGGCCGGGAGCGGTTCGTGGCCGTGGGCTCCGCCTTTCTGGGCTGGGACATGGACGGCCAGACCGAACTGGCCGCGCTTTGAGGGGGGAGCGCCGTGGCAAAGTCATCCAATCAGAAGCTGAAGCTGCTGTATCTGTGCCGGTATCTGCTGCGCCAGTCGGACGAGGCCCATCCGGTGACCGTGGCCAAGATGATCGACTATCTGGCCATGCAGGACATCGCCGCCGAGCGAAAGAGCCTGTATGACGACATGGAGGCCCTGCGGCTGTTCGGCCTGGACGTACAGACGGTGCGGGTGGGCTCCGCCACCGGATACTTCATCGGGGAGCGGGATTTTCAGCTGCCGGAGCTGAAGCTGCTGGTGGACAGCGTCCAGTCCTCCAAATTCATCACGGAAAAGAAATCCCTGGAGCTCATCGGCAAGCTGGAGAATCTGGCCAGTGAGCACCAGGGGCGGGAGCTGAACCATCAGGTATACGTCCGGGGCCGGATCAAGACCATGAACGAGTCCATCTATTATAATGTGGACGAGATCCACGGCGCCATCGACGGCGACCGGCCCATCTCCTTCCGCTACTTTGACTGGAGCGTGGACAAAAACCGCGTCTGGCGCCGGGGCGGCAAGCGCTACGCCGTCAGCCCCTGGGCGCTGATGTGGGACAACGAGAATTATTACCTGATCGCCTACGACCCGGAGGCCGGTCATATCAAGCACTACCGGGTGGACAAGATGTCCTCCATCGCCCTGGGCGAGGGGCCCCGGCAGGGGGCGGAGGCCTTCGCCCGCCTGGACATGACCGCCTACTCGGACACCCACTTCGGGATGTTCTCCGGGGACGTGCAGCCGGTGCGGCTGTGCTTTGAAAACGCCCTGGCGGGGGCGGTCATCGACCAGTTCGGTACGGACGTGAGTCTTGTTCCGGTGGACGGGGAGCACTTTTCCGTCACGGTGAGCGTGGCGGTGAACGTGCAGCTGTTCGGCTGGCTGAGCGGCTTCGGTACCCGGGCGCGCCTGCTGGCTCCGGCCCAGGCGGCGCAGGCCATGGCGGAGCACGCCCGGGCCGTAGCGGATCTCTACCGGTGAGGGCCGGGCCGGGTCAGAATATGGCCCGGCACAGCAGGTTCATCCACCCCTCCGCCGTGACGGCCAGCACCAGCACGCCCCAGAACACCACATGACTGAGCAGATTTCTCTTTTTGGACATGACATTCACCATCCTTTTTGTTGATGGCAGCAGAATACCCCAGCGGCTATCCCATAAAACGGACAGCTGCCCGGGCCGGAGGAAAAAATATGGATAAAATGCAGTCGGAAAACGGCTATGGCGTGCTGTTCATCGTGGCCACGCCCATCGGCAACGCCCGGGATATGTCCCAGCGGGGCACGGATATACTGCAAAGCGTGGATGTGATCGCCGCCGAGGACACCCGCCGGAGCATGGTGCTGCTGGGCAAGCTGGGCATCCGCAACAAGCTGGCCTCCAACCACAAGTTCAACGAGCACGGAAAGGCGAAGTATTTCATCGACCTGCTGAAGGCGGGCCAGAGCGTGGCGGTCATCACCGACGCGGGCACGCCGTGCATCTCCGACCCGGGCAACGAGCTGATAAGATCCGCGGTGACGGAGGGCGTGCGTGTGGTGGGCGTGCCGGGATCCTGCGCCGCGGTGACGGCGCTGTCCGTGTCCGGATTCGATTTGAGCGCATTTGTGTTCCGGGGCTTCTTCCCCCGGGAGAACGCCGACCGTGGCCGGCTTCTGGAGCAGATGCGCCGGGGCTCTGTGCGCACCTATGTGTTTTACGAATCGCCCAAGCGGGTGATGGATATGGTGGAGTATTTCCTGGGGCAGCAGGTGCCCTGTCAGATGTGCCTGTGCAACGATCTGACAAAGCTGCATGAGACGGCTTTCCGGGGCGCGCCGGAGCAGGTGCGGGAGCAGCTTCTGGCCAAGGGAACTTATGACAAGGGCGAGTTCTGCCTGGTGCTGGAGCTGGACGAGGCGTATCTGGTGCAGAAGAGGGAGCATGTGGTCTGCGCTGAGGCGCTGCTGGTGGAGGCCATGGTGCGGGACGGCCTGCGGCCCAAGGACGCCATCCGCGCCGTGCTGGCCGACGAGGCCAACACCTACAGCAAAAACGAGCTTTACGCCGCCAGCCTGAAGCTGAAGGAGCTGTTCGGATAGACGAAAGTATTATAAAAATGAAATAGACCGCGTTTTTTTCGCGCAAAAAATTGCCATGCTATTTTTGCCCGCGCCGGACACGATATAAATGTCACGGCGAGAGCAGACAGCATGGCAAAAAATCTCTTTGCTTGCCAAACCGGCAGGCCGGCGCGCCTTTTCGGGCAGGTGGAAGCAAAGAGATATTTTAGCGCGGTTTCAAAGCCCGCTTTCTCGCATACTGAATGGGCCGGCAGAAAGACGGGAGGAAGAAAAATGAAGAAGCGATGGATGCGGCGGTGCAGTGCGGCTGCCGCGGTGTGGATCATAACGGCCGTCTGCACGGTGACGGCCTTTGCCGCCGGCTCGCTCATACCGGTGGGCGAGACGGTGGGGATACAGATAAAGATGGACGGCGTGCTGGTGGCGGGCGTGGCCGACGTACAGACGGCCTCCGGGCCGGTGTGTCCGGCGGAGGAGGCGGGACTGCAGCCTGGGGACGTGATCACGGCGGTGAACGGCCGGCCGGTGGGCTCCGCCATGGAGCTGCTCCGGGCGGTGGAGGGTCTGACCGGCGACGCGGCAGTGACGGTGCGGCGCAGCGGGCGGGATCAGAGCCTGACGGTCACCCCGGCCAGGGAGCAGAGCGGCGGTATGCGGCTAGGGCTGTGGCTCCGGGACGGCGTGGCCGGCATCGGCACGGTGACCTATCTCGATCCCCAGACCGGGGCCTTCGGCGCCCTGGGCCACGGGGTGAACGACGTGGAGACGGGAGTGCTGCTGCCGGTGGCGGACGGCGACGTGTGCCGGGCGCGGATCGTGGACGTGAAGCGGGGCGCCTCCGGCGCGCCGGGGGAGCTGGCCGGCAGCTTTGACGCGGGCGACGTGATCGGCTGCATCAACAGCAACACTTCCAGCGGCATATTCGGCGTCATCAGCGGCAGTCTCGGGGCGCTGCGTACGCCGGTGCCGGTGGGCGCGCCGGAGGACGTGGTGAAGGGGCCGGCCACCATTCTGGCCTGCGTGTCCGGCCAGACGGTGGCGGAGTACCAGGTGGAGATCGCCCGCACCGGCGCCGCCGCCGGAGCCGGACGGGATATGACCGTGCGTGTGACCGATCCGGAGCTGCTGGCCCGCACCGGCGGGATCGTCCAGGGCATGAGCGGCAGCCCCATCCTGCAAAACGGCAAGCTGGTGGGCGCGGTGACACACGTGTGTGTCATCGCCTTCATCCCAACAGGGGACTACTGTTTCATGGGTATCTTCGGATAGATGTCAATCTCCAGCGCACTGTCATGGTTCTTGCGGTACTCAATGCGGTAGAGTATCTCCTTCAGGAGCTTGTTGCGCTCTGCCACGGCCATCTGTTCATAGCTCTCCAGCAGCGCCTCAGTCCGGGGTATCAGGTTCTCATCAAAGTTCTCCTTCTCCTCCAAGGAGGGCAGCCGTACGGTGAGGCGATCCAACTTGGCCAGGATGTCCTTTTGGCCGTTGGTAATCTTTTCTTTCCGACGACGGAACTCCTCCTTGGTGTAGAGCCCCTGTTCGACCAGGTCAAAGGCGTTGTTCAGCTGGGCCTCCAGCTTCTCCATCTCTTCCTGCAGCTTCTTGATCCGTTTCCGGCAGGAGGCGGCCTCGCTCTCGAAGCCCACATTTTCGATCTCCACGGTATAGCCGGCCACCCACTGGCGCAGAGCGGCGATGATCTGCTCCTCGGTCTTGGCATAGTCGTAACTGGCTGTGTGGCAGTTGCGGTGGTTGACACACCGGAGCCTGGGAATGCCCCGGTTCGTGGTGCGGCCGATGCGTTTGCCGCATTTGGCGCAGTAGAGAAGACCGGCGAAGGCGTTTTGCAGTTCAAAATCCGTCTTGGTGTGGGCGTTGGAGGGCCGTTCCGTACGGATGAGCTGGGCCTCGGCAAAGACCTCCTCGCTGACCAGCGGCGGGTGGAGCCCCTGAAAGGTCTCGTAGTCATTGGGATCACGCAGGTGCTTGATGTGCCGCTTGACCACACCGTCCTCGATCCTTTTGACCTGCTTGCACCAGCCCCGTCGGATCTTGCCGCAGTAGACCGGATTCATGAGCATGTTGAAGATGGAGGAGTAAGTCCACAGCTCACCATGCCGGGTGGGGACATGATGGTCGTTTAAGTAGTTGGCGATCACCTTTGTCCCGTCGCCGCTCAGATACATGTCAAAGACGGTCTTCACCACCTCTGCCTCGTTCGGGAGGGGCTCCAGAGAATAGCCCTTCTCGTTTTGCAGCTTCACCCGCTGGTAGCCGTAAGGGGCGATGCTGCCCAGGTACTTCCCCTCGGCGGCGGAGCTCTCACGGCCCCGGATAAGACGCCGGTTGATGGTCTTGTACTCCCGGCGGCTCATGAACAGGCCGAACTCGAAGTACTCTTCGTCAAACTCGTTGCTGGGGTCGTAGATCTTGTTGGGGGTGATAATCTTGGTGCCGGAGAACTGGAACACCTGGCTGATGTACGCCTGATCCGCACCGTTGCCGCGGGCCAGACGCTCCAAATCCACCACCAGGACTCCCGCGTAAAACTCCTCGCTCACCTCGGCCAGCATCTCCTGGATCTGCGGCCTGGCGGCGATGGATTCACCTGAAACGATCTCGTAGTAAACTTTTGCAATACGGTACCCACGATCACTCGCCAGCTTGTCCAGGATCGCCTTGTGGCGCTTAAGTGTTTCCTCTACACTGAGCTCGTTGTAGTCGCGGTCGAAGCGGGATTTCCGCAGGTACATGACGTACTGCTCCATTTGGGGCCTCCTTTCAGGTGATATTATAGGCCTTCGCCGCGTCGGCTGTCAATTTGGCTTGGCTTCCAAATTGTGGGAGGCGCTGGCAGGCGGGCGGCTCGCCCTGGCCGCGTGGGAGGAGGACACGATCCGATTGATAGCGGTCATGCTGACCTCCTCCGCTGGCTTGCAGCGATCGTCGTGGATGCGGACGGTCACGCCGCCGGTATTGAATTGCTTGACGACCATGACCGTCCCCTCCGCTCCTTGCGATGTTGGTTAGTTTTGGAGTAATGCCGGGCGATTATGCGTCGCAGGGATCGTCATTGGTCTTGCCATCCCTCTCCAGCTTCCAAAGACCGTCGTCCGTCTTGTTGAGGGTATACAGCACCTCGGGGTGGCCTTTGCCGAAGCGAATGGCGAGCTTCTGCATATGCGTGATGATGGCCGCGTGCTTCCAGGGTTTCCTGTTCTTACCTAGGTTTACGGAGGTGTCATCAGGGCAGAGCTGGACGTAGAGGGCCCGAAATTCGCTGGAAAAGGCCTCAAAAAGGCGGCTCGCCTCTGTCTTGACGCCATCCCTGGGCTCAGCCATGGGGGCGTACGCATACTTGGCATAGAGCTCCGTCAGCTGCGCCGCTGCCCGGTCAGCCGGGGGAACCTCGATGTCAATATACTGAAGGTTATCGAAGGTCAACGCTTCCGGGTCTTCCACCAGCCAACGGGCCTTGTAAAGAACCGGGGCCAGCTCGGGGTTTTCGGCTAGCAGACGGTCGTACTCCTTAACCCGCTGATCGAGCCGCTTGGCGACCCAGCGTGCCATGTAATTAATGTAAGGCTTATTGCCGACAGTGCCATCTGCCAGGAGAACCGGATGGCTGGACACATAGCCCAGATCCTCCCGGGCGTTGGGGGCGGCCTTCATGGCCAAAACCCCGTTGGGGCTGGGCTTGATCTCGGCATCGGGATAAGGGTATTCCGGGATGGCGTCGTTGCCACAAAACAGCACGAAGGTGTCGAAGATGGACTGGCGCTTCCGGGCATGCAGAGAACTGGTCTTATCCATGCGGGGGAAGTACACACGGACCTTCTGCCCGGGGGCAAGGCGGACGCGGCCCAATTCCTGGAGGAAAGTGGTACGGTCATCCGCGAAGAGGACGATACGGGTCACCGCCATGTCGTGGATGTTGAATCCGTTATCGAGGACGCTAGTAGAGATCAGGACTCTGTAGCCTTTAAGGCCATCTTCCAGGGTTCGATCCCAGAGCTGGCGTTGGGCAAGTTTACCCCTGCGACTGCCACTGTCAAGGTAGGCGGCAGAAATGCCCATGTCGCGCAGAGCGCACTGCATATTCTTGCCGGTCTCCTTGCTGGTGACGAAGATGATCCACTTCTCAGAGGTATCTTCCGAGATCTCCCAAAGGAGGCTGTCCGTCTTGGAAAAAACGTAAGGTCCCTGGTAGGAAGAGAACTCCCAGGGCATAGTGAAGACGTGCAGCGGAGGCAAACGATCCACAAAGGTGACCTCATGGGTAAGACAGTCACAATGCGCATTCTTCTCGTAATCGCTGACCCAGGGCGCGTAGCGCCATTCTGCCGCATAGATGGGGTCAATGACCTCTTCCGGCGTGGCAGTCATATAGATCCTTACACAGCGAGCGAACACGCGAGGAATCGAGTCAAGAATATCGTTGGTATCCGCATTGAAGAGGGCGTCAGACGTGAAGAAGTGGGCTTCGTCAGCTATGACGATGGAGTACTGGGAGAAGTACTCCGGCCCGTGCTGGCAGAGGAGGGAGAAGTAGTGATGGTAGGTGGCCAGCGTAATGCTGCCGGTCGTGTACTCCGCGGCGTCGGAGGGGTAGGAATTCTCCTGAATGGCCGGATTAACAGCCTGATCCGCTTCGCGCATCTGCTGGAAGGCCAACGCCTTGCGGTTGCAGAGGTAGAGAACCTTCTGGCCATGGTTAGCTGCGTAAGGGCGGACGACGTGATGGACGAAATAATTCTTTCCGGTCCCGGTCGGTGCGGCAACCATGAAGGGGAAGCCGCTCTCCGACCACTCGGCGCTACTGATGTGCTGTTCGATGAGTTCACCCAGCCGCGCCTGCGTCAGTTCATCGCTAACGTAGCGGCCGTGCAGGATGTGCTTCTCGACCTTCGCCCCAGGAAAATGGGGGTCGAAGAGGTCGGGGGTGTAGGGGTGAACGATCATGGTGTTAAAAGAATTGTTCATGGGTATGACCTCCGTTTAGATTTTGATGATAAAAGCATACTGCATCCGGAGGAGAATGTCATTTACATCAAATGGACACAAAAGAAGCTGGCCTGAGCAGGCCAGCTTGACAACCGTGATCTGTTGATTTTTGTAAGCATTGGGTCTATAGTAGGATTATCGAATTGCAATAGGGGGTGTAAGAATGACAGGAGTAATGAGTTTTTCCGCCGATGCGTACATTGTGGGACAATATCCGCTGTGCTTCTCTGTGTTTTACTATTTAGCAATAGAGAAACATGTTGATCAAAGCAGAAGAGATATAATGGAGAAGTTGTTTGGGATAACCGGCCAAGAGCTTAGTGATTCAGCGTATCATCATATGATAAAAGGATGGAGGGGAATCGGCGAGGATAGGCGGGTCATATTTTGCCGCTTATGTGATGACCAAGTTGCAGAAAGATTGCAAGCGATCGAGATCGATGATTGTTTGAAAAGTACAAGGACCGTATTGTGTTTTATCAAAGATGGAATTCTAACGACTGATGACGAAAAGAAAAAAGAGTTTCCCGTGGAGGATCCTTTGATTGTCAATGAAGGCAATTGTATGTTCTATATGGCAAAGCTGCTGAAAGCTGCTGTTAGCAGTAGAGACACGTATGTCTTAACAAAAAAGGATCAGTCGATACTTGAGAATTATCTGCTATACTATAATAAACTGGTACAAGAAAAGGCCTCTTATGAAAAGGAGCGTGTTGAAATTCTGTTTCATCTGCTTGGAGATATATATGTCCGTCTTGTAATGCTACTTAAGATATTAAACTGTTACAGTGAATCATCATCTGAATGCACAGCAGAAATGATTCTGTCTTTAGCAGAAGAATATAATATTGAAACAATTGAGGATTTGGATCAGGAATCCATTGAGGATATTTTATATCGTATTATGTATAATGAAATTCTTATCTATGGTTCGCCAGTGCCGTTGCCGGTGTATAATCGATACCTTGGAAGTAAGAAAGATATAATAGCAAAACTGAAAAAAGAGTCTGAAATACAGGACGCCATTCTGAAAGAATCAGAGAAGCAGGAATCAGAGGGACAGTAGTATTACATTTTGTCATGTCGCGGCTTCTTATATTACTCCGTCTGACATGACACCCTGTTGAAAACACCGCACGACCGGGTCCGGCCCGGCCGTGCGGCGTGGCCTATATGCAGAACGCGGCGTAGAGGGGGACGGTCTTCTTGTCGTCCTCGAAGCCGAAGTTTTTGGCGGAGAGCTTGATGGCATAGGCAGGCTTATAAGTCTCCATATAGACCTTCAGACTCTTGGCCCGGGTGTTGTCGGCGGACTTGACCTCCACGGGGATCAGCTTGCCCTCCCGCTGGATAACAAAATCTACCTCCGCACCGCGCTCGGACTGCCAGTAGTAGGTCTTATAGCCATTGATGGTCAGCTGGACGTTGACGTAGTTCTCCACCATGCCGCCCTTGAAATCGTCCAGCTCCTCCACCATATACAACACATCGTCAGGGGCTAGATCCTTCTTGGCGCAGAGCAGTCCCAAGTCAGAGACATATATTTTGAAGGCGTCGATATCCCGGTAATTCTCCAGCGGCTTTTTCACTTGCTCCACCCGGTATACCTGGGACACGATGCCGGACAGGGCCAGCCACTCGATGGCGTTTTCAAATTCAGACGCCCGCCCACCCTTTTTGATGAGTTTGTACTGGAAACGGGTGTTTTTCTTAGACAGTTGAACCGTGATATTGTCATAGACCAGCCTGGTCTTCTTGATTTCGTTAAGGTTATTGTATTTGCTCATGTCGTTGAGATAACTGGCCAGAATGGTATCCTGGGTATGACGGATGAGCACATGATCCCGGGTTTCCGCAAACTGCTTTACGCACTCGGGCATGCCGCCCACCACCAGATACTGCCGATAAAGCCCCATGGCTTTGTCATGCAGGGCAGCGGGCATAGGGGTGTCTTTTTGATAACAGCTGCGGATATTTTTGACCAAGTCATCTTCTCCCAGCGCCACCATGAACTCCTCCAGATCCATGGGATAGAGGGTCTTCATGTCCACCTTCCCCACAGGAAAGGAAAACTTGGCCCGGTTGACGGCCACGCCCAGCAGGCTCCCCGCCTCGATAATGTGATAATCCGGCGCGTCCTCACAGAAGTATTTCAGGCTGGTCAGCGCCCGTTCGCACAGTTGGATCTCGTCGAAGACGATGAGAGTCTTCTCCCGGACGATGGTCTGTCCGGCGATGTGTGACAGGAGGGGGATCAGGTACGCCGGGTCGAGGCTCTCGGCAAAGGTGTCGTTGAGCTTGGGATTTGTCTCAAAGTTGAAATAGGCCACATTCTCGTAGTGCGTGCGGCCAAACTCCAGCACAGACCAGGTCTTGCCCACCTGCCTGGCACCCTGGAGCAACAGAGGCTTGCGGTGGGAGCTGACTTTCCATGTCTCAAGAAAGTGTGTGATCTTTCGGTACATACTACCGCCTCCACGATATTTGTGTGTGTATTGTAACATGTGTTTGTGTAAAAATCAACGAATATTTTGATGATAACAACATTAATTTACACAAACACAGTATTTTGGTGGCATTTTTCTACATGAGGCCCAAAAAACAGAGGCCCGTTTGGGCCTCCTTCAATTATTTTTCGTACAGCTCCGAATAGATTTGCAGGTATCGGATCAGGCGGTCGATGTCATCCTTATGGCCAGAGTGGAGGATTTCCAGTATGGTGTCTGGTAGCAGGGATGCTGTCTTATCCATAGAAGCGCCGAAGATGATGTAGTCAATGCTGCAATCGAAGATGCGGCTCAGTTCAGCGAGCGCCTTCACGGAGAGAGAGGCACAGCCTCGCTCCACATGGCTGATGTGCTTGGCAGTGACGTTCAGCTTCTCGGCCAGAGCCTCCTGCGTGAGCTTATGGGCACGGCGCAGCTCCGCGATGCGCATACCGATTTCTTGATTTTGTCGTTCTTCCATGGCAATCACCCCAGCCTTTTGATTTAAGTATAGCGGAAAAGGGGTGATAGCTTAATGCTGTGTAAGGTTTAGTGAATGGCAATAATAGTATGTAAAAGGTTTACTTTTGGCAACAAGAGTGCTATACTCTGCACAGTACAATGCTTCTTTCGTCAATTTGGCAGTATGAGTGGAGGAGACTATGTTCTGTTATAACTGCGGATATCAATTACCAGAAGGGGCAAAATTTTGCCCCGCCTGTGGTGCAAATCAGGATATGAATGGACAGGCAGCTCCAGCAAGCGAGAAAAAAGTATCTGAAAAGGAACGCACTGAACTTCAGGAAGAGTTTAGCTCCGTCATCTCGGAGGAGGTTCTGGATGCGTACATTGACGACAGAAAAATTAACAAGCGGGCGCTTTATACGGATGGGCGGGAATATCATCTCACTAAAGCAGATGTGGATAAGCTCATTGCTGATCGCCAAACATTAATCAAGAAGTTTGATCAATGTTTGAACAAGAAGATACTGAAAGGGAAACTAATAACGCTGACGGTGACAAAGTCGCTGATCGATGAGATACTGCGCTATGCCGATGGGCTTGGACTGACCAAGGAAGACGCAGAGGCGATCCTTGACCGTTTTTTCTATGTGAATGAGATAGAGACACGTCACAGGGCCCTGCTGCAGCTCCTGTCCAGGTATAATACCGATGGCATTTGGGACATGGAGGCTGTGACGGAACCTGATGGACGCCTCGCTGTCGAGCAAGATCTGAATCTGCTGGATGCTTCTATTGGCATACTGGAACACCAGCAGCGCGCGATGCACAGAGAATCCGGAAAGCCATGGCTCAGTGAAGAGGAATATAAACAGCTGTGTGCAGCCGGAAGAAAAGTGGGTTTTGAGCAAGATATATATATTACAGAAACGATCGAGTGGTTTGAGAGACGAAACGGCTACGATGTCAAGCATTATGAGGTAAAGCAAAGAGAGCAATCTGCGCCAGATGCAAGTAAGGAAGCAGCGGAAAATAGAACAAATAAGAAAAAACGGCGGGCGACAAAGAAGCCGAGGGGCGATGCGAGCGAGGATGTCTCTGATCAAAAGGGGGATGAAACCGGCCCTGCTCAGATGGTGATTCCTGCGGAAGCACAGAAGCAAGAAGAAAGCGAAATGTTTTCGCGTTGCATTCCGACCAAGCGCATAGAGTTGATGGGAATCCCTCTGGTATTTCCAAGCAATTACTTCATAGAAAATGATATTGCGCTGCAATTCCGTAATTTCTATAACAAAATAGCAGAAGATGCTATTAAGAAGTGCGAAGAGTGTGGTGTTGACAATCCTCAACTGTCGAGTGTAATGGAGGATGAAGCTGCTAGCTGGCCAAAGCGTTCGAAAGTGTGGATATGGACTCAGTCTTTACACTATGGATTGGACAGCATTACAGCAGAAGATAATTACAGTTTTTGTGATATAGTATGGGATGAACTCGGTGAGACGGCAGTGTCAAGAAAAGTGTGTAAGTTTTTTAAGGCCGAAGTTAAGAATCCTCAAATTTTAGGAAGCGGTCGTGAAT
>CANQDL010000030.1 GCA_947591105.1 uncultured Oscillospiraceae bacterium
GGATGCCGGCGCCCAGGAACAGGGCCACCACGATGACCTGGAGCATGTTGGCGTCGGAGAAGCTCTGCCACATGTTGGAGGGGAAGATGCCCTTGATCACGTCCATCACGTTGGAGGAGTTGGCCTCATAAGTCAGATCCGATGTCTCCAGCACCGGGAACAGCCCCATGCCGTTGGCCACGTTGGCGAAGATCAGGCCGATGATGATGGCGATGGCGGTGGTGCCCAGGTAGTAGACGATGGTCTTCCAGCCGATGGAACCCACGCGCTTGATGTCGCCCAGGCTGACCACGCCGCTGACGATGCTGGTCAGCACCACGGGCACGACCAGGAACTTCAGCAGGTTGATGTAGATGTCGCCAAAGGGCTTCAGATACGCGGTGGTAAACGCGCCGCCGTCCTCCATGCTGTACATGAAGACAAGGCCGGCCAGGATACCAAGGATCATGCCGATGAAGATCCATGCAGGCAGCTTGAGTTTTTTCATGGTTGACACTCCTTCTCTTTTACTAAGTGATGAAATGATTATAACAGATTCTTATGATAATGTAAAGCAAAATCTTCTTATAATTTTCCCGCTCACTTTGAATGAAAGTCTGTATATTATTATGATATGCCGCCTCTGTCAGGCTCCGTTCACTAAAATGGAGGCGGGCGGACAGAAATCAATTCGCATTTTGGCCCGGCGCGCCGGACGCTTTTTGTCTTGCAACCGGGGAAAAAGTATTCTATGATAAGAAATGGGGAGGGATACGCTGTGAAAAAGTATCATGACGCCAAGCGGCTGACCATAAAGGATGAGCTGCGCCGCAAACCGGCGGTGGCGGCCGTCTACTTCGTGCTGCGGGCGCTGGTCATCCTCACGATGATCCTGCAATTCTTCAACGGGGACTATGAGAACGTGTTCCTGTGCGCGCTGACGCTGGTGCTGTTCGTGATGCCGGCCATCATCGAGCGGCGTCTGCGCATCGACCTGCCCGACACCATGGAGATCATCATCCTGCTGTTCATCTTCGCCACGGAGATCCTGGGCGAGATCCGCTCCTATTACACCACCTTTCCCGGCTGGGACACGGTCATGCACACCCTCAACGGCTTTCTCTGCGCGGCGGTGGGCTTCTCCCTGGTGGATATGCTCGACCGCAACGAGCGGTTCTCCCTGTCCCTGTCCCCGGTGTTTTTGGCCATCGTGGCCTTCTGCTTTTCCATGACCATCGGGGTGCTGTGGGAATTTTTTGAGTGTGCCATGGACACCTTCTTCCTGAAGGACATGCAGAAGGACACCATCCTGAACGCCATCTCCACGGTGGCGCTGGACCCCACCGGCGGCAACACGCCGGTCATCATCCGGGATATCGAGGACGTGATCGTTGTCTCCGGCGGAAAGCAGATCCCCCTGGGCCTGGGAGGCTATCTGGACGTGGGCATCCGGGACACCATGAAGGATCTCTTTGTGAATTTCATCGGCGCGTCGGTGTTCTCCTTCATCGGATATTTCTACCTGATCGGCCGGGGCAAGGGGCGCTTCGCCCGCCGGTTCATCCCCCAGGTGCTGGAAGACGAGGACAAGACCGCCCCCCAAAAGGAGTGAACTTCCTCCCTGCCGGACGCCGCGCCCTCGGCCGGAGACGGCGCGGCGCGTTGACATTTTGCAAAATATAAGCTATCATGATCCTTGCAAATCACAGAAAAAGGAAGTCCCCCATGGCAAGTCTTACCCGCAGCGCTATCAAGGCGGCGATGGCGAAGCTGCTGAACGAGCGCCCCCTCGCCCACATCACCGTCAAGGACATCGTCACCGAGTGCGGCATCAATCGCAACACGTTTTACTATCACTACCAGGGCATTCCGGAGCTGATCGCCGAGATGGTGGACGACGAGGCCGAGTCCATCATCCAGAGCCACCCCACCCTGGAGACCCTGGAGGATTGTCTGGAGACGATCATCAAGACGGCCATAAGCAAAAAGCGGGCCATTTTGCACATCTATAACTCCGCCAGCCGGGACACCTATGAGCAGTACCTGTGGTACGTGTGCGACCACGTGGTGGGCGTGTACCTGGACACGATCCTGAACGGCCGGCAGCTGCCGGGCGACGACAGGACACTCATCCAGCAGCACTATACCTGCTTCGCCTTCGGGTGTACCTCCCGGTGGCTGGACTCCGGCATGAAGGAGGAGATCCTCCCCGCTCTCCGCCGGATCGGCCAGCTGCAGGGCGGTTTCGCCGAGGGGATGATCGCCCGCTCCCTGGGCGAGCGATGAGGGCGGAAAGCTGTTTCCCTCCAATCGTATTTCATATCCCTAGTTTAGAGGAAACCTTGCCCGCGCGCATCTGCAAATATCGCTTTCGCGGAAAAATCCCCGGTCAGCTTTCGCTGACCGGGGATTTTGCTTATGCTTTTATAGATCTCTTTTCTCCATGCTTGGGAGAAAGCTAAAACAGTTCTCACCATTGACTGAATTGCTCATTGACATATGTATACAAAAGTATTACAATTGTTAATGAGCTCATGTGAAAGGAGGCAGAGCATGGGTAAGGAGCGTTTTACGATCCCTCCCCGGCGGTTTCGGGGTGAGACAGCCGTTGTTGCGTCACGGCTCCCGGTAGAGCTTATTGCACTTTTGGATGACCTGAGCCGCAAGACAGGTCGTTCGCGGAATGAAGTGATCCAACTCTGCCTTGAGTACGCCATCGACAACATGGAGGACGACGGCGGCGAGACCGGAGTGGATAACGACGGGCAGACAGCGCTCGATATGGTTCGCATCATTGTGGAACAGGTAAAGGCAAAGCTGGCCCTGCTCCCCGGTGACAGCAGCCGGGAAAAGGCGGCGCTGGACGCCCTGTTGGATGATCTGAAGTATTCCGCAATGGGAAAATCCAAGAAGGATACCAGCACCATTGACACCCGCCTGCTCACGCTCGCCAACCGGATGGCTGCAGAGGCGGACAACCTGGTCGATATCCATTCCTGTGAGATAAACGGGCTGGCGGAGATCCGGATCGAGATGCAGGCGTTGATACAAGAGCGTAACATCCAGAGGAGATCATAAATACATATTGGGGAGGCAAAGGTATGGCGCTGTTTGATGTGATCAAGTATAATGGCGAACCCGACGTACTGGCGTGGAAATACCCGTCGGAGGAATTGGGGACATGGTCTCAATTGATCGTCAACGAGTCCCAGGAGGCCGTGCTGGTAAAAGGCGGACAGGTCTATGACGTGTTTGGCCCGGGAAGGCACACCCTGTCCACCGCGAACATCCCCCTGCTGCGGCACGTCGTCAACCTTCCTTTCGGCGGACGGTCGCCCTTCACCGCCGAGGTGTGGTACATAAATAAAGTCTACAAGCTGGACATTCCCTGGGGCACGCCCACGCCGATCCAGCTTCAAGACCCCAAGTATGCCGTGTTCGTGCCGGTTCGCTCCAACGGCACGTTCGGCATCCGGGTCAACGATGCAAAGAAGTTTCTGGTGAAGCTGGTCTCTACCCTCCCCTCTTTCGATCAGGACACGCTCAGCAGATATTTCCGCGGATTATATGTGTCCCAGATCAAGGACGCCATATCCACCTACCTGATGGAAAAGAGGATCAGCGTCCTTGAGATCAACTCCTATCTTAACGAATTGTCCGAGAGCCTTCATCAAAGCATTGCGCCAGGGATGCTTCTCTATGGCGTAGAACTTGTCTCCTGCTTTGTGAACGACATCAGCGTACCCGAAGAGGACGAAGCGGTGCAGCAGTTGAAGGCCGCTCTCGCCAAGCGCGCGGAGATGAACGTCGTAGGCTACAGCTACCAGCAGGAACGCACATTCGACGTTCTGGACAGCGCAGCCAAAAACGAGGGCTCCGGCTCGGCCTCCTTTATGGGCGCGGGCATGGGCCTGGGCATGGGTCTGGGCGCCGCCGGGACATTCGGCGCCGTGTTCGGCGATCTGGCAAAGGGACTCAACACCTCCGGTCAGGCCTCTTCCCCTGGCAATTGTCCCAATTGCGGCAGCGCCATTGCTCCGTCCGCCAAGTTCTGTCCCCAGTGCGGTCAGGCGCTGGACGCCAGGTGCCCGAAATGCGGCGCCGCCCTCACCGGTGCGCCGAAATTCTGCCCGGAGTGCGGAGAAAAGCTGTAAGGAGAAAGAACGATGTTTTGTGTGAAGTGCGGAGCTACTTTGCCGGAAAAGGCCAATTTCTGTCCAAACTGCGGAGAGCCGGTGCGGCAGACAGAAAAAAAGACCAGCGAGGTCAAAACTGCCCAATTCAGATGTAAGGGCTGCGGGCACGTGATGGAAATAGACCCGGACAGCCCCGTGCTGCGGTGCTCTGTCTGCGGATCGAACGAGCTCATCCTGGAGGGCGACGACGTGACCGTGGAACGGATCCGCAGCCGCTCCAAGCGCGAGGGGCAACAGACATATAAAGAGGTTCAAAAAGGATGGCAGGAGATCCGTCGGAAAGAGATCGACGCGGACAATGAGCAAACGACATATAAACGGGAAGAGAACGAAATACAGTTTTACACCCATGGCAAACTTTTCCGTCTGACCATTGTTTTGGTTCTTATTTTCGGGTTGTGTACAGCCCATGCACTGAGTGGAAAAGCCTACCTAGCTACAGCGATTGCGGTGCTGCAAGTAGTTCTCTGCTTGGTGTCTATTCTGTTGGGTCTCCGAACAATCCGTGAGCGGGGCCGCGGCGTCAGTACAGTTCTTGTGATCCTGGCAGCAGTTCTGTTCTTCCCATACATTACCACTTATAACGCAAGATATGACGATGAAAAAGCATTCGTCGCCATCGACAAGCAGACACTGCTGAATACAGGCCTTTCAAAAATGCTCCCCCAGATAGAAGGAAGTGAAGTGGAATATCATACGAACAGCGATAAAGAAGTTGATATTGATGTAGAGGGCGTAACATACGAACAGTTTGACCAGTATATTACGGATTGTCAAAACATGGGTTACAACGTAGAAGCCGTAAAGGATACCAGCAAATACACCGCATATAACGCTGACGGTTACTATCTGTACCTGAACCACTGGCAAAGCTTAGAGGATCTTGATATTACCTTAAAATCCCCTATCTTAGGTGATCCGGACTTCGTCTGGCCAGATAACGCGATATCAAAAATGATCCCAGTGTTTGACAACAAGGACGGGATCATTGACACAGATACAGAGGAAACTTTAGAAATTACCATGTGTGAAGTCACCCATGAGGACTATGACACCTACGTCTCAAAATGTGAACAAGCAGGCTTTACCATTGACATAGATAAAAACAACAATGAGTTCACAGCATTTAACGAAGCCGGATATGAGTTATCTGTTTCTGTAAAGGGAATGAAGACCATCAACATCACAGCTAATGCGCCAAGAAAGATGGCAGCGTTGACATGGCCAACCACTGGCCCAGCTACGCTAATACCTAAGCCAAATTTCACAGTAGGCGCGGTTGGCAATAATTATGACTGGGTCTATTCAGTATACCTTGCCAATAATACGATTGATGATTTCAATGCGTATGTGGACAAGTGCATATCAGCGGGATTTGATGACGATTATACCCGCAGCGATACATATTTTTCTGCGGATAAAGGCAAGGATAAGGACTTGACAGTAGAATATGTAGGGTTTAACACGATTTATATCCGCATATCAGATCGTAGTAAATTCTAAAAACAGCAAGCACACTTCATCTGTTCAAACAAATTGATTTAGCGGCAAATAATTTTATAAATAAGAGGGAGGAACAATAATGAAACGTTGGATATGTCTGTTGCTTGTGCTGGGGATGGCAGCATCGCTGGCAATGACAGAAAGGCCCGAAGTGGATATGACCAAGCTCGGGAAAGAAGAGCTCAACAGCATTATTAAGGACGTCAGCGCAGAATTGGAACGCCATCATGAGCCAAGTTCTGATAGCCGGGATGCTGTATTAGCTGTGACAAAGGAAATGACTGAGTCATACTTCAGTGACCAAGGCATTGAGATCTCCTGGGCTTGGATCGACTATACATATACGCAGGCCTGGGATTTATATACTTTGAGCACTCACATCGATTACAAAGACAGCGAAGGCAACAGCCAGCAACCAGACGTATATTCCGAGGTGTTTGACGAAGACGGCAATTATAACATCTACTATCTGTCGGTAGATACGGATGTGATTTTAGACAAGCGGGATGAACTGCCAGAAGAAAATTGGGTCAGCACACCGGAAAGCCAAATAAACGAGGCCATTGGGCTTGATTTGGCCGTGATGACGGAGGAAGAACTGGAAGGACTGCGTAAACAGGCAGAAGATGAACTATCCGAAAATCACAAGACGGATTCTAAGACCTCGAATCTTGTTGACAACCTTGCGGAAAATGTAGTAGATGCACATTATGATGAACTGGGTGCAGATGTCTCGTGGCCCTGGTTTGATTATACGTACACTTGTGACTGGGGCTTTTATACATATCGTGCTCCTGTGACCATCCGGAGCGAGGACGGGGATAGTCAGAAGGCCGATGTTTATGCAGAGGCCTATCCGTTGGATGGGCAGTACACGCTGACCTATTTGACTGTGGGAGAGGAAGTGCTGATCGACCGGCGAGCCGATGTGCCCGATCCGCTGTATCCCGAGACAGAAGACGGATCTGATCCCGCAGAGACGCCCGTTCCTACAGAAGCCACAGAACCCGCAGAGGCACCTGCAGCTACTGAGGCGGCGGAGGCCACAAAAGAGCCAGAGTCCGCAGAGACGTCTGTTCCTACAGAGACGCCTGAACCCACCCCCGAACCCACTGCGACGCCTGAACCTACCCCCGAACCCACTCCTGAACCCACCGCAACGCCTGAACCGACAGCAACGCCGGTGCCTGTTCATATTGAGATCGGCGCGAACAGCGACGAAGTACGGGATCTGCAAAAGCGGCTGATTGCGCTTGGGTATCTGAATGGCAGTGCAGATGGAGCCTTCGGCAATCAGACGCTGGGCGCTGTACAGGCGCTGCAGAATGCTCATGGGCTTGAAGCCACAGGCGTTGTAACGGAAAAAGAAATGGATGCGATACAGGAGGATATGCAGGAACAGGCTAACCGTGCCATTGTAGTGGCAATGACGAATAGCCAGTCTACCGATGTTTTTGCATCTGATGGCAACACCTATGATACGAGTAAATTCCACACTTATACATACACCGCCGGCCTGCACGCAGTGGTACGTGATGAAGGAGAATGGACGCAGACTGGCACGGACTGCTGGCATGTGGAAGATTTGCGTTTGCAGTATGTAGGGGCCGATGATCTATATGCAAAATTGACCCTTGATATAAGCTTTGACGGGAGTAATTTTGTACTTTCTGGTGTTACCAGAACCATGGGAAAGTCAGCAAATTTGGACTCGGGCGATTTGTCAAAGCTCAACATAGAGGAAATGGAGCCCTCAGAGAACACTCCATACTTGACGGTATCACCCGCAATGCTCCAGGACACAGCTGTCGTCGATGAGCCAGCCCAAGAGAATGAAGCCACGGTTGCAGAAGAAGGAACATCCTACGCGAATAGCCAGGAGCGAAAAGATTGGATAGGAAGTCAGTTTAGCATCTGGGATGGTGCGCATAAGGATCTGGAAGATATCATCAAGCGGAACCTTAACGATGAAAAATCCTATAAACACATTGAGACGAACTATATTGATTGCTATGACCAAACAATGTGCGATCTGGTTAATGAGTTGCTATCCGGTGCTGGATACTCTCAACGCGTAGAAATAGGTGATCTTTTCATCATGACTGAATTCTCCGCAAAAAATGTGTTTAATGCGACGATCAAAAACACGGCATATGGCATCGCAAGTTATCAGAATAATACGATAGAGTTAATTGGTATAGAATAAACCTGTGCACAACAGAGTTAAAAACGCCTTTAGTAACGCAAAAGACCGCCTTTCTGGTTTTGAGGGCGGTCTTTTCCAATCTGGCAGAGACAGTGATTCCCGAGGCCATGCCAGATCCTCCACCGCTGGTCGTCCTCCGCTGGTATAGCACACTCCACTTTTATAGTGGACAAGCGTTTCACTGTCTGCCGCTCCCCGTCTCCGGGAGAGGCCCGGTGGTCGACGGCGTCCGGGCTTTATTTGAACCTTTGGCAGGATATAATGAAAATGGGTTTGCGCAAAGAAGGCCCGTCCGGGAAAGGAGCTGACAGCCATGGAAAAGAAAAAGGATCAGGATATCCACCTGCTCTACCGCACCGCATCTTACATCATCATGGCGCTTTTCGTGCTGCTGGCGCTCTCCGCCGGGGCGCACTTCCTGGGTGTCGACGGGTACCTTCTGGGCATAGACGGCATGAACCCGTTCGACCTTCTCCTCAGCCAGGTGGCCAACACCCTCATCGTCCTCTCCCTCACCTCGGTGCTGTCGGAGAACTTCGGCCAGATATACTGGGAGGACATCAAGCAGCTGAAGCTGGCGGAGCGGTGCCTGGATATCATCACCAGCAACTATTGGGAGGACACCACTTACGCGGGCGGAGGCATCCTGGCCGCCGCGGACGTGGAGGCCATGGAGACGGTGGAGGCGTTCACCTACTCCTACACCTCCCAGGAGGAGCAGGCCTATCTCGACCGCATCCTGAAGAGGGATGAGAATGCCGGCGTCCTTCCGCCCCAGTGGAAGGAATATCTGCGAAAAATGCCCCACACCACCGTTTATACCCAGGCGGCTATGGAGAAGTCCTGGGAGAAGCTGGACGCCGCAGAGGGGGCGGACAGCACCCCGGCCCCCTGACAGCATATAACGATACGGGACAGGCTCAAAGCCTGTCCCCATTTTTATCCTCATTTTCGGCGGGGTTTCAGGCACGCCATCCGCCGCCAGTCGAATGTGTGAAAGAAAACGATGTCCGCCAGATAATCTTTCATTGTATTTTTCCTGTTCCGGTGATAACCTTATAGCAGAACACAAGCAAATATCATTAGGAACGCTCATCGAATTGCGTATTATGGGAGGTGCCGCATGGCTGCCGTTGAGACGAAACAACAGGAAGAATATGAAGTGTACATTGCGGCTGACGATGTAGGGTACACATACGACGCGCCGTTCACGCTGGACGATCTGAGTGTCGGCGACAACTACAAGCCGCTGGATACATATTTCACGAGAGCTGACGGCACGATCATCCGGCGCGTATGCAGCAAGGGCGAGCGGCGGATCTCCAATCAGACCTTGCCGCGCCTTGCCTGTCAGGTTTTTGAAAAGCAGCTTGCCGCCCTATCCGTAGAGGACAGAGAGACCTTCCCGATCTGCCAGTACAATCCCGCCAGCGACGTGATCAGGGGTATATATACAAGCGTTGCCGAATACAAAAAACAGCGTAACACGTGGGAATACATGACATATAACTACGGCAACGGCAGGCAGTTCGTCATATATTGTTGGAACGTCTTCTCCACTATCCTTTTCGTGCAGGAGTGTCTGAAACGATTTGGAGAGCCGGGAGACCAGTTTGTCCTGATTTGCAGGGCGAAGGATGAAAAAGAGACGGAAACCGCCGCCGAGGCAGCGGCGCGGGAAGAGCTTGCCCAGCAGTTCAATGAGTACAGGAACCCCTACTCCTCCATGCTGATCGAGTCGAAGAATCTGATCTTCAGAGGGGCCCCGGGCACCGGCAAGTCCTATTTGGCAAGAGAGATCGCCGCAGATATCATAAGCAACGGCTATGAGGACAACTATGACCACCTCACAGATGAGCAGAAAAAGCAGGTGGAATTCGTGCAGTTCCATCCCAGCTACGACTACTCCGATTTTGTTGAGGGATTGCGGCCGCGGGTGCATGATGACGGCACGATGGGCTTTGAGCTTAGCGATGGGATCTTCAAACGGTTCGTGGCCCGCGCCAGGAAGAACTTTGAGGATCACAAAAAGCCCCAAGAGGCCATCGAAAGAGAGATGTCAGCCCAGGAATCCATATCAGAATTCTTTTCAAGCATAGAGATGGGCGTAGACACGTTCAGGATCATAAGCGGGAATGAATTCACGATAACAGATGTGAACGACCGACATGTCTATATCTCCATTCCGGGGAACGCCTTGGTCAACAAACTCACCCTGAACTTAGACGAGATCCGGCAAATGCTCGAATCCGATAGGAAATTTGAAAAAAGAAAAGACGTCACGGAGTTTTTCGGCAAAACGTTTGGCACCCAGGCCCACTCTTATGATCTGGCCATTTACAAGGAGATCACAAAACGCAGGAAGAAACTATCCAAGGTGAATGCCGGCGTCAAGGAGTTGAAAAGTTACATATTCATCATCGACGAGATCAACCGCGGGGAGATCTCAAAGATCTTTGGCGAGCTGTTTTTTGCCATTGATCCGGGCTACAGAGGCCGTTCCGGCGAAGTATCCACCCAGTACGCATATCTGCATTCCGACCCGGACGAAAAATTCTATATCCCGGAGAACGTCTATATCATCGGTACGATGAACGACATCGACCGCTCTGTGGACAGCTTCGATTTTGCCATGCGCAGGCGGTTCCGCTTTGTGGAGCTGAAAGCGGACGAGCGCCTGGAGATGCTCTCCGCCCTGGAGGACGAGGAACTGGAGAACGAGGCCATTCGCCGTATGGCCGCGCTGAACAAAGAGATCATCAGCGTTGAGGATCTAAACGAGAATTACCAGATCGGGGCATCCTATTTCCTGAAACTGAAGACGCTGACTTTCGACCAGCTTTGGACGGATTATCTTCAGCCGCTTCTCCAGGAGTATGTTCAGGGGATGTACAACGAAGCGGGCATCATGAGCCAGTTTGCCAAGGCATACGGTTACAGGAAGACCATCGAAGGTGGCGCGAATGAAACTGCTCAGGATCAAGGATAACACCCAGATAAAGAAAAATATCTTCTCGGGCGTCGGAAACCTTACGGGCAGGATCGCCGACAAGACGCTTGGGCAGCTGGAGCGGGAAGGCGTTTTTCTGTTTCCGGCGTTCGTAAAGGACGCGGAGGATCTGACAGAGGAACAGATGATCCTTCAGTCTGTCAACGACACCTTTCGTACCGGCAATGTGATGGGGTTTCTAGGATGCGGCGACGAGCGGCTCATCATTAAATCCAGATTCTGCGGCGAAGGAGAGGACTACTTCTTCCAGTACCTTCTTGACAGAGTACTGAATTTTCCCAATATCATGGATCTTGCATCTGACGCGAACCAAGACAACAGGCTGTTCAGCTTCTTGCTGTTTCTCTTCCCCTATTATCTCAAAACCGCCATGCGGAAAGGCCTATTCAAAAAATACATCCGGCACAGATACAACGACGGCCATGTCAAGGGAACAGTCGATATCGAAAGGCACATCCAAAAGAACACTCCGTTTATAGGAAATATCGCTTACAGCCAGAGAGAGTTTTCGTACGACAACAGCCTGATGGAGCTGGTGCGCCATACCGTCGAATTTATCAAAGGAAAACCTTATGGGAACAGCCTGCTCCTTAAAGTAAAGGACGAGGTAAAGCTCGTTATCAGCGCGACGCCAGCCTATGAAATCTGCGACAGAAAAAAGATCATCGACGAAAACAAAAAGAACGCCGTCCGCCACGCCTACTTCCGGGAGTACCTCGCGCTTCAGCGGCTGTGTCTTTTGATCCTGCGCCGCCAAAAACATCAGATCGGATCGGGCTCCCGGCAGATATACGGCGTTCTCTTTGATGGCGCGTGGCTTTGGGAAGAGTATATCTCCTCTTTGATCGGGGATCACTTCTATCATCCCATGAATAAGAGCGGCGAAGGCGCGCAGCGGCTGTTTGCCGGGAACGTCGGCCTGATCTATCCTGACTTCATCAGCAGAGATCCCGATCGGCGCGTCATTGCAGATGCAAAATACAAGCCTATTGACAACATCGGAAACCGGGACTACTTACAGGTGCTTGCGTATATGTTCCGCTTTGATGCGAAGGCCGGGTACTATCTTTACCCCGAAGCGGCAGGCGAACATGATTTGAAGCTATGGATGAATCGCGGCTCGACCTTTGAAGAGGATGTCGCCCCACGAGACGATGTCGTCCTTATCAAGCATGGGTTGAAAATCCCCACGGACGCGGGCAGCTACAGGGAGTTCCATTCTAAGATGACGGAGCAGGAACAGCAGTTCATACAGGCATTTATCGCCCTTTCTCACGATCCATATCGACTATGAAACTGCGAAGTCATACAGAACGGGCTTCAGTCTGTGGCTCGCCCGCAAGTCTCAAATCGACATACCTCTTTATCGCTGTGTAAACGTATTCAGCATTATCGATCTGCTCCTGCGTTTCTGATTTACTGACTATGAACATATCATCATAGTCTGAGGCGTTGCGGATCACGAACGCCGAGCCGATCATTTGGGACATCTTTTCCGGGAACACACCCTCTTTGATATATCGGCGCCGGAATTCGGAGATCACGCCGCTGTGCTTCTTGGAGTCAAAGTTATCAAAGGCCAGCACCGCGCGCAGCGAATGAAAGATAGCGTAATATGCTCTGTTGTTGGCTGCCCGATAGCTGCCGTTGTCAAATAGAAAGCGTGCTGCGTCCAGATCCTCCTTCGCACGCTCCAGACGATACTTGGCATAGTCCTTTTGCGCCGCGTTATCAAGCATACCGAACGCCATCCTTTCTCACGTTCTGGTAGAACGGTGACGCCGGCAGATAGCGTTCAAATGTCTGCCGGCTCTGGAATACGGGAGAAAGAAGAACATCATAGTCCAGATCCAGCCTGTCAGACGCGGCCACCATCTTTCTGCGTTCCGTGCTGATGGCCTCTTGGGGCACATCCAGCAACACCATCACGTCGATATCGCTGTCAGGCGCGAAATCACCCCGGGCACAGGAACCAAACAGGATCACTTCCCCAAGCGCCGGGCCATATATCAACTTAGCTTCCGATGCAAACTTTCTGACAACATCCTCGATCGTCTTTGACGTCACTGTATCACCCCCTTGCCTTGCCTGTATTTTACCACAGCCACGCCTCATTATCAAGAGAGCGCCCATAATGGAAAAGTCCTCTAAGGAGGCCTCATCAGGTATCATATCAAAAAATGATCCTGGGAGGTCTTAACATGCATAACAACACAATAACCACATCACAAATGCCCCATACGGTCCTGTTGGACAGAAACAGAGCGCGAAAGACCGTGTTCTACGGCCGCGTATCCACCGAACACGAGGCACAGCTGGCCGCTCTGGAAAATCAGATGCAGTGGTATGATGAGCAGGCCATGTATCATCCCAACTGGACGGTGATGGAACGATATATCGACAGAGGCATCACGGGCACCCAGGCAAAAAAGCGCCCCGCGTTCATGCAGATGATCGAGGATGCGAAAACAGGCAAATTCGATCTCATCGTCACCCGCGAGGTGTGCCGTTTTGCTCGGAACACCGTGGATACACTGGTCGCAACGCGCCAACTGAAGAGCATGGGCGTAGAGGTCTACTTTGTGGAGGACAACATCTGGACGATGGACGGCGACGGAGAACTGCGCCTAACCATCATGGCAACACTGGCCCAGGAGGAAAGCCGCAAAATCTCCGAGCGCGTCCGGGCCGGCCAGAAGATCAGCCGGGACAACGGCGTTTTGTACGGCACCGGCAACATTCTAGGCTACAATCGAGTGAACGGCACTTACATCATCGATCCAGAGCAAGCTGAGACCGTCCGCATGATCTATGATCTTTACATGGAGGGGCTGGGCGAGACTAAGATCTGCAAAGAACTCTGCCGCCGCCAGCGCAGAGACAGTCACGGCAACGTAAGCTGGACCCCATCAAAAATCAGCCGCATTTTGCGAAATGCGACCTATATGGGCTATAAATGCTATTTCAAATCCTTCAGCAACAACTACTTGGAGCAAAAGCGGATCAAGAACCTGGACGAGAACACTTACCTCTATGTAAAAGGTGACTTTGAACCGATCATCCCGGAAGACCTCTTCCGCCGTTGTGAAAAGATACGCCACAGCCGCACTACGACCATAAACGGGCGGAGGATCGGCCAGCATACGTCACATGATGTCTGGCTGCACAAGCTTCTCTGCTCCTGCGGTTCCCGCTTTCGGAAAAACAAGTGGCGAACAAATAAGCGTGGCGACTCGGTCTGCGGCTATCAATGCTACAACCAGTCGAATAACGGCAGCAAGACCTTTCGAGAGCAGAATGGCCTGGACACAGAGGGCTACTGCGGCATAAAAATGATCGCGGACTGGAAACTGGAACTCATGGCCAAAGAGGTTTTCCAGAAGCTATGGGCAAATAAGCCTGGTGTTCTGGAAGCATACAAGCAGTTCAATATACGCCTTTCCGCTGTTCAAAAGACGCTAAATGAGAACATCGACTTGCACGAAGGCCATATCGACCCAAGCCTCATCAAGAAATATGTCTCTTGTGTTGTCCCTATTGATAACACGCACTTCTGCAGGTATATGGACCTCACGTCAGACGATAAGCAGTCCAACATCGGAACAGATAAAAACGGTGAGGATGCAGAGCATCCTCACCGTACATGGGATAACGCCAGTGCCTTTTTACCTGATGGTAAAACGCCTATCAACCTTTAATAGCGGCCTGTGCGGGACGGTACTCCGATAGGCTTTTCGGCACTACTGCTCCCTACCCCGCCAAGCAGTTCGCATATCATCCCACAGATGACTTTCCTCCCTTTCTCACGATCCATATAGATTATGAGACAGCGAGGTCATATAGAAAGGCCATGGGGTATTATTTGAGGCCGAATCAGTGGGAAGATATAACCATCTATATATACCTTTAATAATATCGCGCTACATAGCCGCTCTCACAAGAGCGGCTAATTCTTGTTTGAGCCAGGTAAGCCAAGATAACAGCACTAATATTCGCTTTGCATTTGTCTCTATTCATTTGCCGCAAGGGGGATTCAGCCACATAATCGCTGCGCTGGTTGAAATAGGTCGAATTCCGGGATATAATACAATTAAAGGTAAACGCTCAATCTGGCTCTAGCAAATAGCTGCATAGGACAGATGAGAAGAAAAGAAAGAGAGAATCCACTATGACTGGAAAGAACGACCTCCGACCTCTTACGCCGGAAAAAGGCCTCAGTATCGCCGAAATGGGCGAATACTATGACGCCTTGGATCGTGTCCTGAAAAACAGGGATATACACAACATTGCCCTGTCCGGCTCTTACGGTTCCGGCAAAAGCAGTATTCTTGGCAGCTATGAGAACAGACATCATGAGAAAAATTTTATACATGTCACTTTAGCGCGCTTTGACCAGCCATACGCTAAGGTAGACACTGTGACCGCATCCGGGAACGATGATAACGGCAACCAAGCGGGAAAGACATGCGACAATGAGCCAGATCGAATCGTCAACATTTTGGAAGAGAAGATATTGAATCAGGTTCTCCACCAGATCGACCCCAAAAATATCCCTCTTTCCGCTTTTCACACCAAAGCCCCTGCGTCTAAAAAACGTGTCTCGTCCGTGTGCATCTATGGCATGTGTTTCACATTGCTGCTGCTCTATCATCTCTACTTCCAGCGGTGGAGCGGCATTGTTCGAAATTTGGCGCCCGGCTGGCTCACGAGCCTTCTCACGTGTACCGTCAGGCCCGGTTTTCAGGCGGTCGCAGGGATTGTGTTTGTGGGCGTGATCCTCCTGGGGATTGTAGTTTTACTGTATATCTTGCAACGCAAAAACAGTCTTCAGAAGATCTTCAAGAGGATTGACGTAAAGGGAACTGTCGGCATTGAGCTATCTGAGGACGGCGACGAGTCCTGCTTCGACAAATATCTCAACGAGGTTCTCTATCTTTTTGAGCATTCAGGAGCAACTGCAGTCGTTTTTGAGGATCTGGATCGATACGATGTCGTTCAAATCTTCGAGAAGCTCCGGGTCATCAGCGATCTCCTCCAGCAAAGAAAAGAACAAGGCATCGGTCGGGGTAACCAAGATGGGCCCATCCCCAAATTCCTCTACCTCATCCGAGATAGCATTTTTACTGCTGACGAGCGAACAAAGTTCTTTGACCTGATCATTCCTGTAGTCCCCGTGGTGGCGGCTGATAACGCATATGATATGATCTTGGAGCGCGTTGACGAAACCAAATTCTCAAAAAGGCTGCTTCAGAATATCTCGATATATGTCGGAGATATGCGGCTTATTAATAATATCTTCAACGAATACATTATATATGAAAACCAAGTTGGACGCACAGATTTACATCGCGAGCCGGATAAAATGCTATCCATGATGGTCTATAAAAATCTTTTCCCCGAGGATTTTGAGCTTTTACGGCACCGAAGGGGTTATGTAGCTTGGGCCATATCCCAGAGGAACACGCTGATTGCGCGTCAAACAAAGATTGTCGATGAAAGAATTGAAGCGCTCCGTCAGCGGATCAAAGCATCCAAGGACGAACCACTGAAGACCCTTGATGAACTCAACGCGCTGTTCTTTCCCTACAATGGGCAAGTTAATGCTATCGATGGTAAGGCCGTAGAGGCTGATTTGACGCGAGTTGAACTGGTAGATAAGCTTTTAGGCGCAAATAGCGCAACATATTATGATTACTCTAGTCCTTATTTTAGCAACGGATATAGCCGCAACACAAAATCAATAGAAATCGATTCGCTCCGCCAGGAAATGGAGGGAAATCCGACTTATCAGAAGAGACGTGAAGCTATCCTGGACAAACAAATCGAAAAGCAGAAGGAGCTTTTGACAGCCATGTCTGACCTGCAGAATCAGCGGGGCAAGATAGCTATATCTCCGCTCAGCAAACTCTTGGCTGTGGAAAAGTCTGCATTCTGGAAACCTGATAATGATACGATGCGAAACATGGGCATCCGTCCAGAAATACTGTTATGTCCGGAATTCCCGCTCTTACAATACCTGCTTCGAAATGGTTATATCGACGAAAACTATGCCATTTACATCAGCTACTTCTATCCCACTAGCCTTGTGCCAGAGGACAAAAACTATCTACTGGCAGTCCATTCGCACCGAGAGCTTGGTTATGACTATGCACTGCATGATCCTGCAGCTGTTTTGGCATTAATTGAGCCAACGTATTTTGCGGATGAAAATATATGGAATCTGTCCCTGTTTGATTATCTCATATCAAAGGAAAATCAAACAGCGGAGCAGAGGGAGTGTATATCTGCATGGCTTGCAGGCACCAAGCGAGTGGCTAACACGAGCGAGAAAGGTTTTAGCTTCATACTGGAACTTTGGAAGAGAACTCAACGAAGGGACCTATTGACCACTCTGATCAATCGGTATGACCAGGACTGGTTCCATCTCTGGACGGACAATGGCAGTCTGACAGATGACGAATGGCGCCTGTTTGCGGCATATACCCTGACAGCATCCAATGACCCGAATATGCTGGACGCCGTCGATAAAGGCCGCTGGCTGTCTAATTCTATTGCCGCTGACAAAGGCTTTCTCATGACCGAACTCCCAAATCAGTCGAAGCTGCATAACATACTCTTAACTCGTTCTGTGCTTCTGTCGAGCCTGGAATGCTGCCAAGATAATCTTTCACTTGCGGATGACCTCTATCGCAATAACTGTTACCAGTTGACACCGGATGTGTTGACTTATCTGCTCACAACGCGCTATGGTGCAAAGCAGGAAACGGCTCTGTCGACGTGCTATACATATCTTCAACAAAAAACTGAAGAGCCGTTAAGCCTTTATGTTGAAAAGAACCCGAATACTTTTGTAGATGCACTGGCCGCTAGCGGCACGCGGCTCAAAGATTCTCCTGAGGCCGTACTTGCTTTACTCAACCATAGCAAACTGGACAAGGATCGCAAGAAAAAGTATCTTTCTCTCTCAGACACCACATTGAAATGGCTTAACGACATTACGGATAAGGAGCTGTGGCCCGAACTTCTGGCAGGTGACAACATGGAGATGCACTGGGAGAACGTAGCAGACTATTATTGTTCTTTCGAAGTAGAGGATGGTTCGCTTCCAGAGCCTCTAATCGACTATATCGAAAAAGGCGGTGGCGCTTTTAATTGCAGTCTCGATGATCTCAATCAACGAATGGGAGAAGACAGGGCTGATGCGCTGTTGAATGGCCTGATGGTCTGCACCAGCTTCTCTAGTTCTTGTTGTCAGACCATATGGAAGTCTATTGACGTGATTTATTACTCCCTTTCAACGACCGATCTTTCGGATCAACAAATTGAGGCACTTATTGCGACAAAGACTGTTTCCATGACAGTTGACAACATTAAACTCATGCAGACAAGCTATCCATTCTACATGACCAACTTTATCCTGAGCGATGCCGGCGAATTTATCAAACTAGCCGTCGATGGCAGCATCACGCTGAAAGCAGTTGAGTTGTCGAACCTTTTCCAAACAAAGCAACTGTCTGTGCGCCAGGAGGAAAAATTACTCAACCTGTTTGACGGAACACTGCCAGTGGCTGGGAAAAGCTATCACCCCGAAACGATAGTCAGGGTCTTGACTGAGCACTTTGACCCCAAAGAGGCGGAATGGTTCCTTCTGAACTATAATAAGCTGGACAAACATATCGCCGAGGCCTTCATAAATTGGGGGAAGGATGATGCGGCCTCACTTGCTAATGCGACCGAACAGGGGGAGTTTATCCCGGAAGACATTTATGCTGCCTGCCTAGATGTTTTCACTTTGACACAGGCACAGCGCTTAAGGCAGTATCTTCCCAACAAAGACTATGATAGAGTATGTACTCATAGTGCCAGCCCCAGCTTTACTGATAAAGAAAGTAGCCGGATCATCCTTATGTTTTTTCAAAAGCAGGGCTGGATCTCCAGTTGGAAGACATTACCTAACGGACGGCTCAAAGCTTTTTCTAAGCGCGTAAAGCGACACATTGCAGTTGTGGGTTAACAAGGTGAACTTATTGCACCTCTATAGTGCTGATGACGCAAAGAGCAGATGGCAATCACACTTGCCATCTGCTCAAATTATTCCGTTCACTCATCCAGCATCAGTTTCCCGTCTGATACCTTTTGCTTGAGTTGCCCCATTACCTACTTATCCAGGGAGCCACCCGCAAGTCTCAAATCAACATACTTCTTTACCTCTGTGTAAACATACTCCGCATTATCGATCTGTTCCTGCGTTTCCGATTTACTGACTATGAACATATCATCATAGTCTGAGGCGTTGCGGATCACAAATGCCGAGCCTATCATTTGGGACATCTTTTCCGGGAATGTGCCCTCTTTGATATATCTGCGCCGGAACTCGGAGATCACACCGCTGTGCTTCTTGGAATCAAAGTTATCAAAGGCCAGCACCGCGCGCAGCGAATGGAAGATAGCGTAATATGCTCTGTTGTTGGCCACACTATAGTTGCCGTTGTCAAATAGCAACCGGGCCGCGTCCAGATCTTCCCTCGCACGCTCCAGCCGGTACTTGGCATAGTCCTTTTGCGCTGCATTATCAAGCATACCGAACGCCATCCTTTCTCACGTTCTGATAGAACGGTGACGCCGGCAGATAGCGCTCAAATGTTTGCTGGCTCTGGAATACGGGAGAAAGAAGAACATCATAATCCAGATCCAGCCTGTCAGACGCCGCCATCATCTTTCTGCGCTCCGCGCTGATGGCCTCTTGGGGCACATCCAGCAACACCATCACGTCGATATCGCTGTCAGGCGCAAAATCGCCGCGGGCACAGGAGCCAAACAGGATCACTTCTCCGAGCGCCGGGCCATATATCAACTTAGCTTCCGAAGCAAACTTTCTGACAACTTCCTCGATCGTCTTCGGCGTCACCGTATCACCCCCTTGTCTTGCTTATTATTTTACCACAGCAGCGCCTCATTATCAAGAGAGCACCAATACATAGCTTCCCAAGACGGAAAGCATTCTTTATATAAGGAGCCTGCGAATAAAAAGTCAAGCCCAAAATGAAGAAAAAGTGCAGGTAAGGAAAGGGCACTACAAAAAGGCTG
>CANQDL010000031.1 GCA_947591105.1 uncultured Oscillospiraceae bacterium
AGGGACTGGCCGAACAGCTCCACCTGGTGGCCGGCGTTGTTGACGTAGAACTCCCGCCACACGTCCCATCCGGCCCAGTCCAGCACGGCGGCGGTGGTGTCGCCCAGCACGCCGCCCCGGGCGTTGCCGATGGTCATGGGGCCGGTGGGGTTGGCGGAGACGAATTCCACCATCACCCGCTTGCCGCTGCGCTGCTCGCTGCGGCCGTAGGCGGCGCCCTCGGCCAGCACCGCGTCCAGCACGGCGCCGTACCAGGCGGGGCCCAGCCGGAAGTTCAAAAAGCCGGGGCCTGCGGCCTCGGCGGCGGTGAACCAGGTGCCCTCCAGAGAGAGTTTTTTCAGGATGTCCTCCGCGATGGCGCGGGGGGCGGCGTGGAGGACTTTGGCCCCGGCCATGGCGTGGTTGGCGGCAAAGTCGCCGTTTTGGGTGTTCTTGGGGATGCTGACGGAGCCGGGCGCGTCGGAAAGCGCAGGCGCCGCCTTCTTGATGAGCGCGTCGATGCTCGACTTCGCCCGTTCGATCAGATCAGCCATTGTTCTTCTCTTTCACGTTGATTTTGAACTGGTTGCGGCCCACCGGGGCGTGGTTGAAGTCGATGTCATAGTCCAGCTCCATGGTGCCGCCGTGTTCGTCCAGCTTCGCGTCGATGCGACGGGTATCCACCCCCATGGTGGCGCTGCCGTAGGGCGTTTCGTAGAGGAAGAAGTCCTTCTTCCCCTCCCGGAACACCATCTGGGAGTTCAGACTGCCCTCCCGGCGGAGCACCACGCCCATGGGGCTGATGGTAAAGGTAGTACGGGTGCCCTCCAGACCGGTCAGGTCACTCTCCTCGTAGGTGAAGCGGCTCTCCCCGTTCTCGAAGCCGTACTTGCCCGCAGTGACAAGCTCCACCGCGTCCTTCTGGCCGGAGCTGTCCCGCTGGATGCCCGTTATGGAAATGATCACGTCTCGCATATTCATGTGGTCTATCATAATATAAAATCTCCCCCAACACAAGTAAAAAATAACAGCTGGAAGGGAATTTCCATTGACAAATCCGCGCATTTATGAAACGATAGGGAAACAAAGCGCGTGTCCGGCGGCGTTGAAAGCCCCGCGGGATCATGGCACATTATAGCACAGATGTGCTATAATGCAAATGGGAGAGCATCTAATGTGTGACTGTTCTGTATGGCGCCGGCCGTCCCGCCCGGGCGGGATAATACGGCCGGCAGCCGATCATGCCGGCTGCGCCCGGCGCGCGGCCAAGAAGAGGAGGCGAGCGGCGTGACGATCGAGCTTACTGAAAGAGAATACCGGCGGCTTCTGGATATGGTGTACGTGGGCAACTGGATACTCAACTCCGCCCGCGGAGAGGATCGCTTTGAGGACTACGACATGCTCCAGGAGAAGCTGTTCGCCCTGTGCTCCCAGGTGGGGATGCAGGCCCTGACGGAAAAGTGGCAGGGCCATATATTCCCCTCCCGCGCCTATGAGGAGGGCGGTATCCACGAGGCCATTGCGGACTACGAGGACGCCGTTTTCTTCGATATCCTGGCAGAGGAGCTTGCCCGCCGGGATATGGAGGGCGAGGGCGTGGACGCCGATGACGAGGAGGAACTGCTCAGCCGCATGGAGGAATACTACTCCGAGTTTGAGCAGCATGGCATTGACAACCTGACCGTGGAGGAATAACGGCCGTTTGAAAGGAGCTTGTTCCTTTCAAATGAGAAGGGGAGCGAAGGCCGGTCAGGCCGAGCCGCGCGGTGGGCCGCGCGTCAATCCAAAAGCCGCAAAACATCAGGCTTTTGGATTATGCCGGCGGGATTCATTCCCGCCGAGCAGATTCAATCCGAGCGGTCAAAAAACTTGTTTTTTGACAAGCTTAGAGCGCCTCTGTCCTTGGGACAGAGGCGCTCTGACCGTTGTGCCGGGTCACTCTTTTTCTTCCAGGGGGCGGACGGCACGCTCCAGGGTGAAGCCCCGGCCCCGCACCTCCCTGATCTGGGTGATGGTGATGAAGGCCAGCGGGTCGATGGACTGGATGAGCTGCTTGGCGGCGTACAGCTTCCGGGAGGGGATGACGCACAGCACGCCCTTCTGCTCCTGCTGGGTCAGGCCGGTCTCCATGCGGATCATGGTGGCGCCGGCCTGCAGTTCCGACAGGATGCGCCGGCGAATGGTCTCGTACTGCTGGGAGATGACGAACAGCTGGATCTGCGCCTGGCCCAGCACCATCACCTTGTCCAGCAGCAGGGATTCCAGCACCAGCACCACCAGGCCGTACAGGATGGGCTCGGCGGTGTCCGCGAAAATGGCCTGCCCGCCGATGACCAGAATGTCCATCACATACACGCATACGGACACGGGGATATGTGTCCACTTGTGCATCACCAGGCTGGCGATGTCCATGCCGCCGGTGGAGGAGCCGACCCGCATCACCGCCCCCAGGGACACCCCCATCAGCACCCCGGCGAACAGGGCCGCCAGAAGGGAGTTGTCCGTGATCTTTCCCAGATCCGGGATGCGCTGGGCCAGGGCGAGAAAGGCCGGGTAGAGCAGAGAGCTGGCCAGCGTGGTGGTGAGCAGCTTTCGCCCCAGCACGATGCCGCCGAACAGCAGCAGCGCCCCGTTCATCACCAGCACCGCCGCGGCGGTGTCGATGCCCGTGAGCCGGTCGAGCACGATGGCCAGGCCCGTGGTGCCGCCCATGATGACGTTGTGGGGGATGATGAACGCCTCCACTGTGAAGGCCAGCAGGGCGTTTCCAAAGAGAATACATCCGCCGGTCCATATAAAACTGCGCAGGTTTTTCATCCTCGTCGTCATGGGAGGTCTCCTTTGGGGGATAAATGATGTGTTCACAATGCCATTATACGCGAAAAAACCGGCAAAAGCAAAGCTTCGCGTATAAAAATTCCCATTGTCCGCACAATAACCCCGGGTGATCGGAATATGAATATGACCAACAGCGAGTACAATAATTATATTAAGGGCATGGCGCCCAAATCGCCGCTGGCGGGGGATCTTATCAAGGCGTTCGTGGTGGGCGGACTGATCTGCTGCCTGGGGGAGGGGCTGTCCATGCTCTATGAGGACTTTGGGCACCTGGCCCGGGAGGACGCCGCCACGGCGGTGAGCATGACGCTGGTGTTTCTCTCGGCGCTGCTGACGGGCCTGAACGTGTATGACCAGATAGCCCGGTTTGCCGGCGCGGGCACGCTGGTGCCCATTACGGGCTTTGCCAATTCCGTGGTCAGCCCGGCCCTGGAGTTCAAGACCGAGGGCTTCATCCTTGGCACGGCGGCAAAGATGTTCACCATCGCCGGCCCGGTGATCACCTTCGGCATCTCCGCCAGCGTGATCTACGGACTCATACTGTGCCTGCTGCAATAAAAACAGCATAGCGATAAAATACCGGTATGGCGTCTGCCGTACCGGTATTTCTCTTCCTGAATGATATAATTTAGATCTAAATTTAGATCTAAATTATTTTTAAGTTGACAGATCTAAAACAGAATGGTATAATCTGCCTGTCCAATAGGGGAGGCGGGGACTGTGTCGGGATATGAGAGAATGGACGCGCTGCTGCGGGCGAACGGCTGTGACTGGGACACAGCCCTCACCCGGATGCACCGGCTGATGCTCCAGTGGGGGCTTCAGCAGCTGTGCCACGGGATGGATCGGGACAGCCGGATGCGGAGCGGCGTGCTGGCCATTTACCGGAAGAGGGACGACGATGTGCAGGCGGCGCGGGTGGTGGTGCGCACGTATCTGGGTACGGAGCTGCCGGAGCAGGACGCGGTCTGGTTCAACCGCTGTCTGCTGGCGTATTTCCGAAAGACGCCCGGCCGCACGCCGGTTCTGCCGGAGCAAAGGCGGCGTCAGCTGACGGCCCAGGGGGGCGTGTGCGTGTGCTGCGGCCGGCCCATCACCCTGGAGACCGGCGAGTATGACCATGTGATCCCCTGGGAACTGGTGGGGGAGATGGAGGACAACGGCCAGATGCTCTGCCCCGACTGCAACAGGGAGAAGGCCAACAGCGTGGAATTCATGGCGAAAAGGCTGTTGTTCAAGCCCGTTCACAAGGGATAGAAGGAGGGTGCGGCTATGCAGAGGATCTATTTGGAAAAGGTACGGCAGAACAGGATGGTGTTCTATTCCGGCAAGGCCGATCCGCGGGTGCTGGTGCGCATGGCGGACGACATCCAGGTGGGGGACGTCCAGGACGCCCAGCGGCCGCTGAAGCGGAAGCATCTGAAGGAGATCGCAGATTTTGTGGGGCAGAACAGCCAGAGCGTCCTGCCGGGGGTGATGATCGCCACCAAGAAGAGCGGGGACGGCGTGCTCATCGACCTGCGATCGGAGGAGGTGACGGTGATCCACGCCGACGGGACCGAGCAGCGCCAGACCCGCTATTACATGGACTTTCCCTCCACGGAGGAGGAGCTGGCCCGCTACCGGGGTACCATCAATATCATCGACGGCCAGCACCGGATCTTCTCCTTCCGGGACGACTTCCGCTCCCCGGATTTCAAGGACAGCACGGTGTATGAGCTGACCTTCGGCCTGTTCATCAAGCCGGACAGGAGCCAGCGGCAGATGCTGTTCATGGTCACCAACGAGAAGCAGGAGGCGGTAGATCCAAACCTGCTGTACTATTTGCAGGATCAGCTGGGCCTGCTCAACGAGCGGGAGCGGCAGGAGCGGCGTCTGATCGAAAAGCTTGACTACGAGGACGCGTCTCCCCTCAAGGGGCGCATCATCCTGAACGCCGAGACGATCAAGCGGGGCTATAAGGCCCGGGAGCTGCGAAAGATCCTCAAGCGCACCTTCCCGGACGGGATGCTGGGGGCGGATCGGCTCGCCTCGGTGGAGAGCCGGTTCGAGGTGCTCTGCCGCTATCTGGAGGGGTGGGAGATGTACGCCGGACTGTCCTTCGGCCACCCGGAAAAGGACACCATGACAAAGGTCGCGGGCCTGCGGTATATCCTTTGGATGTTCCCCTTCTTCTGGGAGTACGCCTATCAGCACAAGGTGCGATTCACCAGCGAGTACGTGCAGGACATGGCGCTGCTGCTCAACGACTGCGTGCAGGAGAGCGGGGAGAGCCAGGGGGATATCTTCGGCATCAGCGACAACTTCCGCAGTGAGACGTCCACCCGGGACGCGGCGAAAAGACATACGGTGTACGCCAGGGAGTACGTGCTCCGCAAGGAGCGCAGCGAGGGCTTCGATCCCCTGGCGTGAACATGGGACGATCCTTCCGCTCCGGCAAAAAGGCCGGGGCGGAAAATTTTTTGCAAAAAATACCTTGACAGGCGAGGTATAGTATGATATTATGCAATCACAAGATACTTCGGCAAATGAAGTATATCATTCATTTGAAAGGGGGACTTGCCATGTCCATATCCGCGGACATCCTGCGGGGACACACGGACACCATCATTTTGGCCCGGCTCATGGACGGGGACAGCTACGGCTATGAGATCAACAAGAACATATCCCAGCGGGCGGGGGGCGCCTACGGCTTTAAGGAGGCCACGCTGTATACGGCCTTCAAGCGCCTGGAGCAGAACGGGATGATCGCCTCCTACTGGGGGGACGACGGGCCCGGCGCCCGGCGGCGGTATTACGCCATCACGGAGGCGGGGATGCGGCAGCTGGCCGCCGACCGGCAGGAGTGGGCCGAGACGAAAAAGGTGCTGGACGCGCTGATACTAAAAGGGGAGGATTGAACCATGGAGGACATCAAACGCAGATTTGCAAACGAGATCGCGGCGAAGCTGGCCGCCGCGCCGGAGAGCGACGCGAAATCGGAGATGATCGAGGAACTGGCGGAGAACCTGGCCGGGCGGTATGCGGACATGCGGGCCGCAGGCACGCCGGAGGACGAGGCGTTTTCAAAGGCCATGGAGCAGCTGGGGGACGTGGACGAGCTGGCGGCCTATCTGGCCAGTCAGGAGCCGGCGGGGGAGGCCCCGAAAGGAGAGAGCTCCAAAAGCGACGTGGACGATCTTTTCCAGACCCTGGGGGATACCGTCCGGAGTCTGGGGGACGTGGCAAAGCAGGCCGCCGGCGCGGCGGGGGACTTTTTCCGCAGCGACAGCGTCCGGGACGCTGTGAACGAGGGCAAGCGGGCCATCCGGGAGGCGAAAGAGCAGATCAAGGGCATGGCCGGCTCCGCCTGGGAGGGCGCGACGGTGCATATCCACGTGGATGACGGCGGCAAGGCGAGGGACTTCGGCTGGTCGGACGATGACGGTGACGCAGAGCAGGGCATACCCTCCCAGGGGGTGCTGGGCCTGGACGTGGAGACCACCGGCGACGTGGACGTCTATCTGGACGACGATCCCCAGGCTCCCATCCAGGTGGAGGGGAATCTGTCCCAGATGGATGTGTCCGTCACGGAGGACGGCGTGCTGAAGGTGCGGCCGCTGCACACGGCCAGCAACCAGTTTTTCACCTTCCGGGGCGCATCCAGCATGGACGTGTCGCTGACCATCCCCGCCCGGCGCTGGGAGAGCATCCGCCTGTCCACGGCCACCGGCGACGTGGACATAGGCGACGAGCTGGAGGTGGGCCGCCTCACTGTCCACACTCGCAGCGGCGACATCGACTGCCGGGTGAAGAGCTGCCAGCAGGCGGAGTTCAAGACCGTCAGCGGCGACATACAGATGGAGGGCAACGCCGCCCGGCTGTCCGCGGTCACCGCCAGCGGCGATGTGGAGCTGCGCGGGCCCCTGGGCCAGACGGAGGTCACCACCACCAGCGGGGACGTGGAGCTTTCCGGCTCCGTGTGGAAGGCCGCCGTCAAGACCGCCAGCGGCGACATCCGGCTGGAGAGCATGACCCTGCCGGAGGTGATGGAGTTGTCCTCCACCAGCGGGGACGTGGAGGCGCATGTCCCGGACAACGGCCCGTTCAAGGTGAACGCTTCCAGCGTCAGCGGCACGGTGGATCTGCGGCCCTTCGCCCAGTGGTCGTGGTCCGGCGCCGCCGACCCCAACGCCCCCGTGCCCCGGTATACCCTCACCAGCATCAGCGGCGACGTGTCGCTGGACAAGTGTTAAGGGAAGGAGATGTGCGTTCCATGGCAAGAAGCGACCATACCTCCGTTGAATATTCCTATTTGCTGGATGTGTTCAGCGGCTGCCTTTTCAACGCGCCGAAGCTGGGGCCGGGGGAGGACGTAAAGATGGAGTACCGCTTTGACTGTCCGGAGTTTCAGGAGCTTCGAGAGCGCTATCCCATCGAGAAGGCCGCCGGAAAGGGCGGGGACTTTCAGCGGGCGCTGCGGCTGTGCCGGTATCTGGCGCCCCGGCTGGAGCACAAGAGCGACTACGATAACCACGTGCCCTGCAACTCTCTGGCCCTGCTGGACTACTGCTTTGAGAAGAGCGGCGTGGGCATCAACTGCCTGAACAAGGCGAAGATCCTGGCAGAGTGCTGTCTGGCTCTGGGCATTTACGCCCGCCGGGTGGGCGGGATGCCCTGCTCCCCCTACGACGGGGACAACCATGTGGTCACGGAGATCTTTGACCGGCAGAGCGGAAAATGGGCGGCCCTGGACCCCACCTACGGCAGCTCTTTCTCCGACGGCATGAGGCCCCTGGACTGCCTGGAGCTGCGAACCGCCTTCGGGGAGGGTAAACCGGCGTCTGCCGTGCTGAACCGGCAGACCCCGACGGATATCCGGGCGCTGCAAAAGCGCAACGCCGCGGTGAACTGGTACTATGCCAAGAATTCCCATTGGTTCTTCTTCGACACGGTGTCCGCCTTTGGCGTGCCGGAGGACAGCGTCCGGGTGTATGTGACGCCGGAGGGCTTCGATGTGCGCCGGTGGATGGTCAGGAATATGGAATACAGGGCGGAGAAGTATGGTGAGGACCTGCGCGACGCACTCACGCGGATCAGAACGGAGGACTTTCGCCTGGCCTCCCCCGCGGTGTGGGACAGTCCGGCGGCATAGAGCGGTCGGAAAAAATATTGACCTCCTAAGTCAAAAGGGGCCGGTGCAAGTTTGCCTGCACCGGCCCTGTGATCTGTCAATGAATATGAAAAGGTAGTTGCCGCAAGGGGGAGCTTGAGGGGGACGGTAGTCCCGCCTCGAACGGGATCTGACGCCCCGCGCTTTGCGCGGCGAGCGGAGCGAGGACTATCGTACCGCAAGCGGTACCAAAATAACGGCGTCATTATGAAATAGCCGTTTGAAAGGCTATGCCTTTCAAACGACTATTTCATGTAATAGGCCGCCACCACGCTGGAGACCAGGATGCCGTCCACCTCGCCCTTCATCAGGGCCTGGAACAGGCCGTCGATGTTGGTCTGGTAGATGATGGAGCCCAGGGAGTTGACAAAGCTGTCGTCCTGATAGAGCACGTCCTGATCCACCACGGCCACGCCCAGGGTCTTGTTTTTCAGACCGGAGCGGCGGCGGATATGGCTGCCCGCCCGGGCCACCAGCACGTACTGGCTGGCCAGATAGGCGGGGGAGTAGTCGAAGTCCGGGGAGAGATCCGCCTCGGGCACGGCCATGGCGATGTCGATGTTACCCGCGTTGAGCTCCACCTCCGCGTTGCCGATGTCGATGGGATAGAAGCTCACCGTCCAGCCCAGGTAGTTGCAAATATAGCCGATCAGATCCACGTCAAAGCCCACGTAACCGCCGTTGGACAGGTAGCTCATGGGCATGTTGGTCACGTCGATGCCCACGGTGACGGCGCGTTCGGGCATGTCCTCCCGCAGGGGCTCCAGCGCGTCCTCGTCCCCGCGGATGCTCACAAGATTCTCCCCAAACCAGCTGATGGAGGCTGCCCGCAGGGCGTTGGTGGCGGCCAGCTCCTGCAGAGCGGCGGACACGTATTCCTGCAGGTGATCCCCCTTGCGGAAGGCGATATAGTAGCTGCCCTCGCCGCTGTACTCGTCCACGATCCGGTAGCCGTTGCCGGTGCTGGTGCAGGCGCACAGGGGCAGGAGCATGGCGAAACAGAGCAGTATGCAGAGCGCGGCCCGGCGCTTTGGCATGGTCAGTCCCCCTCAAAAAGATAAAAGCCGCACGTTTGGTGCGGCTCTTATATTACCCGAAAACAGGCGGAAAATCAAGAGGATGCTCACATCTGCCGGAAGCTGTCCAAAAACCGGCGGGTGCGCTCCTGTACGGGCGCGCCGATGACCTGCTCCGGCGGCCCCTGCTCCACGATCACGCCGTCGTCCATGAACACCACCTGGGTGGACACGTCCCGGGCAAAGGCGATCTCATGGGTGACGATAATCATGGTGGTCTGCCGTTCCGCCAGGCCGCGGATGACCCGCAGCACCTCCTGGGTCAGCTCCGGGTCAAGGGCGCTGGTGGGCTCGTCAAAGCACAGGATGTCCGGCCGCAGGGCCAGGGCCCGGGCGATGGCCACCCGCTGCTGCTGGCCGCCGGAGAGCTGGTGGGGGTAGTTGTCCATCCGGTCGGCAAGGCCCATCTGGGTGAGCAGCTGCCGGGCCTCGCCGTCGATCCGGGCGAAGATGTCCTTCTTCCGGCTCTTGTAGTCCGCCTCCTCCCGGGCCAGAAGCTTTCCGGCCAGGGTCACGTTCTCCAGGGCGGTATACTGGGGGAACAGGTTGAAGGACTGGAACACCAGCCCGAAGTGGAGCCGCTTGCGGCGGATGTCTGCCTCCCGCTGGGTGGAGGGGTCGGCCGCGTCGAACAGCACCTGGCCGCTCACGGAGATGGAGCCGCCGTCCGGCCGCTCCAGGAAATTCAGACAGCGCAGCAGAGTGGTCTTGCCGGAGCCGGAGGAGCCGATCAGCGACAGCGCCTGCCCCCGCTCCAGGGACAGACTGATGCCCTTGAGCACCTGGGTCTGGCCGAAGCTCTTGCGGATGTCCTTTACGTCCAATATGGCCATGCTGTCCCTCCTTTCAGCGGAAATAGTCCAGGCGCTTCTCCAGCCGCCCCAGCACCAGCGTCATCACCCCTGTGAACGCCAGGTAGTACACCGCGGTGAAAAACAGCGGCCAGATGGCCCCGGCGATGCCGTGGGAGCCCTTCAAAAACGCCTGACCGGCCCAGATGAGCTCCTGCAGAGCGATGATCCGGGCCAGGGCGGTGTCCTTGACCAGGGTGATGATCTCGTTGGACATGGGGGGCACGATGCGCTTGATGACCTGCAAAAGCGTGACCTTGAAGAATATCTGTCTCTTGGTCATGCCCAGCACCAGACCGGCCTCCTGCTGCCCCTGGGGGATGGACTGGATGCCGCCCCGGTAGATCTCGGAAAAGTAGCAGGCGTAGTTGAAGATGAACGCGATGGCGGAGGCCAGAAACCGCCCGCCCTCGCCGCTGCCCCAGACGTTGTTGTGCAGCACCATGCCGGGGAAATAATAGATGATGAGCAGCTGGATCATCAGCGGCGTGCCCCGCACCACCCACACCACAAAGCGGGTGAGGGCGCTCAGGGGCTTGAAGCGGCTCATGGAGCCGAAAGCGATCACCAGACCCAGGGGGAAGGCCCCCAGGCCGGTGACGAAAAACAGCTTCAGCGTCTGTAAAAACCCCTCGTTCAGCGATTTGAGCACGACGGGCATCTGTTGGAGGATCAGATCCATGTGGTTCTCCCGGAAGAATAAGATCATCGCCGTCAGGCGATACGAAGAAAAGGCTCCCTTGTGCAAAGGGAGCTGTCACGCGTCAGCGTGACTGAGGGATTGTAAGGTTAGTCCAACTGCGCACTCACAACCCCTCCGCCTCGCTTCGCTCGGCACCTCCCCTTGCACAGGGGAGGCTTTGGGCCGCGCGTTACTCGGCAGCCGCCTCGGCCTCCGCCGCCAGAGCGGTCTGGTCGATGAGCGCGGCCTGCACGCCGTAGGTCTCGGCGATCTCTTCCATGGTGCCGTCCTCATAGGACGCCAGGAAGAAGGCGTTGAGCGCCTCGGCCAGGTCGGAGCCCTTGCGGAAGCCCACGCCGTACTCCTCGCTGTTCAGGTTGACGGTGTTGACCAGATCCTCGTAGCCGGTGCCCTCGCCCACCATGGCGGCGGCCATCAGCAGGTCGATCACGGCCGCGTCGGAGGTGCCGGCGCTGACCTCCAGCAGGGCGTCGGCCTGGGTGGGGACTTCGGTGAACGAATAGCCAAGGGCCTCCACCTCGTTCTTGCCGGCGCTGCCGGCCTCCACCGCGAACAGCAGGTCGGCCATATCCTCTGCCGTCTCATAATCCCCGGCCATGTCGGCGGGCAGGATCACGGTCTGGGCGTTGTTGCAGTAGGCGTTGGAGCACTCCATGGCCTCGGTGACCTCGTCGGTGAGGGTCATGCCGTTCCAGACCACGTCGATGGCCTTGGCGTCCAGCTCCAGCTCCTTGTTGTCCCACTCGATCTCCTGGAATTCCACGTCCACGCCCAGGCTCTTGGCAAAGGCGGCGGCCATGTCGGCGTCAAAGCCGATCCAGTTGCCGTCCTCGTCCTGGTAGTCCATGGGTTCGAACTCGGTGATACCCACCACCAGCTTGCCCTTGTCCTGCACGTAAGCCATATCGCTGTCGGCCTCGTCGTCGGCGAAGGCGAAAGCGCATGTGCCAAGCAGCATCAGCGCCGCCAGGGAGAGAGAGAGTATCTTTTTCATTTTTTGGTTCCTCCTGCAATGTGGTTTGGTTTGTGTTTAGCATACTACCATGCTACCGAACTAAAGTAAAGTCTTTTTTTCCGATTTTCGAACTTTTTTACATTTTGTTCACCCATGGCCCCGATCGTGGTATATAATTGTGACGTTAGCACAATTATGCCTGGAGCCTGAAGGAGGCGTTATACATGGCGAAGAAAGCGTTGATCGTGGAGGATGACGGCAACATCTCGGAGCTGCTGCGGCTGTATCTGGAGCGGGACGGCTTTGAGGTGCGCCAGGCGGAGGACGGCGGCCGGGGAGTGGATCTGGCCCGGAGCTTTGAGCCGGACGTGGTGCTGCTGGACATCATGCTGCCGGTGAAGGACGGCTGGCAGGTCTGCCGGGAGATACGCGCCTTTTCCAAGACGCCCATTCTCATGCTTACCGCCAAGGGGGAGACCCGGGACAAGGTGGCGGGCCTGGAGATGGGCGCGGACGACTATATCACCAAACCTTTTGAAATAAAGGAGCTGCTGGCCCGGGTGCACGCGGTGCTGCGCCGCACCGACGGCACGCCGGAGGAAAAGCCCCGCCGGCTGGAGTTTGACAAGCTCGTCATCAATCTGGATTCCTATGAGCTGGTGGTCAACGGGGTAAAGGTGGACACGCCCCCCAAGGAGATGGAGCTGCTGTTCCACCTGGCCAGCGCCCCCAATCGGGTGTTTACCCGCAACCAGCTGCTGGACGAGGTGTGGGGCTTCGACTATTTCGGCGATTCCCGGACGGTGGACGTGCACATCAAACGTCTGCGGGAGAAGCTGGAGGGGGTCTCCGACCAGTGGCGGCTGAAAACCGTGTGGAGCGTGGGTTATAAATTTGAGGTCGGGGAAGAATAAAAGGTGAAGCGAAGCGTCTTTTTCAGAAACTTCATGGTCACCACCGCCATGTTCGTGGTGTGCTTTCTGGTGTTTGGGGTGACGCTGCTCGTCATGGGCCGCGCCTTCCTCATCCGGGAGAAGCAGGAGAACCTGTATGCCACCGCCGACGAGGTCAAGCGCTTTTCCGAGGCCATGCACGCGGAGGGGGAGCTGGGCGGCTGGGATCTGCGGATGAACCTGGCCACCATCGCCCAGAGCACCGGCAACCATATCTTCATCTGCGACGAGACGGGCACGGTCGTCTCCAGTTCCGACAGGGAGCTGCCCTCGCCCTACATCGGCCGGCATCTGTCCGCCGCGTTGATGGACGTGCTGGACGGCGAAGGCGGGTACGAGGCGCTGACGAACCTTGACGGGTTCTACGATGGGATGTATTATGTAGTGGCGGAGCCCGTCACGGCCCGGGACGGCCAGACGGCGGGGTACGTGTTCGTCAGCTACGCCGGCTCCGGCTTTATGGGGATCTGGGGCGGATTCGTGGCGGTGTTCATCCTGGTGGCCATCGGGGTGCTGGGACTGGCCATCGTGTTCGAGTACGCCAACGACCGGCGGCTGGCAAGGCCCCTGAACGAGATGGCGGAGGCCGCCCACCGGTTCGCCCGGGGGGATTACAGCGCCCGGGTCAGTCCCTATCCCGGGGAGGATGAGATCGGCACCCTGATCCAGGCGTTCAACACCATGGCCGACAGTCTGGAGCGCAACGAGTCCCGCCGGCGGGAGTTCATCGCCAACGTCTCCCACGAGCTGCGCACGCCCATGACGTCCATCGCCGGCTTTGCCGACGGGATCCTGGACGGCACCATCCCCCGGTCAGAGGAAGATAAGTATCTGCAGACCATCTCCTCGGAGACGAAGCGGCTGGGCAGACTGGTGCGGAGTATGCTGGATATGTCCCGTCTGCGGGACGGCGACCCTGCCCGGCGGAACCAGACCTTTGATCTGGGCGAGATGGTGGTGCAGACCCTGCTGAACTTTGAAGAGCGGGTGGACGCGAAGCGCCTGACGATGGATCTGCACATGCCGGAGGACGCCCTGCGGGTAAAGGGCGATGTGGACGCCCTGACCCGGGTGGTGTACAACCTGGTGGACAACGCCGTCAAATTCGCCTTTGTGGGCACGGTGCTGTCGGTGAGCGTCTGGAAGGAGAACGGCCGGGCCTATACGGCCGTGCAGGACACCGGCCCGGTGATCCCCAAGGAGGAGCTGCCCCTGATTTTCGACCGTTTCCACAAGGCCGACCGCTCCCGCAGTCAGGATCGGGAGGGCGTGGGCCTGGGTCTTTACATGGTGCGGCAGATCCTGTCCGACCACGACCAGGACATCTTCGTCACCAGCGACGCGGGTGTGACCGTGTTCACCTTCACCCTGGCCCTGGCGGACAGCGGCCGGAGCCAGAAGAACGAATCGGCCGCGGGCGGCCGGGAGAGCGCCCGCGACAGCGGATAAGTGTAGTCAAGAGAGGAGTAACCCATGGCAGATAACATGAGCCCCTATTCCGGCGCCTGGTATTCCGGACAGCCGGAACAGCGATCCGCCAGCGCCTGGTACCAGGCCGGCGGACGGCCCACGCCCCCTCCGCCTCCGCCTGGCCAGCCGTCTCTGCGCCGGGGCCCCACGGAGCAGCAGCGCCGGCGGCACCACCGGACAAAGGTGGCGTCCCTGTGCCTGTGTACGGTACTGCTGTGCGCGGCGGCGGCGCTGGCTGTGTGGCGCAGCGGTCTGCTGCGGCGTTTCAATGATCTTGCTCAGTCCCGGGCCGTCTACGGCTACGACTTTGACGGGGGCTTTGATTACGGCTACGACTTCGGCTCCGATACCGACACCCTCCCCGCGGACGAATACGAGGATTTTCGGGAGTATTTTGCCAACTACTACACCGGCTCCAACGAGATCAAAATGCCCAAAGCCCCCACCGGCACCGGCGTGACTCTCTCTCTCCGGGCCCAGCGGGGGGAAGATCTCACCCTCCAGGAGATATATGATAAGGTAAGCCCTGCCGTGGTGGGCATCACCACCTACATGGAGGGGGAGGAATACGCCTGGGGCACCGGGGTGGTCTTTGACAGCGGCGCGGGCTATATCGTCACCAACACCCATATCATCCAGGGCTGCGAGCGGGCCCAGGTGATCCTCTCGGACGGCCGGACGCTGGACGCGCTTCTGGTGGGCGCGGATGAAAACAGCGACATCGCCGTCATCCAGGTGGAGGATCAGACGCTGCCCGCCGCCGAGTTCGGCCGCTCCGTCTCCCTGCGGGTGGGGGACGAGGTGGCGGCCATCGGCAACCCCCTGGGCCAGGCGTATACCGGCACCATGACCAACGGCATCATCTCCGCCATCGACCGGAACGTGACCTATGATGGCCACACCATGACCCTGCTGCAAACAAACGCCGCCTTGAACGAGGGCAACTCCGGCGGTCCGCTGATCAACACCGAGGGCCAGGTGATCGGCATCACCAACATGAAGATCATGTCCGGCTTCTATACCACGGTGGAGGGCATCGGCTTTGCCATCCCCTCGTCGGTGGTCAAGCAGATCGCCGACCAGCTGATCGAAAACGGCGTGGTGCCCGGAGAGCCCACCATCGGCATCGTGGCCGGCACGGTGAGCACGGACGCCATGGAGCGGTACGACCTGCCCAGCGGGCTTTACGTGACCGAGGTGAGCGAGGGCTCCGACGCCAAGGAGAAGGGCCTGCGGGAGGGCGACGTGATCACCGCCGTGAACGGCACGGAGGTGACCACCGTGGCCCAGGTGAACGTGATCAAGGAGGCCATGGAGGTGGGCGACGCCATCACCCTCACCGTCTGGCGGGACGGGGAGAGCTTCGATCTGGAGATAAAGCTGGTGGACAAGGGCGACATCCAATAGACGTGAGAAAAACCAACAGGCGGGGCCGGGGCCCCGCCTGTTTTGGTGTCATATAGTTTACATAATATTCTATCTCGTCTGACAGGGTCAATTTCGCCGGCTGTTTTGCCGGCGATTTTCTTATTGACAAAAATGCTACGGGGGGGGGTATGATGGAAACGGAAATAGAGCGATCATTTCACAGTTCACACATTTGACAGAAGGAGGATCAACTTATGGCAAAACGCAGTCTATCTTTGCTTCTGGCGGTATTGATGCTGCTGGGGGCGCTGCCCACGGCTTATGCCGAGGGCGAGCCGGAGCAGCCTGCGGAAGCGGAGCCGACCGTAACAGAAGAGACGGTCGAGCCGGAGGAACCCGCCGGGACGGAGGAACCGGTCGAGGCGGAGAAACCCGCCGGGACGGAGGAACCGGTCGAGCCGGAGGAACCCGCCGAGGCGGAGGAACCCGCCGAGGCGGAGGAACCCGCCGAGCCGGAGGAGCCCGCCGAGGCGGAGGAGCCCGTCGTGACGGAAGAACCCGCTGTGACAGAGGAACCCGTTATCACAGAGGAGCCGGTCGTCACCGAGGAGCCGGCCGCCCCGGAAGTTCCGGCGGAGCCGGAGACCGCCCCGGAGACGGAAGCGCCTGCGGCGCCCGTTGAGGAGCTCATCCCGGAGCCGGAGGAGCCTGCGGAAGAACCGACGGAGGAAGAGCTGACCGCCCAGGAAGAGGCGCAGACCAAGACCGAAGAGCCGACCAGCGGTGACTGCGGCGAACCCGGAAAACCGGACAAAGTGCGGTGGATCGTCACCCCCGAAGGCAGCCGGTATAAACTGACCATTACCGGCGTCGGCAGGATGGGCGACCTGGAGCTCAACGAGGACGGCGAATATGTTGCCCCCTGGCATAACTACCAGATCCAAACCATCTACGTTGACCCCATGGTGACCTATATTGGCGCACATTACTTTAATCACAGTTTGGACTATGTCACTACCATCGACCTGCCATCAAGTGTAACGGAGATCGGCGACTATGCCTTTGCCTCCAGCGCGCCGCTGCTTACGGAGCTCAAACTTCCCTACAATCTGCAGACCATCGGCGCGCACGCCTTCGAGGGCATGGGCCTGGAGGTGAAATCCTTCACCATTCCGGACTCGGTGACGAAGATCGGCGAATCCGCCTTTGCCCGCAACACGCTGGGCACTGTCCATCTCCCCAGCGGGATCACCTCCCTGCCGGATAGCGTGTTCAGCGCCAGTGGGATCACCAGCATCGAGATCCCCTCCACGGTGACCAGCATCGGCAAGAATGCTCTGGAACAGAACGCTTTTTCGAGCGTCTCCATCCCCGCCAGCGTCGTGTCCATTGGCGACTATGCGTTCAGCTACTGCCAGAAGCTGAAGAGCGTCACCGTCCCGGATTCTGTGAAGACCATGGGCACGAATGTATTCAATGAATGCACGGCGCTGACCAGCGCAAAGCTTCCCAACGGGATGACCGTTATCCCGGGACACACCTTTGAGGGGTGCAGCAAGCTGGCGTCGTATCCGATCCCCAGCAGCATCAAGGAGATCGGCGCCTATGCCTTTGCCCACACCGCCCTTACGTCGGTGACCCTCCCCGAGGGGCTGACAACCATTGGGGATTCGGCGTTTAGCGGCACCAAACTGACGAGTGTCACCATTCCCGCCAGCGTGGAGTTGATCAAGTATGGGGCGTTCAATATCACGTCCACGCTGACCTCCCTCACCTTTGCGGGCGGGTATACCCAGATCTCGCCCAACGCCGCCGCGAACACTCTGGGCAACCCGGCGACGACCACCATCTATTACTATACCGAGAGCCCGGAAGAGGACTTTTTGAAAAACACCAGCTTCAATCTGGTGAGCCTGGGCGTAGCCAAGCCTGGCCAGCCCAAGCTGCTGAAGATCCAGAACATCGGCGGCGGCTCGGTGAAGCTGACGTGGGAGCCGTCCGTAGGCGCGGTTAGCTATATCGTCTATTCCAAGTCCTCCGGCGGCAGCTGGAAGCAGATGACGAAGCTTTCCGACTGCGAGTTCCTCTATCAGGCCACGGCCGGACAGACCCTGACCTTCACCGTCAAGGCCTAGGACAGCCGCGGTCACAACAGCACCTACGACAGCAAGGGCCTGACCATCACCGTCTCCAATACCGCGGACACCACCTCTCTGTCCACCCCCAAGATCAGCAAGCTGACCAACACCAGCACCGGCGTGAAGATCACCTGGGGCAAGGTCACCGGTGCGACCAAGTATCGGGTATACTACAAGAAGAGCGGCAAGTGGACGAAGCTTGCGGATGTGACCGGCACGAGCTACACCTGGAAGAGCGCCAAGGTTGGCACCAAGTACACCTTCACCGTCAAGGCATTCGACAAGAACGGCAAGGCCAGCGATTACGACAAGACCGGCAAGAGCATCACCTACTACAAACTGAAGACTCCGGCCGTTCCCAAGGTGAGCAACGCCGCCACAGGGGTGAAGATCAGCTGGACGGCGGTGAGCGGTGCTGCCAAGTACCGGATCTTCTATAAGACCACCGGCGGCAAGTGGACGAAGATCGGCGATACGGCCAAGACCAGCTACACCTGGAAGAAGGCCAAGAGCGGGACGAAGTACAGCTTCACCATCCGGTGCGTGACGAGCAACGGCAAGAGCTACACCAGCGACTATAACACCACCGGAAAGTCCATTACCTACGTGGCCGCGCCCAAGATCTCCAAGGTAAGCAACACCAGCACCGGCGTGACGATCACCTGGGGGAAGGTGACCGGCGCGGGCAGCTACCGGGTGTACTACAAGACCGGCTCCGGTAAGTGGACGAAGATCGCCAACACCACCAAGACCAGCTACACCTGGACGAAGGCGAAGAGCGGCACCAAGTACAGCTTTACGGTGCGGTGCATGGACAAGGCTGGGAAGAACTTCACCAGCTCCTACGACAGCACCGGCAAGAGCCTGACCTACATTGCCGCTCCCAAGGTGAGCAAGGTGGCCAAGACCACCGGGGGGATCAAGATCACCTGGGGCAAGGTAGCGGGGGCTGCCAAGTACCGGGTGTTCTACAAGATCGGCAACGGCAAGTGGACGAAGCTTGCGGACACCACGTCCACCAGCTACACCTGGAAGAAAGCCAAAAGCGGCACGACCTACAGCTTCACGGTGCGGTGCGTGAACAAGACGGGCAAGAGCTACACCAGCGCGTACGACACCAAGGGATTGAGCATCACGTATAAAAAGTAAAGAAAACAAAAAACGAAGGGGCGCGATGCAAACGCATCGCGCCCTTTCCATATGCCCGGGCCGGCCGGCCTTATTTTTCGGAAAACTTCATCATTCGGTCACACATGGGGTTGCGTTTGGGTGTACAATAGGCGAGGATTTCCAAAGGAGGCGATCGCGTGATCGAGGTGCGCCATCTCACCAAGCGCTACGGAAGCCGCACGGCGGTGGAAGATCTGAGCTTCACCGTGGACAGCGGCGCGGTATACGGTTTTCTGGGCCCCAACGGGGCGGGCAAGACCACGACCATGAATATCCTGACCGGGTGCCTGGCCGCCACAGAGGGCCAGGTGACCATCGACGGACACGATATATTTGAAGAGCCCATCCAGGCCAAGGCCAGAGTGGGGTATCTGCCGGAGCAGCCGCCCCTGTATACGGGCATGACGGTGCGGGAGTACCTGTCCTTTGTGGCCCGGGCCAAGGGGGTGCGCACGGCGGCGCTGGACAGCCAGCTGGAGCACGTGATCGACGTTACCGGCGTTTCCGACGTGGCGGACAGGCTGATCCGCAACCTGTCCAAGGGCTACCGCCAGCGGGTGGGCATCGCCCAGGCGCTGCTGGGCGACCCGGCGGTCATCATACTGGACGAGCCCACGGTGGGCCTCGATCCGCTGCAGATCGTGGAGATCCGCCAGCTGATCCGCTCTCTGGGCCGGGAGCACACGGTGATCCTATCCTCCCATATTTTGAGCGAGGTGCAGGCGGTCTGCGACCAGATCCTGCTCATCCACCGGGGGCGGCTGGTGGCCAGCGGTACCCCCGGGGAGCTGGAGGCGCGCTTTGCCGGCAAGGTGACATACCGGCTCACGGTGAAGGCCGGCGTGGTGGACACACGCCAGGCCCTGGAGCCGGTGGAGGGCGTGCTGGAGGTGGAGGCCCGGGCCGCCGGCGAGCGCACGGAGGTGACCGTCAGCGCCTCGGACGCCGGCGCCGGGATGGACGAGCGGCTCTCCTTTGCCTTGAGCGACGGGCGCATCCCCGTGCTGCGCATGGAGCGGGAGCAGGCCAGTCTGGAGGACGTATTTCTGGCGCTCACCCAGGACGGAGGCGAGCAGCCGGTCAAGACGAAGGGGAAGGGGGGCAAACGCCTATGACGGCCATATACGAGCGGGAGCTGGACAGCCAGCTCAACGGCCTGACCGGCTACAT
>CANQDL010000032.1 GCA_947591105.1 uncultured Oscillospiraceae bacterium
GGCAACGCCGCCTGCGAGCGCAAGTGCGCCTTCTTTCTGCCCTTTTATCTGGAGGAAGCCGATTTCGATCCGGCGGAGTACATCCACGCCCTGCGGGTGACCGCCTACTTCGGCGCGCCCGGCCACCGGGACTACATGGGCGCGGCCCTGGGTCTGGGGGTGCGCCGGGAGTGGATCGGGGACTTCTGGGTACAGGGGGACACGGCCTATATCTTCTGCCTGCCCACGGTGGAAAAGCTTCTCTGCGACGAGCTCACCCAGGTGGGCCGCGTCACGGTAAAGACCGTCCCCATCCCCCTCGCCGACGTGCCCGCGCCGGAGCGGAAGGTCAAAAAAGTGACCTTTACCGTCAAGAGCCTGCGTCTGGACGCGGTGGCGGCGGGCATGTTCGGCCTGTCCCGCACCGTCACGGCGGAGCTGATCCGGGCTGGAGCCGTCCAGCTCAATTACGCCCAGTGCCTGCGCACGGACGCGCCCATTGCCCATGGGGACGTGATCTCCATCCGGGGCAGGGGCAAGGGCGCGGTGTCCAGCCTGGGCGGCCAGTCCCGAAAGGATCGGACGTTTCTGGAGACGGAGATCTATCTGTAAGAACCGATAAAAAAATTCGCCGGGAGTTTTCGCTTCCCGGCGGTATTTTTTTGCCTTTGCCGCGCAAACTACCACCATGGAAACAAAACGAATGGGAAAACAGACCGTCCACCTTTCCATGCAGCCGGGCATCGCCGCGGCGGCGTGCGTGGGCGGCAAAAAAGAGGGCGAGGGCCCTCTGCGCAAGTATTTCGACTATTTGAGCGACGACTCCCGCTTTGGGGCCAAGAGCTGGGAAAAGGCGGAGAGCGCCATGCTCAAGATGTGCTGGTCCATCGCCTGCGACAAGGCCAAGACCTCCCCCAGCGACGTACAGTACGTGTTCTCCGGCGACCTTTTGAACCAGTGCGCCGGCTCGGCATACGCCATGCGGGAATGCGGCGTGCCCTACTTTGGGCTCTACGGGGCCTGCTCCACCATGGCGGAGAGCCTGTCCCTGGCGGCCATGATGATCGACGGCGGGTTTTGCAGCGTCACCGCCGCGGCCACCAGCTCCCACTTCTGCTCCGCGGAGCGGCAGTACCGCTACCCCCTGCAGTACGGCAACCAGCGCCCGCCCACGGCCCAGCGAACCGTCACCGGCGCGGGGGCGCTCATATTGAAGGCCGACGGCCCCGCCCCCTACGTGACCCACATCACCACCGGCGTCATCACCGACGCGGGGGTGACGGACATGAACAACATGGGCGCGGCCATGGCCCCGGCGGCCTACGAGACGCTGAAGGCCCATTTTGAGGACACGGGCCGGGGGCCGGATTACTACGACGCCATCGTCACCGGCGATCTGGGCATCGTGGGCTCCCATATCCTGGCGGATCTGTTTTTGCGGGACGGGATCGACCTGGGGATCGGATATATGGACTGCGGACGGCTCATATACTCCGCCAACGGCCAGGACACCCACGCCGGCGGCTCCGGCTGCGGCTGCTCGGCCGCGGTGCTGTGCGGGCATCTGCTGCACGGGATGCTGGAGCACAACTGGAACCGGCTGCTGTTCGCCGCCACGGGGGCCATGATGAGCCCCACCACCAACCAGCAGGGGGAGAGCATTCCCGCCATCTGCCACGCGGTGGCCCTGGAAAATACGAGGTCATAAACATGAACGAGACAGCAATGGCATTTTTGAAGACATTTCTGGTGGGCGGGGCGCTGTGCCTGGTGGGGCAGCTGCTCATCGACCTGACCCGGCTCACCCCCGCCCGCATCCTCACCGGCTACGTGGTGGCCGGGGTGATTCTGGGGGCTGTGGGGCTCTATCAGCCCCTGGCGGACTGGGCCGGCGCGGGCGCCACGGTGCCCCTGACCGGGTTTGGAAACCTTCTGGCCAGAGGTGTGCGGCAGGCGGTTGCCCAGCGGGGCCTCATCGGCGCGTTCACCGGGGGCTTCACATCCGCCGCCGGCGGCATCTGCGCCGCCATCTTCTTCGGCCTGGTCGTGGCATGTCTCTGTAAGAGCAAAGAGAAATACTAAACCAAAAGCCTCCCCTGTGCAAGGGGAGGTGGGCGCCGCTCGCGGCGCTCGGAGGGGTTGTTGCCAGTTTTGAAGGACATCCCAGCTGGTAACAATCCCTCAGTCTCCGGCTATCGCCGGCGACAGCTCCCTTTGCACAAGGGAGCCGTAATAGGATGGAAAGCGCCCCACGGGGCGCTTTCCTTTGTTCATTCCTCCACCTCCGCTGCCGGCGGCATCTCCAGGCTCCAGTCCATCTCCGATCCGGACGCATATTAGACAATCCTGCGAAAAAAGTGTTACAAAAAATTTTACGCCGCCCTTCCTGGGCGGCGTATCTTTTTCATATGGGATCTTCAGGCTCCGGCCTTCTGGGCCTTCTCCTCCTGGCGGAAGCGCACCATGCCGGCCCGATCCAGAGCCACCATGATGGCGGGGATGAGGATGAGCTGGGCGATGATGCCCGGGATGGCGGTGGTGAACGCCCCGGACAGGAACATCTGCCAGGTGAACGCCGAGCCGGACACGCCGCTAAGGATCACCCGTACCACGGCCCACACCGCCCGGCCGGCCAGCATGGCCGCCACCAGCGCCTTATACAGCGCCAGCACGCACTGCCACCGGGAGCGGCTGTAGAGCAGTCCCGCCACCAGTCCGTAGGTGAGCAGTTCAAAGGCCATGGAGATCGCCTGGGGGTACATGGGAGGCATGGTCAGCAGCAGCGACCGGGCCAGGGGCAGCACGAAGCCCACCACCGCGCCGTACTTCCAGCCGCAGATCAGCCCGCACAGGAACACGGGAAAATGCATGGGGCAGAGCATGTTCCCGATCTGGGGGATCTGGCCGGTCAGGAAGGGCAGCACAAAGCCCAGCGCCATGAACATGGCCGCCAGAACGAGATTTTTCAGGGATGTGTTTGTTTTCATGCAGGGAAACCTCCTAAAAGTCTTATGGTCGCCCTCCTTCTGGACGGGCCTTGCCTTCCTGGCTTTTTCGGAGTGCCGGGGGATCTATTTCCGCGCGCCTTCCTGGCGCGTCAGAGCGCTTGTGTCTATGCATAGGGCGTGCTTCTCCACGCCGTATTCCTGAAAATACCCTTCCTCCAGGGGGATCCAGATCTGCCGGAAGCCCGCGAAACCGTCTCCCTCCCGTCGGCGGAGCCTGCGCCGCTGCTCCTGGGCGGCACAGGTGAGAAAGATCTTCAGATCGTAATACCCGGCCAGAGACGGGTGGTGGGAATAGCTTCCCTCCACCAGCAGCGGCCTGTCCGCCGGAAACACCTCCGTCGGGCCAAAGACGCCCTCCGCGCACCGGTAGGGCCGGTAGAGGACAGGCTTTCCCTGCCGATAGGGACAGAGCACCTGCTCCCGGAGCCGGTCAAAGTCCATGTTGGCGCAGGGGGTCGTCCGCCAGTCCGGGACGCGCCGCGCGTGGGGCAGATAGAAGTCGTCCATGTGGGCCACGGACAGACCCAGCTCGGAGGACGCCAGCGCCGCCAGGGTGGTCTTGCCGCTGCCGCACCGGCCGTCCACGGCGATGATGACCGGCCCGCCGCCTGCCAGCGCCTGCTCCATAGCCGCCAGCGCCGGGGCAAATACCGTCTGTCCGCCGCTCACCGGGCCATGAGGGACAGGGCCGTCTCCGCCGCCTGGCGCAGATAGTCCTCCAGCCGCAGCTGCTCCGTTCCGGCCACATACACCCCGCAGGAGGAGGTGGGGATCAGGATCTTGGCCGCCGCCGCGCCGCTCACCGCCGACGCCATGGCCGGGGAGACCTCCCCCATGATGCCATTGGCCAGGATCAGCCCGATGGGGCCCAGGATCAGGTCAGCCCGGGCGGCGTTGTAGATGACGGCGTTCTCCCCGGTGGCGCCCTGGGACGCGCCGGCCTTGAGCATGGCCGCCGTGGCGGACACGTTGGTGCCCACCGCAAGCAGCTCCCATTCCTCCGGAAGCTGCTTTGACAGAAGCCGGGCCAGCTGGGCGCCGATGCCGCCGCCCTGTCCGTCCAAAATGACCGCCCGCCGCTTGTCCTTTTCCATACGCCGCCTCCTCACGCCTCGCTATTTCTTATCTATTATATCGGAAATCCGCAAAAATGCAAGAGCGCCCGCCCGCAAAAAGGAGCCGCCCCACTGGGGCGGCTCCCGGCCATGGCATAGGTATGTTTTTCACTTCACCACGCCCTTGATAAAGGGCGCGCGTGTGACCGGCTCGGGCGCGATCTCAAAGCAGTCCCGGAGCATATCCGCCGCCTGTGCTGCAGCCTGCTCCGTGCGGGCGTGGATGGTGCCCAGGCTCTCCCCGGGGGCAACCGGGTCGCCCACCTTTTTGTGCAACACCACGCCCACAGCCAGATCCACCGTGTCCTCCTTGGTGGCCCGGCCGCCGCCCAGGTGCATACTCACCAGACCCACGCTCTCGGCGTGGATGCGGCCCACATAGCCGCCCGCCGCGGCGGGAACCTCCAGCTTCACCGGCGCCTCCGGCAGGAGCGCGGGGTCGTATACCGCCGCCGGGTCGCCCCCCTGGGCCCGCACGAACTGCGCGAACTTCTCCAGGGCCGCGCCGCTCTCTATGGCCTTTTCCAGCATGGCGCGGGCCTGGGCGTCGTCGGCTGCCGCGCCGCCCTCCCGCAGGATCTGGGTGCCCAGGGTCAGGCACAGCTCCAGCAGATCCCCCTGATACTCCCCCCGCAGGGCAGCCAGGGCCTCCTTCACCTCCAGGGCGTTGCCCACGGCGTTGCCCAGCGGCTCATCCATATCCGTCACCACGGCCACCACGCGCTTTCCGGCCCGGCGGCCCACCTCGGTGAGAGTCTTGGCCAATTCAAAGGCGGCCTCGTCCGTCTGCATGAACGCGCCGGAGCCGCTCTTCACGTCCAGCACGATCACATCCGCCCCTGCCGCCAGCTTCTTGCACAGGATGCTGCTGACGATCAGCGGCATGGACGCCACCGTGGCCGTCACGTCCCGCAGGGCGTAGAGCTTCTTGTCCGCGGGGCACAGCTCGGCCGTCTGCCCGGCGATGGCGAAGCCCACCTCGTCCACCTGCCGGAGAAAGGCGTCCTGCTCCAGCGCCGTGGTGAAGCCGGGAAAGCTCTCCAGCTTGTCGATGGTGCCGCCGGTGTGGCCCAGCCCCCGGCCGGACAGCTTCGCCATCTTCACCCCGCAGGCGGCCACCATGGGGCACAGCACCAGGCTGGTCTTGTCCCCCACGCCGCCGGTGGAGTGCTTGTCGGCCTTGATCCCGGACACGCCGCGCAAGTCGATCCGGTCGCCGGAGTCCAGCATGGCCATGGTCAGCGCATACGTCTCCTCGATGTCCATCCCCTGGAAGTAGATGGCCATTGCCATGGCGCTCATCTGGTAATCCGGCACGTCCCCCTTCGTATAGCCCTCGATCATCCAGCGTATCTCCTGGGCGGTGAGGACGCCTCCGTCCCGCTTTTTCTGTATCAGGTCGGTCATCCGCATATCAGTCACCTCATTTGTGCATATTGTGCAATCGCAGTGGGATCATTATAGCACATATTTTCCAATTTGACCATCAGAAAAAATAGGGCTTTCCCCCCATCCACATCACCCTCCGGCCGGCGCCCTGGGGAAACTCCCCCTGGGGCTTCTGGGGGGCGGACTGCGCCGGTTCCTCCGGCCGGCCCTGTTCCATCGGCCGCTCCGCCGCGTACTCCGGCCGCCGGGGAAACCGGTTCATCTCCAGGGGCGAGAAGCGCCGGGTCAGCACCAGCTGCCCCTCCGACGGCTCCGGCACCCCCAGATAGCCCGCCTTCTCCCCGTATACCGTCAGGCGCACCACCCGGCCCACGTCCCGCAGCCGGGCCTGCATCACCGTGGCCGCGCCCCGGTGCTCCACCGTCAGCTCCCCTTCCTTTTTCCCGTCAATGTAGATCGGCAATACCATATACAAAACCCCCAATCATATGCAAGCATATGATCGGGGGCCGTGTTTTACGACAGAGACTGGTTCAGACCGAAGCTGACGGCGATGGCGTCGTCCACGCGGGTCATGGTGGCGCCGCTGAGCTTTCCCATCCGCTCCCGCAGGCGGGATTTGTCCAGAGTACGTATCTGTTCCAACAGGATCACGCTGTCCCTGGTCAGGCCGCTGTCCGGGGCCTGTATCTCGATATGTGTCGGCAGACGCGCCTTTCCCACCTGGGAGGTGATGGCCGCAGCGATCACCGTGGGGCTGTGGCGGTTGCCCGTGTCGTTCTGGATAATAAGCACCGGCCGCAGGCCGCCCTGCTCCGAGCCCACCACGGGGCTGAGATCGGCATAAAAGATGTCTCCGCGTCGAACCGGATTTGTCATGTGCGCACCTTCCGTAAAAGAGTCGCCCGGTACATTCTATGTACGGACATACTCTAATTCTCCCACGGAAGGGGCAATTTTATACCGGCGCGCCGGAAAGCCTTTCAATCCACGTAGATCCGGGGCACCCGGGGACTGACCGCGCACAGCAGCTCATAGTGGATGGTGCCGCACAGCGCCGCCACGTCCCCGCAGTTGATCCGCCGGCCGAAGATCTCCGCCACGTCCCCGGGCTTCACGTCCAGATCCGTCACGTCCGCCATGCACATGTCCATGCAGATGCGTCCCACCTGCCGGGCGGGCTTTCCGTCAAAGTCCAGGGTGAGTTTGTTGGACAGCGTGCGGTGCAGTCCGTCGGCGTAGCCGATGGGCAGCACGGCGATCCGGCTGGGCCGGCGCACCGTAAACGTCCGGCCGTAGCTGATGGTGTCCCCCGGCTGGTGCTGCTCCACGCACGCCACCCGGCTTTTCAGCTCCATGGCGGGGACGAGCTGAAGATCCCCCTTTTCCGGGCCGGGATACATCCCGTACAGCGCCACACCCGGGCGAACCATGTCCATATACGTCTGGGGAAAGGCGATCATGGCCCCGGAATTGGTGCAGTGGTGTATCTCAAACCGGCGGCCGGACTGGGCCTCGGCGGCCTCAAAACCCGCCTTGAACCGCTCCAGCTGCTCCCAGGTGAAGTCCCGCTCCCCCGGCTCGCCGTCGGACACGCAAAAGTGGGTGAACACCCCCTCCGGGACAAGGCCGGGCAGGGCCATGGCCTGGGCAGGGGCGGTCAGATCCCCGTCGCCGTAGACCCGAAAGCCCGTGCGGCCCATGCCGGTCTCCAGCTTCAGGTGCACCTTCAGCGTCCTGCCCGTACCGGCCAGCGCCTCGCTGAGCGCCCGGGCCATGTCCAGGCTCCCCACCGCCTGAGTGATGCGGTTTTCCGCCAGCACGGGGGCGTAGGCCGGCAGGGTATAGCCCAGGATCAGGATGGGCAGCGATATCCCCGCCTGGCGCAGCTGCAGCGCCTCGTCCAGGCAGGCCACCGCCAGATAGTCGCATCCCACCTGCTCCAGAAGCCGGGACACCTCTATCGCCCCGTGGCCGTAAGCGTTGGCCTTCACGATGCCCATGTACCGGGCGCCGGGGGCCAGCTTGGCCCGCATGGCCCGGTAGTTGTGTTCGATGGCCCCCAGGCTCACCTCCGCCCACGTTCTCTTGCGTCTTTCGTCCATTGTGTCTTTCTCTCCTCTGTTTGTAGATCCGGCTTCAGCTTATCTCCCAGCCGGTGATCTGACAGGATATGACCGTCCTGCCGTCGCAGGCGACCTCCCCCGCCGTCGGGGCGAGGGTCTGCCCGTCCAGCCAGACGGTTGCCACGGACTGCTCCCCCACGTAGAGCCGGGCGGCGATCTGGTCGCCGTCCCACCACAGCAACTCCACGTAGGCGCTGGCCAGCGCGTCCAGTATCACCGGGACGGCGCTCATGGGCGTGAGCCCCTCCCCGTCCAGCGGGCCCGCTCCCAGGATCACCCCGTCGTAGGATATATCCGTCTGTCCCCGCAGGGCGGTGGCGCTCACCCCCGCCAGCAGCTCCGGCGTCAGGATCTCCATAGTGGTCTGCTGGCCGTCGTAGTGTACGGCCATGGTGTACCCGGCGGTGCTCTCGCCCCAGTCGGCGGACACCGCCGCCTCAAACCGGATGCTCTGGGCCGCCGTCACCGCGTCCCGCAGCGCCGCAAAGCCCTTTTCCAACCGTACCTCCCGCTCCCCGCATCCGGGCAGCATCAGGAGGGTCATCATCAGTGCGGAAGCGATGAGTTTCCGCATGGTATGCTCCTTACCGTATGATTTCCTTCTCCGCCTCGCACAGCAGATCAATGATATCCCCCGCCCGCAGGGCGTATTCCCCGTACCGGGCCGCGGCCAGGTCTCCCGCCCGGGCGTGGAGCCAGCAGGCCGTCACCACCGCCCGCCGGGCGCTCATCTGGCCCAGCAGTCCGCCGATCACCCCCGCCAGCACGTCCCCGCTGCCGCCGGTGGCCATGCCGGGATTGCCCGCGTCGATGACATATCCCTTCCCGTCCGGGAAGGCGCATATGGTGCGATAGCCCTTGAGCACCACCGCGCACCCCCGCTCCCGGGCAAAGGTCATGGCGTCCGTGAGGCGGTTCTGTACCGGCCGGCCCAGCAGCCGGGCAAACTCCCCCTCATGGGGGGTGAGGATCACCGGCCCCGCCGCCTGCTCCAGCAGGCCGGGCGCACGGGCAATGGCCCACAGGGCGTCCGCGTCGGCCACCACCGGGCCCGCCGCCGCTCCCAGGACAGCCGCCGTCACGGCCGCCGTGCCCTCGTCCCGGCCCAGGCCCGGGCCGATCACGCACACGTCGCAGTCCGCCAGACGCCGCTCGATGGCCGGGATGGCCTCCGCGCCCATGCGGCCCGTGTCGCTGCCTATGAGGGGGAAGGGCATGGCCTCGTCGTTTTTGACCGCCGTAATATCATATATATCCGCCGGCACCCCCAGATAGACCAGTCCCGCGCCGGCCCGGACAGCGGCCCGGGCGCACAGGCTGGCCGCGCCGGTATAGCCCACGGAGCCGGCCAGAATGAACAGCTTTCCGTAATCGCCCTTGTGGGTGAGTTTTTTGCGCGCCGGCAGAGCCAGATCCTCCCCACGGATGGCGTAGATCCCGCATCCGGCCCCCGCCAGGATGTCCGCCGGGATGCCGATGTCCTCCACGGACAGCTCCCCCCGGTACAGACAGCCCGGCTCGATAAAGTGCCCGGGCTTTGCCATGGAGAAGGTGACCGTCCGCGCCGCGCCCACGGCGGCGCCCAGAACGGCCCCTGTGTCCGCGTCCACCCCGCTGGGGATGTCCGCCGCCGCCACCGGCCGGCCGGCGGCGTTTATCAGCTCCGCCGCCGCCAGGGCTATCCCCTCCAGCGGCCGGGAAAGCCCCACGCCGAAAATGGCGTCCACCACCACGCCGGCGTTCTTTGTCCAGGCCGCGGCGTCCCCGTCCGCCGGGTCGAAGTCCTCCAGCGCGCCGCCGGCGGATTGCAGCTCCCGCTCCATGGCCCGGGCGTCCTCTGTCATCTTCTCCCGGCTGCCCACCAGCCAGCAGCGCACCGAAAAGCCCATGTCCTGGAGGATACGGGCGGCCGCTATGCCGTCGCCGCCGTTATTGCCCGGCCCGCAGAACACCGCCGCGGTATGCCTGTCCCCCGCCAGCGACGATGCCGCCAGCGCCAGGGCGTTGGCCGCCTTCTCCATCAGTTTCAGGGACGGTATGCCCCGCCCCTGGATGGCCTCGCTGTCGGCCGCCTTTATGTTCCGCGCGCAAGTCAGTTCCACGGCTCTTCACCTCTTTTCCGTATTATAGCCCTCCCGGGATTGTTCGTCAATTTCCCTCTGACCAAAAATACGGCCGACGACGGGCGCAAGTTCCAGCTACATTATAGTTGATAAAAATGGTATATTGTGTTATAAATTAAGGTTGTATTGATTTCCATCCTCATTTCACTTATCAGACAGCAAGGAGCAAGAGATACCATGGAAGAAAAACTGCGGCAGCTGCGGGACGCGTCCCTGCAGGCGATCCGTGAGGCGGAGGATCTGGAGGCGCTGGACGCTGTGCGCGTCCGGTACCTGGGCAAGAAGGGCGAGCTGACGGCTATGCTCAAGCAGATGGGCGGACTGTCCGCGGAGGAGCGGCCGAAGATGGGCCAGATGGCAAACTCCATCCGCGAGGAGCTGACCGCCGCTCTGGAGCAGGGCCGCGCGGACTTGAGCGAGAAGGCCCTGCAGGCACGGCTGGCCGCCGAGCGGGAGGACGTGACCATTCCCGGCACGGCTGTGAAGCTTGGCCGGCCCCACCCCCTGAACCGGGTCATCGACGAGTTTTCCGAGATCGCCATCGGCATGGGCTTCACCATCGCCGAGGGGCCGGAGGTGGAGCTGGCCAGCTACAACTTCGACCGGCTCAACACCGCCGAGGGCCACCCGGCCCGGGATCGGCAGGACACCTTCTATTTTGACGACGACGATCAGGTGCTGCTGCGCACCCAGACCAGCCCCGTGCAGATCCACGTGATGGAGACCTATCCTCTCCCCATCCGGATCATCGCCCCGGGCCGCGTCTACCGCAAGGACGAGGTGGACGCCACCCACAGCCCCATGTTCCACCAGATCGAGGGTCTGGTGGTGGACGAGGGCATCACCTTCGGCGATTTGAAGGGCACGCTCAACGAGCTGGTGCACCGGCTTTACGGCAACGACCTGAAGACCCGGTTCCGGCCCCATCACTTCCCCTTCACCGAGCCCAGTTGCGAGATGGACGTGGAGTGCTTCAAGTGCCACGGCGCGGGCTGCCCCGTCTGCAAGGGCGAGGGCTGGGTAGAGCTGCTGGGCGGCGGTATGGTGCACCCCAAGGTGCTGGCCGGCTGCGGCATCGACACGGAGAAATATTCCGGCTTCGCCTTCGGCTTCGGTTCGGACAGACTGGCCATGTTCCGCTTCAACATAAGCGACCTGCGCCTGTTGTTTGAAAACGACGTCCGGTTCCTGGAGCAGTTCTGAAGGAGGTAGCGCAAAATGGATCTTTCCAGACAGTGGATGAATGACTATACGGCCGTGAACGTCTCCGACAAGGAGTTCTGCGAGCGGATGACCATGTCCGGCTCCAAGGTGGAGGGCGTGTCCGTCACCGGCGCCGGCATTGAGAACGTGGTGGCGGGGCGCGTCACCTTCATGAACCCCCACCCCGATTCCGACCACATGTGGGTGTGCAAGGTGGACGTGGGCCAGAGCCATGATCTGACCATCGTCACCGGCGCGCAGAACGTGTCCGTGGGCGACCTTGTCCCGGTGGCCCTGGACGGGTCAAAGCTGCCGGGCGGTGTGGAGATCCGCTCCTCCAAGCTCCGGGGCATTATGAGCGAGGGTATGCTCTGCTCTCTGGGCGAGCTGGGCCTGGACACCCACGACTATCCCTACGCCATTGAAAACGGCATTTTCATCATGCAGGAGCCCGCCGAGCCCGGCGACGACATCAAAAAGGTGCTGGGTCTGGGGGACAGCGTGGTGGAATTTGAGATCACCAACAACCGGCCCGACTGCCTGAGCATCATCGGCCTGGCCCGGGAGGCGGCCGCCACATTCGGCACGGACTTCACCGCGCCCCAGCCCCGGGTGAAGGGCTCCGGCGACGACATCCACAAATACCTGACCGTGCAGATCGATGAGCCCGCCCTGTGCCCCCGGTATACCGCCCGGATGGTGAAGAACATCAAGATCGAGCCCTCCCCCGCCTGGCTTCGCCGGCGGCTCCGGGCCTGCGGCATCCGGCCCATCAACAACATCGTGGATATCACCAACTACGTGATGCAGGAATACGGTCAGCCCATGCACGCTTTTGATTACAGCTGCGTGGGCGGAAACAGGATCGTCGTCCGCCGGGCGGCTCCCGGCGAGAGTCTGATGACCCTGGACGGCAACATCCGCAAGCTGACCCCCAATATGCTCATCATCGCCGACGAGGCAAAGCCCATCGGCGTGGCCGGCGTCATGGGCGGCGGCAACTCCGAGATCGTGGACGACACCCGCACCATCGTGTTCGAGTCCGCCAACTTCAACGGCACCTCCATCCGCAAGACGGCCATTGCCCTGGGTATGCGCACGGACGCCTCCGGCAAGTTCGAAAAGGGCCTTGACCCGGAGGGCACCATTCCCGCCGTACAGCGGGCATGCGAGCTGGTGGAGATGCTGGGCGCGGGCGACGTGATCGACGGCATGATCGACGTGGTGGCCAGCCCCCATGTGGAAAAGACCGTCCTGCTGGAGCCGGAGAAGGTCAACGCCCTTCTGGGCACGGACATCTCCCGGGACTACATGGTCAAGGTGCTGGAGAAGCTGGGCTTCACCATGCGGGGCGACCAGATCGTGGTGCCCTCCTGGCGCAGCGACATCGAGCACTACTCCGACATCGCCGAGGAGGTGGCCCGGTTCTACGGTTACGACACGGTGCAGTCCACCATGATCCGGGGCAAGACCTCCCAGGGCGGCTGGAGCGACGCCCAGCGGTACGTAAACCGGCTCAACAGCCTGTGCCAGGCCATGGGCTTCAACGAGATTTTGACCTACTCCTTCGGCAGCCGCAGCGCCTGGGACAAGATCCGCCTGCCCGCCGACTCCCCCCTGCGCCAAGCCCTCATCATCCAGAACCCCCTGGGGGAGGATCGGAGCGTCATGCGCACCACGCCCATGCCCTCCATGCTGGACGTGATGAGCACCAACGCCGCCCGGCGCAATCCCTCCGTCCGGTTCTATGAGCGGGCCAAGGTGTTCCACCCCAAAAAGGACAGCCCTCTGGCGGACGAGCAGCTTTGGCTGGTGCTGGGCGAGTACGGCGAGGACGCCAGCTTCTTCCAGCTCAAGGGATGCGTGGAGGCCATTTTGCGGGACGCCCGGGTCGAGGACGTGACCTTTACCGCCGAGAGCGGCGAGGCCGCCTTCCACCCCGGCCGCTGCGCCCGCATCCTGGCGGGCGGCGAGAGCATCGGCCTGATCGGACAGGTGCACCCCACCGTGTGCCAGAACTACGGCCTGGACGCCGGCAGCTTCTACGCCCAGCTGGACGTGGCGGCCATGCAGGCGCACCAGGGCCCGGAGCGCACCTTCACCGCCCTGCCCCGCTTCCCCGCTGTCAGCCGCGACGTGGCGCTGGTCTGCCGGGAGGACATCCCCGTGGCCGACCTGGCCGCCACCATCCGCCAGGCGGGCAAGCCCTATCTGGAGGACGTAAAGCTCTTCGACGTGTACAAGGGCGCGCCCATCCCCGCCGGTAGCAAGAGCGTGGCCTTCTCCCTGACCCTGCGGGCCGCCGACCAGACCCTGACCGAGGAGCACGCGGCGGAGACCATGAGCGCCATTCTGGAGGCTCTGGCCGCCCAGCACGGCGTCTCCATCCGTTGAGGCGGGAAATCTTAATCCTTTTGTAACATCTTTTATCTCACGCTATGCTATAATGACATTTGTACCAGTATACAGAGGAGGGATGGGGCCATGGATGACAATACCCGTAAGTTCAAAGTGGTGGATCACAGCGCGGAGATACGGGAGATCCTGTCCAGCGTGTACAGCTCCCTTCTGGTGAAGGGCTATAACCCCATCAACCAAATCGTGGGCTATATCCTCTCCGAGGACCCCACCTACATCACCAACTACAACAACGCCCGGGCGCTGATATGCCGTCTCGACCGGGACGACCTGCTGCAGGAGCTGGTGTCCTCCTATCTGCAAAGGTAAACATGACAACAGGCCCCCGGAGCTCGCTCCGGGGGCTTTGTTTTGGGTATACAAGAGCCTGCCGCGATTTTGCGGCAGGCCCGTTTGTTTTGCTGTCACATCATAGTTTATCCTGCAAGCGAGGCAAACTTACTGATATCGCCATATCCAATAATATTAGATTTTATCGTGCCTCTTGAGTTGCCGTTATCATCTTTTCCTGCTGAGTCATCGATCTTTGTGAAGATAACCTTATGGCTCCAGTTGCCATGCAACACATTTTTCTCACCGTCATTAGCGATCATAGCAACATGATCTACAACGCCGTCAACATTTTTTGAGTAGTTGAGGAACACCAGGTCTCCTGTTTTTGGGATGTAGTCTGGATTTTCTGAAATATTAATATAACACCCGTTTTCTTCCAAAATGGTTCTAAAATCATTGGGCCAGGATATTTTCAGTCCCTTCACTCCTGCATTGGCTATCAGATAACTGGCATACACGGCGCACCAGCCATCGGAACTATTGGTGCCGTTATACCAATTCCAATACCGACTGCTGCCGTCCCCTTCATGAGAAATATCGGACGTCCCATTGCGGATAGCGGAAATGATCTCCGCAATCCTGACGTCATATCCTTCTTCCCGCTTGATCTTCACTTCGTTCTCTGCGCTGGTGGATTTGCCGTCGGAGGCAACGGCGCAGACGGTAAAGGTATAGGTCTTGCCCTTTTCCGCCTCTTTCCAGAGGTAGCTGGTTCCGTCTTTGACTGTCGCGATGACCGTCCGCTTGGCGTCGCTTACTTTGATGGCCACCCGATACTCCTTGGCCTTTGGCGACTCGTTCCAGCTGAACTTGATCCCATCGGCGACGTTTTGTGCTTTGAAATAGGCTGGCACCTTCAGGAATGTGATGCTCTTGCCGGTCTTATTGTAGCTGCTGGCCTCGCTCTTCCCGTCGGCAGTCAGGCAGCACACGGTAAAGGTATATTTCGTTCCGCTTCCGGCTTTGCCCTCGCCCCAGACATACTCTGTACCGCTGACATCCTTCAGCTTTTTCCACTCGTAGTTCGTGGACTTATTCTTATACATGACGCGATACTTCTTCACCCCGGTGACCGCCTTCCACGTCAGCTTGACGCCGTTGGTCGCCGTGTTCGTCATCTCTTTCAGTTTTGGCGCGGCCAGCAGCTTGGCCACGCAACTGACGCTGTCGCTCTTGGAGTTGTAGGTCGTCTTGCCGTCCTTGCTCACCACCTGCACCGCAAAGGTATATTTGACCCCGGCCTTGGCCTTGGTCCAGGTATAGCTTGTACCGGTGACAGCCTTCTTCAGCGTCTGCCATTTGCCGGAGTCGGCCTTGTAGAAGATGCAATACGCGGCTGCGCCCGTCACCTTGTCCCAGCTGATCGTGACGCCTTTGGACACTCTTTTCGTCTTCACGTTCTTCACCTGGGCAATGTACTTTTTGCTCAGGCTGGAACCCTTGGAATTGTAGAGCGTCTTGCCGTCTTTGCTCACCACCTGCACGGCGAAGGTGTACTTGGTTCCGCTTTTGGCTTTCTTCCACGTGTAGCTGGTCTTCGTGGTATCCGCCAGCTTATGCCAGCCGCCGAGACCGGATTTATAGATGATGCGGTACGCCTCCGCGTTCTTCACCTTCCCCCAGGTGAGCTTCAGGCCGCTGGTGGTGTTCGACGCCTTACTGATCTTGGGCTTAGCCAGGGAGGCGGGCATAGTGCGGCTTATGCTCTTGGAGTTATACAGGGTCTTGCCATCCTTGCTCACCACCTGCACAGCGAAGGTGTATTTGGTTCCGGTCTTTGCATTCTTCCAGGTGTAGCTGATGCCGGTGGTAACGCTCTTCAGCGTTTTCCAGCCGCCGGAGCCAGTTTTATAGAATATACGGTATGCGGCCGCGCCGCCCACCTTGTCCCAACTGATCTTGATGGTCTTGCCGCCGCGGGTCAGATTGCTGATGCTGGCCTGGCCGATGTATTTCTTATTCGCACCGGCGCTCTTGGCGCTGTCCGTCTTGCTGCTCTTGCCCAGCGCCTGCACCGCAAAGGTGTACTTGGTGCCGCTCTTGAGCCCAGTCCAGGTGTAGCTGGTCTTGGTGGTGGTCTTCGTTTTAGCCGAATTCCAGCCGCTCTTGGAGCTCTCCTTGCAGTAGACCTTATATTTGACCGCGCCGGTGACCGCCTTCCACGTGATCTTTACGCCGTCCGGCTTGTTCGACGTCTTGCTGATTTTTGGCGTGGCGAGGGTAGTGGGTTCCTGCTCGTCGTCCAGCGGCATAAAAACGCACTGGCAGAAACTATTGCTTGCATATTGCTCTGCCGTGGAGCCTGTGTAGCCATATATGAGAGTCCCTGTCGGAAACGTATAGAAATATGCGCCAGGTACCTTGCTGCCAACACCCGGGTCATAATATGATTCCGCGATCACACATTGTCTATTGAGGATCGTCGCGCTCTTCAATCTCTTACACTCGTTGAACGCATCTTCACCTATGCTGGTCACACTACTCGGGAACGTCACGCTCGTCAGCGACTCGCATCCACGAAACGCAGCCCGTTCGATACTGGTCACGCCGTTCGGGATCGTCACGCTCGTCAGCGCCTCGCAATTTTCAAACGCACTATTTCCGATGGTGGTCACGCTGGCCGGGATCGTCACACTGGTCAGAGACTCGCAGCAGTAAAATGCATGATTCCCTATGCTAGTCACACCGCTTTTAATAATTACGCTATTGATTTGGGTGCTGTGCTCCCACCAAGGCGCATCTGAGGAGGAATAATAGATATAGCTAAAATCCGCCATCTTTCCCTGCCCTGAGATGGTGAGAGTGCCGTCGTCAGACAACTCCCAGGTCACACTATCGCCGCATTGGCCAGAGTGAACATCCTTCGTCTGGGCCTCATCCTCCGCCGTCAGGTCTTCTTCCTCCGGCTCGGGGGTGACAACGGGTTCCTCTGTCACAACGGGTTCCTCTGTAACGACGGGTTCCTCCGTGACAACCGGTTCCTCCGTCACGACCGGCTCCTCCGTCACAACGGGCTCCTCCGTAACGACAGGCTCCTCCGTCACAACGGGCACTTCCGTGACAACGGGTTCCTCCGTCACAACGGGTTCCTCCGTCACGACGGGGGCCTCCGTGACGACAGGTTCCTCCGTCACGACGGGGGCCTCCGTGACGACGGGTTCTTCCGTCGCAACGGGTTCCTCGGTCACGACGGGTTCTTCCGTCACGACCGGTTCTTCCGTCACAACGGGCTCCTCGGCGGGGACGGGGGTCTCCTCCGGCGCTTCCTCGGCGAAGGCCGGGACAGCCAGGGAGAAGAGCGTCACCACCGCCAGGAGCAAACATAAGCTGCGCTTTGCCATGATATGTGCCTTCCTTTCTTTTTCGCTATCTCGACAGTACCGGCCCGGGGGGCATTGCCGCCCCCGGGCTTTCCCGCCGGAACAACAAAAGCGGCGCAGGGGTTCATATCCCTACACCGCCATAGTCTACAACACAGTTCCCATTGACCCTTTTGTCCCCCTTGTAAAAGGGAAAGCAAACGGGTATAATGAGCTGGGCGCAGTATACTGCTGTGTGGGAGAGTGCGTGTCTCCTGCATAGGGGCGTGGGGTGTTGCGAGCGCCTCACGTCCCGCCTTTATTGTTCCGTTACACCATTATAGCGCGTCATTGTATCCATTGCAAGCTGTTTTTTGACGCAATAAGATCCGCCGCAGACTGCGGCGGATCTTATGATTTCCATTTTCCCAAACTCACAGGGTCTTGATAAACCGCTCCATTCGATCCAGGCCCTCTTTCAGCTCCGCATCGGAGTAGCAGTAGGAAAGGCGCACATATCCCTCCGTGCCGAAGAACACCCCGGGGATGACGCCCACACCGGCCTCCGCCAGCATCTTTTTCGCAAAGGCCCGGGAGTCCGTCGACCACTTGGAGATGTCCACGAAGATGTAAAAGGCGCCCTCCGGCTCCTGGCAGGGCCAGCCCATGGCGGTCAGACGGCCGTACATATAATCCCGCCGCCTCTTGAAAAGCGCCCGCACGGGGCCCACGTCCTCCTGGAGCGCCTGGACGCAGCCCGCCTGCAAAAAGGCCGGGGCGCTGGTCACGCAGTACTGGTGGAACACCTGCAGCCGCTCCCGCAGGGGCGCGTCGGCCAGCAGATATCCCAGCCGCCAGCCGGTCATGGCATAGGGCTTGGAGAAGCTCTGCACCACAATGATCCGATCCCGCATATCCTGGTACTCGGAAAAGCTGTGGTACTCCCCCGAGTAGACAAGGGCGCGGTATACGTCGTCGCAGATGACGAAGATGGGCCTGTCCGCCAGAACGGCGTGTATCTGATCCAGCGTCTGTTTCGTATAGATGCACCCGGTGGGGTTGTTGGGGGAGGTCAGGATGATGGCCTTGGTCTTGGGGGTGATGGCCCGCTCCAGGGCCGCAGGGTCGATCTGGAAGCGGTTTTTCTCCGTGGGCAGCTGCACCGGCACCCCCCGGCACAGCCGCACGATGGACTCATAAAGGCCGAAGGCGGGGGTGGGGATAATGACCTCGTCCCCCGGGTTGAGCACGGTGGCGAAGCTGACGAAAAGCGCCTCGGTGGCGCCGTCGGTCAGGATGACCTCGTTGGCGCTGTAGCGCAGGCCGTGCTCCTTTTCCTCAAAAGCGGAGATGGCCTCCAGGGTGGCGGGATAGCCGTTGCCGGGGGGATAGTGGGTATCGTTGGCGTCCAGGGCGGCCTTGGCGGCCTGCTTCACCGCCTCCGGCGTGTTCAGATCCGGCTCCCCGATGGTGAAGCCGATGGCCCCGGGGGTGGCCCGCACCAGGTAGGTGAACTCCCGTATGCCGGAGAGCTGCTCGCTCTGCGCGGCGCTGTTCAGTGTCAGTTCCATACGCATTTTCTCTCCTATTCTTCCTCGATCGGTTTCAGCGCCATGTATCCGTCTATGGTGCCGATGCCAAAGATGCCGCCCGCGGCCTCCATCACCTCGTCATAGCCCGTCCAGCGATCCTCCCGGATGCCCTGGATGTCGCTGCGGTACGCCATGACGAAGTAGGGGCAGTCGTCATAGGCGATCTGCTGCAGCTGGCCGGACAGGGTACGGACGGTCTCCTCGTCCATGGCCTCCCGCAGACCCATGAGCACCTGCTCATAGCTGTCGTTCTCCCAGCCGGTCAGACTGTCGGCGCTGGCCCGGAGCCGGTCGGCGGCGACCACCGCGTTCACGTCCCCGTCCCAGGCGATCAGGCACATATCCCACTTGCCCTTGGGCGTGCAGACGCTCTCCACGTCCTCGTCGACGGTGGTCCACTGCACCCGCACGCCGATGCTCTCCAGATTGTCCTTGAGCACGGTCGCGGCGGTGGGGGCCCAGTCGTCCTTGGCGCTGCTGTAAAGCCGCAAACTCAAGTCATCCCGGGTCATCAGATCCTCCATCATGCCGTCTTCGTCGATATCGTTGAAGCCGGCGGTGATGAGAATGTTCTTGGCGTTGTCCCGGTCGATGGGCCGCAGGTTGGCCAGGGTGTAAAAATAATCCGTGGCCGGCGAGGCATACACGCTGCCCGTCTCGCCCACGCCGCCGCTGGACATGGACAGCATCCAGGAGCGGTCGGTGCAGTACTCCACCATCTGCCGCATGGGGGTCTGGCTGAACACGCCGTTGCGTGTGTTGAAGGCCACCACCCACACCTGGGAGGTGCGGAACACGCCCTGGATCAGAAACACCCCGGGCACGCCCTCCAGCGTGGTCAGCTGCACGTCCGTAAGGCCGATGGCCGCGCCCACCTCGCCGGTGGACAGGGCTCTGGCCGCGCCGCTCTCCGTGGAGTAGAGGATGAACCGCAAAGAGCCCACATTGGGCGAGCCGCCGAAGTAGTTCTCCCGGGCCTGGAACGTCCAGCTCACCTCCTGGGGGCCTCTGTCCACCATCTCCCGGACGAAGGGCCCGCTGCCGATCATCTCCTCATTGGCAAAGTCCCGGGCGCTGGCCTGCTTGCTCCAGATGTTCCGGGGCAGGATGGGCACGGGACAAAGGAGCATATCCCCCTTCACATAGCTGGTGGTGAACACCACCGTATAGTCGTCCGGACAGCGGATGTCCTCTATGC
>CANQDL010000033.1 GCA_947591105.1 uncultured Oscillospiraceae bacterium
GAGGCGGAGATGGCGGAGATGGGGATGGAATACTCCCCGGCCTCCACGTTGTTGGGGGGCGTGATCTCGATGCTCATGCCCTGGCTGCTCCGGGCCGGAACGGTGAGGGACGCCACCTGGGTGCTCTCGCCGGAGGGCTTGAAGGCCACCACCCAGCCGGAGGGGGCGTTGGCGGCCAGAGAATAGGACTGCTCGCTGGGGGTGTTGTTCTGGATGGTGGAGCTGAAGGAGAAGGTGGTGCCGGAGGCGCCCTCCTGCTCCGGGTACTCCGTGGTCAGGCTGCTGCTGCCCAGCTCCTCCTCGCTCACGTCCAGGGTCAGGGTCAGATCCGAGGAAAGACCGTCCCCGGCGGCCCGCAGGCCCACGGTATACGTACCTTCCTCCGCCTCCACGGGGATGGTCAGCTGGAAGGAGGCCAGAGATTCATAGTCCCCGTCACGGACAAAGACGTGGCTGATCTGGCTGGTGCCGCCCTGGAAGTAGCCGTCCCAGCCGTCGGGGATGTCCGTCACGGTGAGGGCCAGGTCGGCCCCCGCGCCGCTGCCGTTGGTGAAGTCCAGGTCAAAGCCCAGGCTGTCCCCCGCCTTGGCGGTGACGCCGGGATAGGCCGTGCTCATTTCCAGATCCGGCCCCTCCGCGGCCATGGCCGGTACCGCCATGCTCATTGCCAGGGAGAGGGTGAATACCAGCAGCAGGAAGCTTCCTGCCCATCTGGTCTTGCCAGTAGATTTGCGTTCCATCTTGCGTGTATCTCCTTTTCTTTATGGTGCTGCTTTTTCAAGCAAGCAAACTTTACCACTGTAATGGGGCAAAAGTGTTTGCATTTAATTAACAGATTGTGTTTACTTGTTTAACTATTTGTGAACAAAATGTGACGGGACGGACGGGACGGCACCAAGCGCCGGGCGGGTGAAAAACCGCTTGCACAGCGGGCGTGGATCGCTTATAATAGACATAATAGGTATGGTATGCCCTGCTGTGTGATGGAATAAGGAGATTTGTCCAATGGCAAAACGTGGATTGAGCCTTTTCTTGGCGATACTGATGCTGGCGTCCGTGTGGGGCTCTCCGGCCCTGGCGGCGGAGGACGGGGGGACGGCGGAGCCCGCCGCCGAACAGACGGCGGCGCCGGAGCCGCCCCCGGAGCCGGAAGAGACGCCGGCCCCCGCGCCGGACGTGGCGCAAGCCGGCGTCCCGGCGACGCAGACCCCTGCCGCCGCCGCGCCGGAGTCCACCGCTGATCCGGAGCCCACTGTGATTCCGGAGGCCACCGCGGTTCCGGAGGTCACCGATGTCCCCCAGACCGACGAGCCGGCCCCCACCGGGGAGCCTGCCGCGCCGGAGGCCGCCGCCGTGCCGGAGGAAGTGACGCCTGTCCCGGCGGTGCCCGTGGAGGAGCCGGAGCCGGAACCGACGCCGACGCCGACGCCGTCGGCCCTGCCGGTCATCCTCACGCCCGCGCCGGAGCCGACCCCGGAGGCGCTGGATCTCAGCGCCGTATACATAAACCCCCTTTACGCGGACATTGTCACCGAGGCGGATCTTGTCCAGCCGGACGGTCTGGCTGTCGCCGCGGCCGCGAGATACGCGTCGGAGGAACCGATCTGCGCGAATTTGGCGGAGGCCGGGGCGTTTGTGCGTGAGAAGATGGTGGAGCGCCAGACGGTCGTTGAGGTAAAGCTTGCGGCTGTTTCCACTTTGACCAGCGATGATCTGCACACGATTTTTGACACGGCGATCGCCCACACCGGAAAGCCCACCGAGGGGGATTATCTCCGCTGGCAGTACGCGGGGTGGAAGGTCAACAACGGGGATGTGCTTTCTTACGGCAGCCATTACTCGATCAAATACGCCATAACGTATTACACCGACGCCGCGCAGGAGAGCGCGGTGAGCAATAAGATCGACACCGTGCTGGCCGGGCTGGGCACGGCTGCCTTGGATGATTATGGGAAGATCCGGGCCATTTACGATTACATATGCAGAAACGTGTCGTACGACTATAGTCACTTATCTGACAGCTCCTATAAGCTGCAATTCACCGCTTACGCGGCGCTGATCAACGGGACGGCCGTGTGTCAGGGGTACGCGAACCTGCTGTACCGGATGGCGCTGACAGCTGGGGTGAAGGACTGCCGGATCATCACCAGCTACGATCACGCCTGGAACATCGTGAAGCTGGGGAATGTGTATTACGATCTGGACTCCACCTGGGACGATGAGAGCACGACGGGTAATTGGCGATATTTTCTGCTGTGCGAAGAGCATTTCACGGACGATCCGTCCCACGTGCGGGAAGCGCCCTGGAATGGGGCCTCCTTCTACGCCCAGTACCCCATGGCGAGCGCCGACTACGGCGGGGGAGCGCTGAACGCGCCCCAACTGACGGACGTATCGCTCATCCCCGGCGGCATCCAGATCAGCTGGCAGGCCGTTCCCGGCGCGGAAAAATACTATCTGATGTACGCGCGCAATGGCTATTGGACGCAGCTTGCCACGACCACCGACACCAGCTACGCCTGGACGGGGGCGCTCTCCAGCGGCACGAACTACAGCTTCACCGTGTGCAGCCTGTCCGCCGACGGGAGCCGGAAGGACGGGGGACATACCGTGCGCTCCATCACCTACGTGGAGCCGCCGGCGATCAACAGCGTTTCCGCCGGGGAGAACGGCATCACGATCACCTGGAGCATAACGCCGGGCGCGGAAAAATACCGGGTATTCTATAAGACCCCCGGCGGCGACTGGCAGGCCCTGGCCGACGTGACCGGCGAGAGCTACACCTGGACGGACGCCCCGGCGGGCGCGTACAGCTTTACCGTGCGATGCGTCTCCAGCGATGGAAGCTACGCCAGCCTTTACGACACCGCGGGCAAGTCCATCGACTACACGCCCCAGGCCACCCCCGCCCCGACCGCCACGCCGAAGCCCACGGAGCTTGCCACCCCTTCCATCAGCAAGGTGCAGACCGTGTCCGGGGGTGTGAAGATCACCTGGGGCAAGGTGACCGGCGCGGCCAAATACCGGGTGTTCTACAAAAAGGGCGGCACCTGGACGAAGATCGGCGAGACGGCCTCCACCAGCTATACCTGGAAAAACGCCAAAAACGGCACGAAGTATACGTTCACCGTGCGGTGCATCTCCGCGGACGGCAAGAAGTATACCAGCGCCTATGACAAGACGGGCAAGAGCTTTACCTACTACACCTATGTCGCGCCCAAGCTGGGCAAGGTGTCCAACACGGCCACCGGGGTGAAGATCACCTGGAGCAAGGTGACCGGCGCGGCCAAGTACCGGGTGTTCTACAAGACCGGCTCCGGCTCCTGGAAGAAGATCGGCGACACCACCGCCGCCAGCTACACCTGGACAAAGGCCAAGAGCGGGACAAAGTATTCCTTCACCGTGCGGTGCGTATCCAAGGACGGCAAGACGTATACCAGCGCCTACGACACCAAGGGCCTGAGCGTCACGTTCCTGTCCGCGCCCAAGATCAAGAAGCTGGAGAACACGGCCTCCGGGGTGAAGATCACCTGGGGCAAGGTGACCGGGGCGGTCAACTACCGGGTGTACTACAAAAACGGCGGCAAGTGGGTGAAGCTTGGGGACACCACGAAGACCAGCTACACCTGGACAAAGGCCAAGAGCGGCAAGAAATATACCTTCACCGTGCGGTGCATGTCCAAGGACGGCAAGTCCTTTGCCAGCTCCTATGACAACACCGGCAAGTCCGTCACCTTCCTGTCCGCGCCCAAGGGAATAAAGGCTGTGAAGGTCTCCGGCGGGGTGAAGATCACCTGGAGCAAGGTGACCGGCGCGGCCAAATACCGGGTGTTCTATAAGACGGCCGGGGGCAAGTGGACGAAGATCGGCGACACCACCGGCGCCAGCTATACCTGGAAGAAGGCCAAGAGCGGCGTGCAGTACAGCTTCACGGTGCGGTGCCTTTCCAAGGACGGCAAGTCGTACACCAGCGGCTATGACAGCAAGGGGATCTCGTTTAAGAAGTAAAAAAACGCCGGGCGCGGTGCGAGAGCACCGCGCCCTTTTCCTGTGTGCCGGGCCGCCGGATAAAGTGGGGTTTTTACGGCTTGTTTTCTTGACAAAACCGCCGTCAGAGGGTAATATGAATTTATTGCCACAGATTTGATCCTATCAACTTTTTTCAGGGAGTGAATGTGATGAAGCGCGTATTGAGTTTGCTGCTGGCAGCGCTGATGCTGCTGTCTGTGCTGCCCATGGCCTATGCCGAGAGCGGGGAGCCGGACGCCGTCCCGACGGAGACCACCGCTCCGGCGGAGGAGTCCGCTCCGACGGAGGAGCCTGCCCCGGCGGAGGAGCCCGCCCCGACGGAGGAGCCTGCCCCGACGGAGGAACCCGCCCCGACGGAGGAACCCGCCCCGACGGAGGAGCCTGCCCCGCCGGAAGAACCCGTCGTGACGGAGGAGCCCGCCCCCGCTGAACCCCCTGTGCCGGAGGCCGTCGAGGCCGAGGACGAGGCCGAGGCGAAGGATGGGGCGGAAGAGCTGTTCTCCTACATCAATCCGGTTTACGAGGGCCTTGTCACCGAGGACGACCTGGTCGTGCCGGAAGCGGGCTCTTCCGCGGAGAAGTACGCCACGGCGAAGACCGTGAATTCCATCAAGGAGGCGGGCGAGTATGTCCGCAGTATGCTGAAGGCGCGGACGGTGACCTTTGCCTTCCGGCCCACTTTCTACTTTGATGCGCGTAGTGATGTGGAGGAAGTGCTGGATGTGGCGTGCATGCATACCGGCGTGCCCAACGAGGGCGATTACCTCCGCTGGAACTTCATCGGCTACCGCTGGAGCTATGGCACCACGGTCACGATGACCATGACCTACGCCTCCTCCGCCTCGGACGAGAAGTGGATGGATTCCCATGTCCCCAGCACGGTCAACAGCCTGAATCTGGGCGGGAAGAACGATTATGAGAAGGTCAAGGCCATTTATGGGTATATCTGCAGCCATGTGGTCTACGACAATGCCCACGTGAACATGGGCGGCGACTATCCCGCGCAGTTTTCCGCTTACGCGGCGCTGCACGACGGCGTGGCCGTGTGCCAGGGCTACGCCAACCTCTTCTACCGCATGGTTCTGCTGGCGGGGGTGGACTGCCGGATCATCACCAGCTATGACCACGCCTGGAACATCGCGGGGCTCTACGGCAAGTACTACAACGCGGACACCACCTGGGACGCGGGCATGCCGGAGCGGTATTGGAACTATTTCCTGGTGTGCGACGATAACTTCATTGATTCCTTCTCTCACATCCGGGAATACCCCTGGAATACGGACGCTTTCTATGCCCAGTACCCCATGGGATCGAGCGACTACAAGCCCGGCAACGAGCCTCTGCCCTCCCCGGCGCTGGGGAAGGTGGAGGGCAACTCCTCCGGGATCAAGGTGAGCTGGAGCAAGGTTTCCGGCGCGGTCAGTTACCGTCTGTACTACAAAAAGAGCGGCAAATGGACGAAGATCGCCGATACGACGGGCACCAGCTACACCTGGAAGGAGGCCAAGGCGGGCACAAAGTACACCTTCACCGTGCGTGCCTACAACAGCGGCGGCGTGGGCGGCTCTTACGACAAGACCGGCAAGTCCCTCACCTATCGGGCCACTCCCAAGCTGGGCAAGGTGTCCAACACGGCCACGGGCGTGAAGATCACCTGGAGCAAGGTCTCCGGCGCGGCCAAGTACCGGGTATTCTACAAGACGGCCGGCGGCTCCTGGACAAAGGCGGGAGACACCACCGGCACCAGCTACACCTGGAAGAAGGCCAAGAGCGGCACCAAGTATTCCTTCACGGTGCGCTGCATGACCGAGAGCGGCAAGACCTACACCAGCGGCTACAACTCCAAGGGCCTGAGCATCACCTTCCTGTCCGCGCCCAAGATCTCGAAGCTGGAGAACACGGCCTCCGGCGTGAAGATCACCTGGGGCAAGGTGACCGGCGCGGTCAAATACCGTGTGTACTACAAAAACGGCGGCAAGTGGGTGAAGATCGGGGACACCGCAAAGACCAGCTATACATGGAAGAAGGCCAAGAGCGGCACAAAGTACAGCTTCACCGTGCGCTGCGTGTCCGCCAACGGAAAGTCCTTTACCAGCTCCTACGATAACACCGGCAAGTCCGTCACCTTCCTGTCCGCGCCCAAGGGAATAAAGGCGGTGAAGGTTTCCGGAGGCGTGAAGATCACCTGGAGCAAGGTGACCGGCGCGGCCAAGTACCGGGTGTTCTACAAGACGGCCGGCGGCTCCTGGAAGAAGATCGGCGACACCACCGGCACCAGCTACACCTGGAAGAAGGCCAAGAGCGGCACCACCTACAGCTTCACGGTGCGGTGCGTGAACAAGACGGGAAAGAGCTACACCAGCGGCTATGACAGCAAGGGCGTCTCTTTCAAGAAGTAAATAAAAAGGGTGCGCTGCCATGGCAGCGCACCCTTGCTATACGTATCATCATGTTTTCCGCGCGGAGGACGGCAGGGCCTGGGATAGAAACTGTTCCACGGCCCTGCCGTAGCCGTCGGGATCGGCGATATAGCTGATGCCGTGGCCCGCGCCGGGGAATGTGACGCGCCGCTTCTGGGCGGGATAGACGTCGTATATCTGCCGGCTCATGTCGCAGGGGACGAACCGGTCGTCCTCCCCGTGGATCAGCAGGGCGGGGATCTTCGCTCCCTGAACCTGCTGCAGCACGTCCGTCTCGTTCAGATCAAAGCCGCCGAACAGCCGCGCGCCCAGCCGCACGCAGGGGTACACCAGCGCCGGCGGCAGGTGCATATCCCGGCAGACCTTGCGGATGATGGCCCCGGGGGAGGCGTAGGGACTGTCCGCGATGACGCCGCAGACGCTGGACGGCAGGGGCAGACCCGCCGCCATGAGCACCGTGGACGCCCCCATGGACACCCCCGCCAGGACGATGGGTACCCCCGGAAAACGCCTGCTGGCCCAGCGGGCCCAGTACAGGCAGTCGTATCGCTCCCGCAGACCGAAGGTGATGGTGCGGCCCTGGCTGGCCCCGTGGGCCCGCTGGTCGGGCACCAGGGTGTTGAAGCCCGCCTCCCGGGCCAGCTTGTTGCCGCCGCAGAAGTCCCGTATGGCGGAGCCCCGCCAGCCGTGCATCTGGATCTGCAGGGGCGCGCCGTCCGCCACGTGGTAGTACCGGGCGCAGAGGCGCAGGCCGTCGTAAGAGGTGATGCTCACCCGCTCGCAGTCGATGGCGTCCATCTGCCGGATGAGGTCGCACATCACGTCCTTCTGGGACTGGTACTGCTCCCCGGACGGGATGTCATAGATGTCCTCGCGGTGATTCGCGGGGGCGTAGAAGGCGACCCGGTAGGCGATGAAACTCACCGCCAGCACGACGGCGGCCAGCGCCGCCGGAAGAAGGATGATCCAGAGCATGGCAATGCCCCCTGTACGATATTACGGCCATTGTAACACGCTTGCGGTGGGCTGTCACGGCTTTTTTCTTGCCTTTGCGGCCGATTTATGGTATTTTATTGGCTGCAAAGGAGCGTTGCGCATGGGCGGAAAAGATGCGGCCTTGGAGCGCTTCCAAGGCGTCATGGAAGGAGAGGCAGACAGGGATAAGCTGGACGAGGCGCTGTGGGACGCCTTGATCGCGTGGCAGGGCAGGACGTTCCTGACCGCCAAGGGACTGGAATACACCTATGTCATCCGCGCCCGCCGGGACGGGGCGCTGGGCGGGGAGATGTTCATCAGCCGCAAGGAGAAGAGCATCACCCAGAGCACGGTCTTCATGGCCTTTCACAAGGCGCTGGAGCTGGGCGGGGTGGTGACCGGGCCCAAAAAGCTGGGCACCTTTGGGGCGAGCTATCTCTACCCGGTGTTCATCCGCCTGGGGATCATTCATCTGACGGAGCAGTCGGCGCTGTTTTGAGGGGGGAAAAATGCACATCTTGTGGATCCAGCCGCCAAATCAGGGCCGTCAAAATGTATATCTTGAAAAAATAAAGAAAAGGATGCGAAATAGTATTGTATTTTCAGGAGGGATTTGATATAATTCCTTCATCATATAATGTGATCTATTATCATGATTCCGACTGGTTTCAACTGGGGGCAAACCTCTGGCATGAGGACGGGGCTCCGGAGAGGGAGGCCGCTGCGTTCTGACATGAGAGGCATTTACCGTTTTGCGGGACACTGTGTTGAGATCGAGTCCGTTTTCCCCCGCGTCCACGAGATGTGCCAGCCGTACCGCTGCGACGGCCGTCCGGAATACGCCGTGCGCACGACCGGGGACGACATCGGCCGGGAGCGGGAAAAGTCCGATTCGGAGATACGTATGGAGGGACAGGAACCGCCCTCTTTCTCCGACGCCTATCTGGAGACTCTGGCGGTTCACCGCAAGCTGGCGGAATGCCTGCTGGACGAGAACGTCCTGCTCTTTCATGGCTCGGCCATTGCCGTGGACGGCGCCGGCTACCTGTTCGCCGCCAAGAGTGGCGTGGGAAAATCCACCCACGCCCGGCTGTGGCGGGAGCTTCTGGGGCCGCGGGCCGTCATGATAAACGACGACAAGCCCTTTTTGGAGATCACCGGCCAGGGCGTGACCGTATGGGGGACGCCCTGGGACGGGAAGCACGGCCTGAGCAGCAATATCTCCGCACCTTTGCGGGCGGTCTGCCTTTTGGAGCGGGGGGAAGAGGATCGCATCGAACCCATCAGCGCCCGGGAGGCGTGGCCCGCCCTCTGGCGGCAGAGCTACCGCTCGGCGGACACGGAGAAGCTGCGGCGGACGCTGGCCATGACGGACTGCCTGGCCAGAAACACCCGCCTTTACCGCCTGTGCTGCACCCAGGACATACACGCGGCCCGGGTGGCGTTTGCCGCCATGAGCGAAGGAGACGGACAATGAAGCTGAAAGACACCTTTATCACCTATACCGCCACCGGGGAGCACACCATGGTGGCGACGGAAGGTTTTTCCGGTATCGTCCGGAGCAACAAGACCGCCGCTTTCATCATCGAGACGCTGAAAAAGCCCACCACCCAGGAGCAGATCGTGGACGCCATGGAGGCCAAGTACGACGCGCCCCGGGAGATCCTGGAAAAGGACGTGGCGGCGGTGCTGGAAAAGCTGCGCTCCATCGGGGCCATTGAGGATTGAGCGCGCACTTTGAGGATATACTGGCCGGGGACGGGAAGCTCATATACACCGGCGTGGGGACGAGTATGCTGCCCTTGCTGCGGCCGAAGCGGGATCTGATCATCATCGAGAGAGCGGCGAGCCGGCTGAAAAAATACGACGTTCCCCTCTACAAACGGGATTCGGGAAAGTATGTGCTGCACCGGATCGTGAAGATACGGCCGGACGGCTACGTGCTCTGCGGCGATAACCAGTGGCGGCGGGAGTACGGCGTCACCGACCGGCAGATCATCGGGATGCTGACCGGCTTCGTCCGGGACGGACGGGAGATATCGGTGACAGACCAGCGCTACCGGCTGTACGTCCACGTGTGGTGTGACCTTTTCTGGCTGCGTGCGGGCCTGCTCTGGTGCCTGGCCCTGCCGGGCCGGGTGGGAAGAAGGCTCCGGGCGCGCCGGAACAAAATTGCCTGAAAGCAGGCGGGGAAAAGGCCCGCCTGTGCAGGATGTAGAAAATAGTAAATTTATAAAATAGGATTTATAAGGAGGAAAAGACCATGAAGGAAGCGTATGAAAACCCCATGGTGGAGATCGTAGAGATCGACGGGGGGGTTGACATTATTTGCACCAGCGGCGGTGGCCACGTGGAAGCTGAATGAACCTGAACTAAAAACCAGTGAAAGGGGAAAACCATGAAGGAAGCGTATGAAAACCCCGCGATGGAGATCGTAGAGATCGACGGGGGGGTTGACGTTATTTTCGCCAGCGGCTGCGTTTATGCGGAAGCTGATTACCAAGGCGGTTAAGGGATCGCTTGATTTCAGGTAGTTTTTTGCGGCTGTTCGATTGCCGGATTCATCTCAAAGGGGAGAGCGCCTATGCGGCAGGTCGTTCCGCCGATCGGCATCGTCCAGAAGATACTAGGGAAACAAAAGACGAATGAGAGGGCCCTGTACCGGCTGACCGCCCACTGTCTGCGAGTGGAGCGGCCGGAGGGTGCTCTGCTCTGCCATACCCTGACCGGGGAGCTGCTCCTGCTGTCCCATGAAGAGGCGGCGCTTTTGGAGAAGCTCCCTGGCCCCGTTTCTCCGGCACTGGAAGAGCTGATCCCCCGGTGGTTTTTGCGCCCGGAAGAGTCGGACGACATGGCCCTGGCGGATCAGGTGCGGGACATCGGGTCGCGTTTTGGGAGAAACGGGAACGCGCTGACGGAGTATCTGGTTTTTACCACTATGGCCTGCAACGCCCGGTGCTTTTACTGCTTTGAGACGGGCTGGGAAAAGAGCTCCATGACGGAGCAGACCGCCCGGGACACGGCAAAATACATCGGGGCCCACTGCGGCGGCAAGCAAGTCCGTCTGGAATGGTCTGGCGGGGAGCCGCTGGTGAACACCAAGGCCATCGACATCATCACCGACAGCCTGCGGGAGCAAAGGGTGGCATTTTACTCCACCATGATCAGCAACGGGTATCTCTTCGACGAGGCGCTGGCGAACCGGGCAAAGGACGACTGGGCTCTGGAGCGGGTACAGATCACCCTGGACGGCACGGAGGAAGTCTATAACCAGCGCAAGGGATATGTGCATCCCCGGGGCAGTCCATTCCAGCGGGTGTTGCGGAACATCGGCCTGCTGCTGGACGCGGGCATCCGGGTCAACGTCCGCCTGAACATGGACGGGGACAACGAAAAAGACCTGTACGCCCTGGTGGACGAGCTGGCGGAGCGGTTCGGAGGAAAGTCAGGTTTTGGCGTCTATTTTCAAGTGATCCAGGAATATGTAGACGGTGAGCCCACGGTCTATGCGGAAGATGAGCAGCGTTCCTGTGCCCAGAAGTGCCGCGCATTGCAGACCTATGCGGAAGAGAAGGCAGTCGCTGTTCGTGCATCGCTGGATCGCGGCTTCGTGGTCAACGCGTGCGTAGCCGACAACGACGCATTTACCACCGTGAGGCCTGACGGCCAGCTTGGCCGTTGCGGCACCTGCAAGGATGGCGCTATTTGGGGGAACGTTTGGTCAGAGGATCGGAACGAAGAGGTGCTCCGGCAGTGGAAAGAACGCAAGCCGCCGGAGGCGGTTTGTAATACGTGTGCCATCTATCCTCAATGTCACCGCCTTAAAAATTGTCCAAGCAGTCTGGAGCACTGCTCACCAGTTGAGCGGACATCCAGGGAAGAAAAGATTCACCGGGCCGTCTTGAAGGCCTATGAGGACTGGAAAGCCGCCGGTCAGGTCTGACCGGCGGCTCTGATATAAGGAGAGAAGAACATGGTGCAGATCGTCCCGCCCATCGGTTTGGCGCAAAAAATATTGGGATCACAGAGGATGAAGGAGGACGCCTATCGGCTGACCACCCACTGTCTGCGGGCGGAGCAGCCGGAAGGGGTGCTGCTGTACCACACCCTGACCGGGGAGCTGTTGCTGCTGTCCCGGGCGGAGGCGGAGGCACTGGAAACGCTGTCCGGCCCCGTGCCCCCGGCCCTGGAGGCGCTGATCCCCAAGTGGTTCCTGCGTCCCGAGGGTGCGGACGACATGGCCCTGGCGGATCAGACCCTTGACATCGCCCGGCGCTTTGAGAGAGACGACGGCGTTCTGACGAAGTATCTGATCTTCCTCACCACGGCCTGCAACGCCCGGTGTTTTTACTGCTTCGAGGCGGGCATCGAAAAGGTCACCATGTCGGAGGACACCGCCCGGGCGGCGGGGGCGTATATCGCGGAGCACTGCGGCGGAAAACCGGTGGAGCTGGTGTGGTTCGGGGGCGAGCCCCTGGTGAACGTGAAGGCCATCGACACCATCACGGACGTTTTGCGCCGGCGGGGCGTGGACTTCCGCTCCCGGATGGACAGCAACGGCTATCTCTTCGACCAGGCCCTGGCGGCCAGGGCAAAGAGAAATTGGAACTTGGAACAGGTGCAGATCACCGTGGACGGCACGGAAGAGGTATACAACGCCCGCAAGGCGTTCGTCCACCCGGAGGGCAGTCCCTTCCAGCGGGTGCTGGGGAACATCGGCCTGCTGCTGGACGCGGGCGTTCCGGTGGCTGTGCGCCTGAACATGGATGAGGAGAACGAGAAAGACCTGTACGCCCTGGTGGACGATCTGGCGGCCCGGTTCGGGGGAAAGCCCGGCTTTTCCATCCACTGCCGGGTGCTGATCGAGAACAAGGGCGTGGAGCCCGCCGCCTACACGGAGGAAAAGCGAAATTCCCTGGCGGAGAAGGCTTGGGCCATGTGGGCATATCTCGACAATAAAGGCATTGCGAGCAAGGCGTGCTTGGCGCGGGGAATCATACTCTACTTCTGCTGGGCGGACAAGCCGAATGCCGCCACCATCACCCCGGAGGGGCGGCTGGGCCGGTGCGAGTCCCACATCGACAAGGGCCTGTGGGGCAGCGTGTTCTCCCAGGAGCGGGACGAGCAGGTGCTGCGCCAGTGGCGGGAGCACCGCTCGATGGGGGAGCAGTGTCGGAACTGTCCCCTCTACCCCCAGTGTGGCCGGACGAAAAAATGCGTGATCCACCCGGCGCGCTGTTCCCCCATTGAGCGGGCGGAAATGCAGATCAATCTTAGCCGGGGCATTCTTAGCACATTCGAGCAATGGAAAGCGGAGCATCCGGAAGAACAATGATAACGGAAAACACCTATGAGAACCTGTGCCGCCTGCTGGGGGCATGGGTGAACGGCGGCGCGCCGGCGCTGGACGCGCCGGACTTTGACGCGCTCTTTCAGGCGGCAGACAGGCACCTTCTGTCTGCCGCCGCCTGCGCGGCGCTGGAGCAGACGGGCCTGATGGACGCCTGCCCGCCGGAGACGGCCCGGCGCTTCCGGGACGCCGGGGCGCTGGCCGTCCGCCGGACGATCCTCATGGACGCCGAGCGGGAGGCGATTTTGGATTTTTTGGAAAAAAGTGGTATCTGGTATATGCCCTTGAAGGGCGTGGTGCTCAATGGCCTTTATCCCCGGTATGGAACCAGGCAGTTTGCGGACAACGACATCCTTTTCGACCCGTCTCGCTGGCGGGAGGTCCGGGACTTCATGAAGGGCCGGGGCTATAAGGCCCACGGCGTGGGCGAGGGGACCAACGACGCCTATTATAAGATGCCGGTCTACAACTTCGAGCTGCACCGGCGGCTGTTCGCGGGCGGCGGGGTCGCGGGCAGAGTAAGCGGGTTTCTGGCCGCGGCGGGGGCCTATTACGCCGATGTGAAAGACCGCCTGGTCAAGGACGAGGAAAACCGCTTTGGCTACCACTTCCGGGATGAGGATTTTTACGTCTATTACCTGGCCCACAGCTACAGGCACTGGAGCGGCGAGGGCGCCGGTCTGCGGACGGTGCTGGACATATATCTGTACCGGCGGGCCAAAAAGGACATGGACGGGACGTATATAGAGGGAGAGCTGGAAAAGCTGGGGCTGACGGAGTTCGAGAGCCTTTTTCGCGCCCTGGGGGAAAAGCTGTTCGGGCCCGCGCCCGCCCCGGCGCTGACCGGGCAGGAGCGAAAGGCGCTGGAGCTGGTGGAGCGCTCGGGGGTGTACGGCACGCTGGAGCATGGGGTGCAGAGCGACCTGCGGCAGATGCAGGGGGGCGAAGGGCCCATCGACGGCCGCACCAAGGCAAAATATCTGCTGGGGCAGCTGTTCCCGGATCGGGAGTGGTACAGGGTCAACGTGCCCTTCGCCTATCAGCACGGATGGATCATGCCCCTGTACTGGGTGTACCGGCTGGGCCGGGCGGTGTTTGTAAACGGCGGACGGACTTTTAAGATCCTGCGGGAGATATGCCTTTCCAGCGGGAGCGACAACGGAACTGCCGGACAGGGAGAGGATATGGAATGCTCAAAACGATCATTGCCCTGATAGGCCCAAAACGAAGAAACCAGATGCTGGCGCTGATCCCCCTTATGCTGCTGGCCTCCCTGCTGGAGATAGCGGGACTTTCGATGGTGGTGTCGGTCTGCGCCGCCGTGTCGGACAGCGTGTGGATGGGGGAAAACCCGGTCATGGTGTGGCTGCGGGGCGCGCTGCATCTGGGCTCGGAGCAGTCGCTGATGACGGTGATCCTGCTGGCGCTGATCGCGTTGTACGCCTTCAAGCTGCCCTATCTGGCCTGGGAAAACTACATGGTGGCGAAATTCGTCCGCACCACGCGCCATGAGGTGTCTACCCGCCTGTGCCGGCGCATCGTCCACAGCCCGTACCCCTTTTTCACCCGGCACACCACGGCGGAGCTGGAAAACCTGCTGGGGCAGGACACGTTCCAGTTCGCCGCGGGGATCAACGCCTATATGGAGATGCTCATGGAGGCGCTGGTGGTGCTGGGGATGGGCGTGTGCCTGCTGCTGATCGACGCGGCTATGACGCTGTGTCTGACCGCGGGAATCGCCGCGCTGACCGTTTTGGTCCGCGTGATCCTGATGCGGCCCATACGGGGCGCGTCCCAGCGGCAGCGGGACGCGAACCGCCGGCGCTGGAAATGGCTGCATCACATCGTTGGCGGGATCAAGGACATCAAGATCGGACGCCATGAGGACGCCTTCGCGGGGCACTTTGCCGCGGCCAGCGCGGAGTGCGCGCGCTCCGATTATCTGCGGCAGTTTTGGATCAAGCTGCCAACGCTGTGCATCGAAAGCGTCATGGTGCTCACCGTGCTGCTGTATATCTTCTTCTTCGTGCGGAGCGGAAGAGATCTGCTGGATTATCTGCCCAGCCTTACCGCCCTGGCCTGGACGGCCCTGCGCCTCTTGCCCGCGTGCAGCCGGATCAATGCCAGTCTGACGGAGATCAATTACGCGAAGCCCTCCGTGGAGGCGATCCGTCTGGCAATGGAGGAGACCGCGCCCCAGGCGGAGGCGCAGGATCACCAGACTAAGGTGGCTGTCCGAGAGGGCATCGCCCTGCGGCGCGTATCGTATTGCTACGAGGGCCGGCCGAATCCCGTGCTGCGGGACGTGGATATGGAGATCGGGGCGGGCACGTCGGTGGGCATCGTCGGCCCCTCGGGAGCGGGAAAGACCACGCTGCTGGACATACTGCTGGGCCTGCTGACGCCGGAGCAGGGCCAGGTGCTTATCGACGGGATACCCATTGGTCAGTGCGCGGAGAGCTATCTGCAAGGGGTGGCCTATGTGCCCCAGGACACGTTTTTGCTGGATGACACCGTCCGCAGCAATGTGGCCATGGGCCAGGAACTGGGCGAGACGGACGACGGCCGCGTGTGGGAGGCCTTGGAACAGGCGGATCTGGCCCGGATGATACGGGGACTTCCCGAGGGCCTGGACACGCAGATAGGCGAGCGCGGCATCCGGCTCTCCGGCGGCGAACGGCAGCGCCTGGGCCTGGCCCGGGCCATGTATCAGGATCCGGACCTGATCGTGTTTGACGAGGCGACATCCTCGCTGGATCTGGAAACGGAGGCCACGGTGCTGCGCTCCATCTTCCGGCTGCAGGGAAAGAAGACGCTCATCATCGTCTCTCACCGCCTGTCGGCGATCGAACATTGCAATGTGGTGTATCGCGTTCAGGACGGAATGGTGGTGCGGGAAAAACCAGAGCCAAAATCGTAAGTGCCGGGGGAACAGTCCGATCCCGGCGGGCAATGCAAATGGGTCATTCCGGCGCAAGGCCGGAATGACCCACTTTCTTGTGGGGGCGGCGTCCCCGACACTCTCAAAAGCTGTCGATGAGCAGCGCGCGCAGCTCCTGGGCCCGGCGGCGTTCGTCGGCGGCGAAGGCGCCGAAGGCCTCTGCCAGCTCCGGGCAGTCCGTCTGTCCGGCGGCCATCTCATACCTGCCGGCCAGCTGGCCGGCGGCGAGAAAAGCGTCCCGCAGGCTGGCGAGCTTTCCCCCCACGGCCCGGCAGTCCCCGTTGGAGGCGGCCGTCAGGCCGGTGGTGATGAAGTACTCCGCCCGGAGCCGGCGCAGGTGGCGCTTGGCGTCGGCGGCGTGGCGCAGCAGCAGCGCCCGGCCGTCGCCCTGGAACATCCGGGCCAGGGCCGTTGCCCCGGCGGCGGCGCAGATCTCCTCGTGGATGAGAAGAAGCAGACTGTCCTCCTGGGAATACGCGCTCTCCGGCGGCTGGGGCGTGTCCCGGCCTGTGACCCGCTGCCACACGTCCTCAAAGCCGGTCAGGCTCTCCTTGATGATATTGTCCATGGTTACCCTCCCGGCCATTGTATGCGCCGGGGCGGGAAAAGGTCAACGGCGCTCCGGGTGAACCGGGGCGCCGCTGAAATTTACTGCCAGGCGTGGGTGCGTATGTACTGAAAGACCGCGTTGAAGCCGGCGGTGGACAGGTGGATGCCGTCCCAGGGCGCGTAATCGGCGATCATGCTCCCGTTGGCGTCCGCCAGCACCTCGTAGGTGTTCAGGTACTTGGAGCCGGTGGCCTGGGCGATGTCCATGACCCAGCCGTTGGCGGTGACGATGTCCGGGTTGGTGATCCTCTCATTGGGATCAATGGCCGCCTCGTTGACGGGGAAGATGGACTGGCAGATGATCTTGGTGTCGGGACTGGCCTGGCGGATGGTGTCGATGATCTGGGTGTAGAGGGACTTGAACTGATCCTCCGGGGTGACGCTGGCGTCGTGGGTGCCCAGGGTGATGACCGCGTACTCGGGCTTGCGCCGGGCGGCGCAGTCGGCCAGGGACAGCTCCACCGGGTTGTCCGGGTCTTCCGGGGGATAGTAGTTGATCTTGTTCAGGAAGAAGTTACCCAGGGAGATGGTGCCCAGGCGGCACACCCACACCTGGGTGAAGGGGATGGTGTACTCGGTGGCCATGCGGTAGGTGATGCTGTTGCCGATGAACACCATCCGGTCGATGTAATCCTGCCCCGCGTCCGCCGTCTCGGTGAGGAAGAAATCGGGCAGCGGCGTGGGCGTGGGCTCGGCCGTGGGGGCGGGCTCCGGGGTGAGCGTGGGGACGGGGGAGGGGGCGGCCGCGCTCTGGGCGGCGCGCTCTGGCCGGACGGCCAGCAGATAGACCGCCAGGATCAGCGCCGCGATCAGCGTCACGCACAGCAGCGCGGTCATGGCCGGGGATCTTGCGCCGGATCGGCGCCGGGAATGTGTACGCATATTCTCGTCACGCTCCAGTTTTTACTGCCAGGCGTGGGTGCGGACGACCTCCAGAATGGCGTTGTAGCCGTTGGCGTTCATGTGAATGCCGTCGCTGTCGTCGTCGATGTACTGGGCTGCCAGATTTCCGCTGTCGTCGGTCAGCTGGTCGTAGGTGTTCAGATAGCACGTGCCCGTCTGGGTGGCCACGTCCAGGATCCAGCCGTTGGCGGCCTTGATCTTCTCGTTTTTGATGTCGTCCGTGGTCTTGGCGTCGATGACCGGGTAGATGGACTGGCAGATGATCCTTGTGTTGGGACTGGCGGCCTGGATGGCCTGGACAAGGCCGGTATAGTATTCCTTGAACTGGGTCTCGTCCAGAATGGAGATGCCGTTGAGGCCCAGGGTGATGACCAGGTATTCCGGCTGGGCCGTCGCCGCGCAGTCGGAGATGGACAGGGACTGGGAGAGGGCGGAGTCGGCGGTGTAGTAGTCGATGGTCTCCACGGCCCAGTTGAACAGGCTCAAGGTGCCGCTGGCGGGCGTCCATACCTGGTGATGGGGCAGCACGCCGTAGGAATAGAGCCCATAGGTGGTGCTGTCGCCGAGAAATACCAGCCGGTTCTGGTAGTCCATGCCCATGTCGATGGTCTGGTTCAGGACGGTGGACACGGGGGTGACGTTCTGCTGGGGAACCGTGGCGTCCTGGACGGGAGCCGTGCTCTCCTGGGCGGGGACAGTGCCGTCCTGGGCCGGTTCGGTTCCATCCTGCCCCGCGCCGTCCTGGGCGGCGGTCATGCCGTCGCCGGGGAGCACCACGTCAGATCCCGCGTCGGACGCGCCGTCCTGCTGGGCGGCGTCGCTGGGCGAGGGCTGGGCGTCGGCAAACGCGGCGTCCTGGGCCACTGTGCCGCCGTCGGCGATGGAGACCCAGGCCAGCACGAAAATGCACACAGCCAGACATATCAATATGGCTATGGTCCAGAGTGCGTAAAAGCCCTCTCTGGTTCTTCCGTTCATGTGGTCTCCTTCCTTGTGGGGCGGTGTGGGCCGGTGGGGCGCGGCGTCACTGATAGCCGTGGGTGCGGATGTTGTTCAGCAGGACTTCAAAGCCGTTGGTGTTGAGATGGATGCCCATGGCGGTGTCGTCCGTGTAGGCGGTGCTGAGCTGCCCGGTCTCGTCCATAAGCACGTCGTGGGAGTTGAGGTACCGTACGCCCAGCTGGCCCGCCATGTCATAGATCCACTGGTTGGCGATGTTCACCTTCTCGCTGCTGATGCCGTTGGGAACGCGGCTGTCGATCACCGGGAAGATGGACTGGCAGATGATCTTGGTGTCGGGGCTGGCCTGCTGTATGGCCTGCACCATGCGGACGTAATAGTCCCGGAACTGGGTCTCGTCCAGCAGGGCGATGCCGTTGATGCCCAGGGTGATCATCAGATACTCGGGCTTGCGCCGGGCGGCGCAGTCGGGGATGGAGAGACTCTCGGCGTTATAGGGGTTCGCCGGGTCGTAGTAGGCGATGGGGTCGATCTCCCAGTTGAAAAGACTCATGGTGCCGATGGAGTCCGTCCAGATCTGGGTGAAGGGCAGCACGTTGTATGCGCCCAGACCGTAGGTGGTGCTGTCGCCCAGAAAGACGATCCTGCTGATATAATCCTCGCCCATGTCCTCCGTCTCGCCAAGCTCCACGGGAATGGGCGTGGGCTCCGGCGTGGGGGAGGGCGTGGGTTCCGGTGTGGGCTCCGGCGTAGGCTCCGGCGTGGCGGTGGGCTCGATGCCCGGCGTGGGCGGAGCGGGGGACGGCGGGGCAGTCGGGGCCGGGACAAAGCCGAGGGTCACGGCGGCGTCCGGCGCGACAAGAAGCCACACCAGTATGGCGGACGCGGCGATCACCAGTACCAGCAGCAGGGCCAGGATCACCCGGGGCAAAACGCTCTTGTGCATATCCATCTCTCCCTATCCAAACCCAAGGGGAAGCATCCGCTTCCCCTTGAGAGGTATTAGTCTGTGTTGAGGCTCACTCGGCGGCCTGGGCCTTGGCCTCCTCGATGATCTTCTGCTGGACGTTCATGGGCGTCTCGTCGTAGCGGATGAAGTCCAGGGTGAAGGAGCCGCGGCCCTGGGTGATGGA
>CANQDL010000034.1 GCA_947591105.1 uncultured Oscillospiraceae bacterium
GCCTTCACCGCCTCGGCGCTGCCCTTCACGTCGGCCTTGACGATGATGTTGAAGTCCTTCATCTCGCCCTCCTGGATCCGGGCGAAGAGATCGTCCAAAGACACCTTCTTGGGGGCGGTGTTGGCGGCCAGCTTTTCCTTGGCCTTGCGCTCCTCCACCAGCTCCCGGGCCATCCGCTCGTCGGCCACGGCGTTGAAGGTATCGCCCGCGTTGGGCACCTCGCTCATACCGGCGATCTCCACCGGCACGGAGGGGCCGGCCTCGGTGACGCGCTGGCCCTTGTCGTTAATCATGGTGCGTACGCGTCCTACCGCCGTGCCGGCGATGATCACATCCCCCTGATGGAGGGTGCCGTTTTGCACCAAAACGGTCATGATGGGGCCGCGGCCCTTGTCCAGGCGCGCCTCGATGACGGTACCGCTGGCGGCCCGGTTGGGGTTGGCCCGCAGACCAAGCATCTCCGTCTGGAGAGCCAGCATTTCCAGAAGATTGTCCACCCCGTCGCCAGTCTTGGCGGAGATCTGGCAGACGATGGTCTCCCCGCCCCACTCCTCGGGCACCAGCTCGTACTCGGTCAGCTCCTGCTTGACCCGATCCGGATTGGCGCCGGGCATATCCATCTTGTTGATGGCCACCACGATAGGGATATTGGCGGCCTTGGCGTGGTTGATGGACTCCACGGTCTGGGGCTTGATGCCCTCCGTGGCGGCCACCACCAGAATGGCCACGTCCGTCACCATGGCGCCTCTGGCGCGCATGGAGGTGAACGCCTCGTGGCCGGGGGTGTCCAGGAAGGTGATCGGATTGCCGCCGATGTCCACCACATAGGCGCCGATGGCCTGGGTGATGCCGCCGGCCTCTCCCGCGGCTACCTTCGTATTGCGGATATAGTCCAGCAGCGAGGTCTTGCCGTGATCCACGTGGCCCATGACCACCACCACGGGGGCCCGGGGCGCCAGCTCCTCGTCGGTGTCCACATGGTCGTCGATGAGCCGCTCCTCCACGGTCACGACCACCTCGTGCTCGATCTTGCAGTTGAACTCCATGGCCACGAGCGCGGCCGTGTCAAAGTCGATCACGTCGGGCAGTCCCGCCATCACGCCCATTTTGATGAGCTTGCGCACGACCTCGGCGCCGCTCTTTTTCATGCGCACGGCCAGCTCCTGCACGGAGATCTCGTCCGGGATCTGCACCCGGGTGGGGGCCTTTTTGGCGATCTCGAACTGGAGCCGCTGCATCTTGTCCCGTTCCTCCTGCCGGCGCTTGGCGCTGGCGGCGGCGGTGTTCTGGCGCTGCTTGTTCCGGTTGCCGATCTTCTCCTTGCCGCGCTTCATCTTCTCGGCCTTATCGCCGGCCATACGGTCGAAGCGCTCGTCGTATTTGGAGAGGTTGGTGGCGGCGCTGCCCCTGGTGTCCACCACCTTCTTCTCGGGCATCTGCCGTGGAACGTGCGGCTTTTCAGGCTTGGGCTGCTTCGGCGGCTGAGGCGCGGCAGCGGGCTCGCTCTGGGCGGGCTTCTTCTCTCCCCCGGCCGGGGACTTGGACTGCTTCTGGGGAGCGGGGGCCTCCGTCTTGGCCGTATCCGCGAATATCTCCGCGATACTCTCCACCTGGTTGTGCTGGGTCAGATACTCAAAGATAATGCTCAACTCCTCGTCCTCAAGAACCTGCATATGGTTCTTGGGAGCGGAAGCGTACTGGGTCAATATCTCCACAATGACCTTGGAGGGGACGCCGAAATCCTTCGCCACCTCATGCACTCGGTATTTCACTAAGCTGCTCATACTCGCTCCTCCTGTTCTCGATCCAATTGGGCGGCCGACGCGAACGCCCTGGCCAGGTTCTCGTCAAAGACGTAGGCCAGCGCCACGGGGGTCGCTCTGCCCACCGCATGGCCCAGTTCCGCCTTCGTGTAGGCCGTGGACAGCAGCGGCACGTTCCTGCCGGCGCAGACCTGCCGGGCCTGTTCCAGCGTGCGGGCCGACGCGTCCGCCGCCGCGATCACCAGACCGCCCCGGCGCCGGCGCAGCTGCTTGGCGCAGTCCTCCGCGCCCACGCACACCTGACCGGCTCTCGCCGCCAGGCCCAGATAGCCCAGGGCCTTATTCATCCGCCGCCTCGACTGCCGCCGCCAGCGCCTCGTAGGTCTGGGGGCTTATGGCGGCGTTCAGCATCCGCTCCAGCGCCCGGCTCTTGCGCGCCTTCTCCAAACACGCCGCCTTTCGGCAGATATAGGCCCCGCGTCCGGAGGCTTTGCCCCGGGCGTCGGCCACAATATCTCCCTCCGGGGTGCGCACAATGCGGATCAGCTCCTTTTTCGGGGCGTGATTGCGGCATCCGACGCACATACGCACAGGCTCTGTCACGGTCTTCAGTCCTCGCTCTCGGGCTTGATGTCGATCTTGATCCCGGTCAGCTTGGCGGCCAGGCGGGCGTTCTGCCCCTCCTTGCCGATGGCCAGGGACAGCTGGTTGTCGGGCACGATGACCCGGCAGGACTTGCCCTCCTCGTCCATATATACGCTGATCACCTCCGCCGGAGACAGGGCCGCGGCCACATACTCCTCGGGGATCTCGCTGTACTTGACGATGTCGATCTTCTCGCCGCCCAGTTCGTCCACGATGCTGGACACGCGGCCGCCCCGGGGCCCTACGCAGGCGCCGATGGGGTCAACGTCCGGCGCGGTGCTCCAAACGGCCATCTTGGTGCGGGAGCCCGCCTCACGGGCGATGGACATGATCTCCACCGTGCCGTCGGCGATCTCCGGCACCTCCAGCTCAAAGAGCCTCTTGACCAGCACCGGGTGGGTGCGGCTGATGAGCACCTGGGGCCCGCGGGAGGACTTGCGCACTTCGATCACGTATACCTTCACCCGCTGGCCTTCCACCAGCACCTCGTCCCGGATCTGCTCGTTCACGCTCAAAAGCGCGTCGGTATACTCCGCATTGGAGCTGATCTTCATGGAGATGTTGCCGGTGCGCGGGTCGATGCGGGCCACCTCTCCGGTGAGGATCTCATGCTCACGGGAGGTGAACTCGTCATAGATCAGTCCACGCTCCGCCTCGCGGATGCCTTGGATGATGACCTGCTTGGCGTTCTGGGCGGCGATACGTCCCAGCTCCTTGGTGTTCACCGGCACGCGGATCTGGCCGCCCACCTTGGCCCGCTTGGAGATCTTCTGGGCCTGCTCGAGCGTCATCTCCACGGCGGGGTTCTCCACCTGTTCCACCACGTTGGTGATGACGTACATCTCGATCTTCTTCTTGTCCTCGTCCATCTCGATGACCACGTTGTCCGACGCGTCCGGGTTGTCCTTCCGGAACGCGGCCAGCATGGCCTGATAGATCTTGTCGTACATATATTCCCGGGGGATCCCCTTTTCCCGTTCCAGATCCTCAATGGCGGCAAAAAACTCGGCATTCATTGTATCTGTCCTCCGATCATATTTCCACGCGCAGCCTGACGCTGGCGATCTGTTGCTTTGTAAAACGGCGCTGGCCGCCGCAGTCGATGGTCACGTCTCCGTCGGAATAATCCACCAGCGTTCCGATCCACTGCTTGGCCCCGTCCAGATTGCTGTAAAGCTTTACCTCCACGGTGGAGCCCATAAAGCGGGCAAAGTCACCCGGACGCTTGAGCGCCCTCTCGCACCCGGCGGAGCTCACCTCGAAAACGTAGCTGTCCGGCACCGGGTCGGCCTCGTCCAGGATGGGATCCATGGCCCGGGACACCCTCTCGCAGGCGTCCAGATCCACGCCCTCCGGCCCGTCCAGGTAAAGACGCAAATACCGCTGACCGGCCTCGGTGACGTATTCCACGTCCCACAGCTCCAGCCCGGCCTGCTGCACCACCGGCAGCGCCAAGTCCCATACGGTTTTTTCAATACGGTTCATAATAATTTCCAATTTCTGACAATTTCTTTTTCATCAAGAAAAAGAGTGGGACAAGACCCCACTCCAGGAAAAAGCATTTGCTTTTATGAATATACCACAGCCCAACGCATAAATCAAGACTTTTTTGCATTCTTTATCAATTATTTGTGTGTTGGCGGCGGATTATTCCACAATATTTTGTCCCATTCAGGGATCGAACCTCCCCCGCAGCTTTCCCAGCGCTCTTTTTTCTATCCGGGACACATAGGAGCGGCTGATGCCGATCCGGTCGGCAACCTCCCGCTGGGGCATGGGCGGCGCGCCGTCCAGTCCGTACCGCAGGCGGATGATCTGCGCCTCCCGCCCCTCCAGAACCGTGTCCACCGCCCGGCGCACCTGCTCGGCTGCCTCCCGCCGGGACAGCTCCTCCAGCATATCCTGGTCGCAGGCGATGGTGTCCAGCAGCGCCAGGCCCTCCCCCTCGCCGTCCGCGTCCAGCGCGTCCGACAGGGACACGTCGCCGGCGGATTTCTTCTGTCCGCGAAAGTGCATGAGGATCTCATTTGCTATCCTCACAGAGTGGCGGCTCCCGGTACGAGCGGTGTCTGGCCCGGTTGCCCTCCAGGATCTGCTGTACCTGCACCCACTGGCCGCCGGGGATGATCCCCGGGTGCTGCCCCACCGACAAGATCCAGTCCCGCACCGGCAGATACACCGTGGAGCGGCCTTTCTTCTGCTCGGTGCGGTTATACGCCAGCATGCCGTGCTGCCCATCAAAAGCGGCCTCGCCGCAGAAGATCTCCGCGCCCTGGGACGAGAAATAGTCGTAGGCCGCCCGGTCGGCGATGAGATACACCGGGTTTTGCAGGATCGCCCGAATGGCGAACCGCCCATACGGCCGGCTGTTTTTCGTAAGCGCGCCCTGCTGGGCCAGGGCATCCTCCACCGCCGCCAAGGAGCGGGTCTGCAAAAAGAGTTCGTATATGGTCTTTACCGTCTGGGCCTGCGCCGGGATGAGACGCAGCCGGCATGCCCGCTTCGTCCGGCCGTCCAGGGTGAGGGACTTTACGCTCTCGGAGGCGTAGCCTGTGGGGGTGACGCCCCCCAGCCAGCGGCCCGTTTTGGCAAGCTGACGCATATTGTCCCGGATGCGCTCGGCAATGGTCTCCCGCTCCAGTTGGGAGAACACGGAGGCGATATACATCATGGCCCTGCCCATGGGGGTGGAGGTGTCAAACTGCTCCCGGATGGAGACGAACGCGATCCCCAGCCGGGCGAGCGTCTCGATGAGGGCGGAGAAATCCCCGATGTTCCGGCTGATCCGGTCAAGGCGGTACACCACCACGGCGCAGAGCCGCCCGGCCACGGCGGCGTCCATCATCCGCCGGAAGGCCGGCCGCTGCAGATCCCCGCCGGAGAACCCCTCGTCCTCGTATACGGCGACCCTGTCCGGCGGCACGTCTGCAAAATGCGCGGCGATATATTCCCTGCACAGCCGTACCTGGTTTTCCACGCTCTCTCCCTGGCCGGTGAACCTGGATTTTCGGGAGTATATCGCTATGTATCGGCCGGACTGCATCCGCCTCTCCCCCTTGCCTTTGGCCCTGTAGGAGTATATGGACGCGCCCGCCCCGCAATGCGGCCGAAAAAACTATCAGAATTTGACAGAATGACACCCGGTTTCCCTCTGCAGATTCTATGGAGTACGCATATTGACAGCCCGGGAGAATCGCTCTAAAATTAAATATGATTCGACCATATATAAAAGGGTGTGAGATATACGGACAGCAAGAGCCGATTGGAGGGTAAAACCGTATATACCGTTCTGGACGACCTGCCCTACGGGGAGGCGGACTCCCCCGACGCCACGGGGAAGGTCGGCCGGATACGCGTGCCGGAGGGCGTCTCCAACAGGAGCCTCTACCGGGACGTGATTTTGATCGCCTGGCCCAGCCTGGTGGAGCTCATCCTCACCCAGCTGACGAGCATGGCCGACCAGGTGATGGTGGGCCGTCTCCCCGGCCAGGAGGGCATCAACGCCCTTGCCGCCGTGGGGCTTGCCACGCAGCCGAAGTTTCTGCTCATGACCATGATCCAGGCCATGAACGTGGGCGCCACGGCCATGGTCGCCCGCTTCCGCGGCCAGCAGGATCGGCTGGGCGCCAACCGGGTGTTCAAGCACGCCATGCTTCTCAACGCCGTCATGTCGGCGCTGTTCATGGTGCTGGGCCTGCTCTTCTGCGAGCCCATGATCCGCTTTATGGGCGGCTCCGGTATCTCGGAGGAAACCATCTCCCAGGGCGTTGCCTATCTGAACATCCAGATGTACGGCTTCATCCCCCTGTGCCTGGGAATCACCGTCACGGCGGCGCTGCGGGGCATCGGCGACACCCGTACCCCCATGCTTTACAACACCCTGGCCAACGTCATCAACCTGTTCTTCAACTACATCATGATCTACGGCCACTTCGGCGTGCCCAAGTTGGGTGTGGCGGGCGCCTCCTGGGCCACCATCATCGGCCAGACGGCGGCCTTTGGCATTGCCATGGCCGTGGCGCTGGGCAAAAAGCACTACGTCTATCTGGACTTCAAGGAGAAGTTCACCTTTGACCGGCGTCTGATGGGCCGGGTGGTGGGCATCGGCGTGCCCTCCATGATGGAACAGCTCTTTCTCCGGGCGGGCATCATCATCTATACCCAGCAGGTGACCGGCCTGGGCGACACGGTGTTTGCCACCCATCAGGTGTGCATGAACGTGCAGACCATGACCTTTATGATGGGTCAGGCGTTCGCCAACGCCGCCACCACGCTGATGGGTCAGTCCATCGGCAAGCGGCGGTATGACATGTCCGCCGTGTATATGCGCAAGACCCGGGATCTGGGCGTGGCCTCGTCCTTTCTGATGATGGCGCTGATGGTGCTCTTCAACCGCCAGATCATCGGTCTTTTCAAAAATTCCCCGGAGATCATCGACATGGGCGCGCCGATCCTCATCCTTCTGGCCGCCAGCCAGCCCTTCCAGGCCGACCAATTCATTGTGGCCGGCGGTCTGCGGGGCGCGGGCGACACCCGCTTTCCCGCGGTGGTGATGGCGGTCACCGTACTGGGCGTGCGGGCCATCCTGTGCATCTTCCTGGTGAACGTACTGCACCTGGGTCTGTGGGGCGCCTGGATCGCCCTGGTGTCCGACCAGTGTTTGCGCACAGTGCTCATGGCGCTGCGGTATCACTCCGGCCGCTGGAAGCGCATCGCCATCGGCCGCTCTCTCCACACGGAAAAGCGCGCCTGACATATCCGGCAAAGCGCCTGTCCCCCACAAGGAGCGGACAGGCGCTTTTGCTATGGTGTGAGGATAGCATTCTCAATGCACTTGGAGGCGTAGGTCGCCAGGCGCACGCCCCTGTCCGGGCGGTAGGTGGACACCCCCTTGATGAGCCCGATCGTGCCGATGGACACCAGATCCTCTGTGTCCGCGCTGTTTGTGTAGTACTTTTTGATGATGTGCATCACCAGGCGCAGATTGTGCTCGATGAGCTTGTTGCGGGCCTCCAGATCCCCCTCCATGGCCCGCTGTATGTACTGCTGCTCCTCCTGGGCCTTCAGCGGCCGCGGGAAGGAGGAGCCGTTGTCCCCCACCCGCAGCATCAGCAGCGCGCTGGAGACCAGCAGCATAAATGTGGCAGACAGCATTCCTCTTCACCCCCCATAAAGCAGGATATGCCGCTACAGATTGTCTTGATTCGACACAAAGCGCCAATTTCGCGCCGCCCCATTTGTCCTAAGCGGCGAATTTTGCCCAAACAGTCCGGCTTCCCCCTTGTCCGTGGGGTAGAGACATGATATACTTACATAAATCCAAACTGCGCAAATCTAATTTACAGGAGATGCGATATGATCACGAACACATATCTGAAGAGGGTCTACGAGGACGTATGCCGCCGGGACGGCCATGAGCCGGAATTTCTCCAGGCGGTGCAGGAGGTATTTGAGTCTCTGGAGCTGGTGGTGGATCAGCATCCCGAGTGGGAGAAGGCCGGGCTGCTTGAGCGGTTTGTGGAGCCGGAGCGCGTGGTGGAATTTCGTGTCCCCTGGGTGGACGATTCCGGTACCGTACGGGTCAATCGGGGCTACCGGGTGCAGTATAACTCCGCCATCGGCCCCTACAAGGGCGGGCTGCGCTTTCACCCGTCCGTGAATCTGTCGGTCATCAAGTTTTTGGGCTTTGAGCAGACGCTGAAAAACTCCCTCACCACCCTGCCCATGGGCGGCGGCAAGGGCGGCTCTGACTTCGACCCCAAGGGAAAGAGCGACGGCGAGGTCATGCGCTTCTGCCAGAGCTTTATGACGGAGCTCTACCGGCACATCGGCCAGTTTACCGACACCCCCGCCGGCGATATCGGCGTGGGCGGCCGGGAGGTGGCCTATCTTTACGGACAGTATAAGCGCATCGTCGACCGCTTCGAGGCCGGCGTGCTCACCGGCAAGGGCCTGACCTTCGGCGGCTCTCTTGCCCGCACCCAGGCCACGGGCTACGGCCTTTGCTACTATGCAGCCGAGGCGCTGAAAAACCAGAAAAACGAGAGCTTTGAGGGCAAGACCGTGGTCATCTCCGGCTCCGGCAACGTGGCCCAGTACGCCGCGGAAAAGTGCTATCAGCTGGGCGGCAAGGTGGTTGCCATGAGCGACTCCCAGGGCTACGTATACGACCCCAGCGGCATCGATCTGAAGGTGCTGTTCGACATCAAGCAGCGACGCCGGGCCCGGATCAGCGTCTACGCCGACGAGGTGCCCAGCGCCCAGTACCAGGAGGGCTGCCGGAACATCTGGAACGTGAAGTGCCACATCGCCCTGCCCTGCGCCTCCCAGAACGAGATGGACGAGGAAGGGGCCAAGGCGCTGGTGGCCAACGGCGCTATCGGCGTGTTCGAGGGCGCCAACATGCCCCTGACCCCAGAGGCCATCGCCGTGGTGCAGCAGAATGGTCTGCTCTACAGCCCCGGAAAGGCCTCCAACGCCGGCGGCGTGGCTACCTCCGGCTTGGAGATGACCCAGAACTCCATGCGCCTTTCCTGGTCGTTCGAAGAGGTTGACGAGCGGCTGCACTCCATCATGAAGAACATCTACGCGGCCTGCTACGACGCCTCCGTCCAGTCCGGCCGTCCCGGCGACCTGATGGTGGGCGCCAACATCGCCGGTTTTTTGAAGGTTGCCGAGGCCATGATGGCCCAGGGCATCGTGTAAATATCCATACAGAGAGCCATCCCGGAAAGCGTCTGCTTTCCGGGATGTTTTATGCTGCCGCACCGATCACCGAACCCAGCTTTTGGCCCGCTCCACGGCCTTGTGCCAGCCGTCCAGCAGATACTTGGCGTCCTCAGGGGCCATGGCCGGCTCGAAGCGCCTCTGGGTGTGGCGCAGCTGCTGCACCTGGGAGAGATCCGTCCACAGCCCGGCGGACAGCCCCGCCAGAAACGCCGCGCCCATGGCCGTGGTCTCCACGCTGGCCGGCCGGTCGATGGGCCGCTGGAGCACGTCCGCCTGAAACTGCATGAGAAAATCGGACACAGCCGCGCCGCCGTCCACGCGCAGCACGTCCATCTGGTGATTTCCCTCCTTCTCTATCAGCTCCAGCAGGTCGGCCACCTGGTAGGCGATGCCCTCCAGCACCGCCCGGCAGATATGGGCCCGGCCGGTGCCCCGGGTGACGCCTACCAGCGCGCCCCTGGCGTAGGGATCCCACCAGGGCGCGCCAAGCCCTGTGAAGGCGCTGACGAAATAGGCTCCGCAGGTGTCCGGCACCGTCTCGGCCAGCTCGTCGCACTCATGGGCCGTGGCGATGAGCCCCAGCTCGTCCCGCAGCCACTGGATGGAAGAGCCGGCGTTGAAAACGCTACCCTCCACTGCGTAGGTCGTCTGACCGCCGATCTGCCAAGCCACGCTGGTCAGAAGACTTGTCTGGCTTCTGGGCGCCTCGGGGCCCACGTTCATCAGCGTAAAGCAGCCGGTACCGTATGTATTTTTCGCCTGGCCCGGCCGGATGCAGCCCTGTCCCAGCAGGGCGGCCTGCTGGTCGCCCGCGGCACCGCACACCGGCACGCCTTCCAGCTTCTCCAGACCCGGTATCCCCCGCCGGACGCGGCCGTATTCCACGGCGTTGGGCATGGGATGGGGCAGCATGGACATGGGCACGTCCATTATATCGCACAGGCCCGGATCCCACTGGAGCCGGTGGATGTCAAAGAGCATGGTGCGGGAGGCGTTGGAATAGTCCGTCACGTGCCGTCCCGTCAGGTTCCAGATGAGCCAGCTGTCCACCGTGCCGAACATCAGATCTCCCCGGTACGCCCTGGCGCGGACTCCAGGTACGTTGTTGAGTATCCACTCGATCTTTGTGCCGGAGAAGTAGGGATCGGGCACAAGACCGGTGATCCGGCGGATATCGTCCGTCAAGCCGTCCGCGATCATCTGCTGCACAAGATAGGCCGTGCGCCGGCACTGCCAGACGATGGCGTTGTAAACCGGCTCTCCCGTATGCCTGTCCCATATGATGGTCGTCTCCCGCTGGTTGGTGATGCCGATGCCCAGAATGTCCGCCGCGGACAGTCCTGAGCGCTCAAAGGCGGCGCCAAGGGCGTGGAACTGGCTTTGCAGGATCTCCATCGGGTCGTGCTCCACCTTGCCCTGGGAGGGGTAGTACTGGGTAAAGGGGTACTGGGCCTGGGAGACGATGTTCCCCTGCTGGTCGAAGATGATGGCGCGGGAGCTGGTGGTGCCCTGATCCAGGGCGATCACATATCCGTTCATAGGGCTGCCTCCTTGTTGACGGTCTGTGTTGAATGATGTAAAATCTGGTCATGAAGCTTTCCACATGATTATAACACACAGAAAGGCGGTTTTCCATGGTACAAGCAAGCGATTTCTCCTTCCCCTCCACCGACGGGGCGCATACGATCCACTGCCGCCAATGGCTGCCCGACGGCCCCGTGCGCCGGGTGGTGCAGCTTGTGCACGGCGTGGCGGAGCACATCGGCCGCTATGACGCTTTTGCCCGTTTCCTGGCAGAAAACGGCTGCGCCGTGGCCGGCGACGACCACCTGGGCCACGGCCAGAGTATCGGCAGCGACCGGGAGCTGGGATGGTTCGGCGAGGAAAAGGGCTGGGAGCATCTGGTGGAGGATGAAAAGGTTCTGCGGGATATTCTGCGGGAGCGCTTTGCCGGGGCTCCCATGGTGCTGTTCGGCCACAGCATGGGCAGTTTCATCGCCCGCACCTATCTGGGCTGGCACCCGGCGGATTTCGACGGCTGCGTGCTGTCCGGCACAGGCCGCCAGCCGGCGATCGTCTGTCAGGCGGGAAAGTTCATGGCCCGGCGGGAGATAAGCGCCCACGGCAGCGGCTACCGGAGCCCCCGCCTGCAAAAGCTGGCCTTCGGAAGCTACCTGAAGCGGGTCGAAAACCCCATCGGCGCCAACGACTGGATCTGCAGGGACGAGGACGTCATCCGCGCTTACGATGCCGATCCGCTGTGCGGCTTTACCGCCACGGCGGGACTTATGCGCGACATGATGGAGGGCCTGCAGATCATCGGGAGCCGCCGGCACATGGCGCTGATGAAAAAGTCCCTGCCCGTACTGTTTGCCGCCGGCGAGGAAGATCCGGTGGGCGGCTACGGCAAGGGTGTGGAAAAAGTGGCCGGTGCCTTTCGCCGGGCGGGGATGCAGGACGTGACCGTGAAGCTCTATCCCGGCTCCCGGCACGAGATCCTCAATGAGCTGGACAAGCAGACGGTCTGGCGGGACATTCTCCGCTGGATGGAAAGCAAAACATAATGAAAAAGCAGGAGGCCTCCCTCCTGCTTTTATGATTCAGCTCGCGCCCTTCATCTGACGGCGGCGGGCAAGATTGATCATGCCCTCGTTCATGTCGTTCAGATTCTGGAGCATCCGGCCCGCACCGTAGGCGGTGCAGGAGAGCGCGTCGTCCACCAGAAGGGTGTCGATGCCCGTCTTCTCGCTCACCAGCTTGTCCAGACCCCAGATCTGGCTCCCGCCGCCGGACAGGACGATGCCGTTTTGGGACACGTCGCCCACCAGCTCCGGCGGGGTGCTCTCCAGCACCAGATGGATGGCCTCCATGAGCTGGGCCATAGGCTCCTCCAGCGCCTCTATCATGTCCGTGGAGCTGACGGTGACGCTCCGTGGCAGGCCGGTCACCAGGCAGCGGCCCTTGACCTCCTCATAGGACACCTCCGGCCGGGCGTAGACGCAGCCGATGGACTGTTTGAGCTCCTCCGCCGTTCTGGCGCCGATCAGCAGATTGTGCTTTTTACGCACATAGCGGACGATGGCCTCGTCAAAGGCCTCCCCCGCCGTCTTGACCGACTGCTGCTCCACCACGCCGCCCAGACTCACCACGGCCACCTCGGTGGTGCCGCTGCCGATGTCCACGATCATGTGGCCGTCCGCCTTGCTGATGTCGATGCCCGCGCCCACCGCCGTGGCAAGAGACGACTCTACCAGGTACACCTTTCTCGCCCCCGCCTCAATGGCCGCGTCGATCAGCGCACGCTCCTCCACGCCGGTGATGCTGCCCGGCACACAGATGAGCACCCTGGGCTTGAACAGGCTGAAGGACGTGATACGGCTGATAAACTCCTTCAGCATCCGGGCGGTCATGTCGTAGTCGGAGATCACCCCCGCCACAATGGGGCTGATGGGGACGATATTTGCCGGGGTGCGGCCCAGCATCTTCTTGGCCTCCTCGCCGATCCGCAGCAGCCGTCCGTTGGTGCTGTCCATGGCCACCAGAGATGACTCCCGCAGGCGGATGCCCCTGCCCCGCACATACATGAGCGTGGTCATCGTCCCCAGATCAATGGCGATATCTCTCTCAAAAAACAGCATGGAATTACCTCCTATCGGGTACTGGCAAGCGTGGCGCACCGCACGTCCTCCGCGCCTGCCAGAAGCAGCGTCTTGGCACACTCCGAGAGCGTGGAACCGGTGGTCACAATATCGTCTATCAGTAAAATTCTCTTTCCCTTTATGCGCTCCGGATCAGGCACACGGTAGGCGCCGGCGATATTGGCCCGGCGCTTTTCCGGGGCGCCTGTCTTTGACTGAGGCCGTATGCCCCGCCTTTTTTGCAGTACGGACACCGGCTGCCGCCGCAGACGGCGGCCTGCGTCCCGGGCCAGAAGCTCCGCCTGGTCGTATCCCCTGCTGCGCTTTCGCCCGGCGTCAAGAGGCACCCAGGAGAGGATGTCGTACTCCCCCTCCAGATGCTCATAGATACAGCTGGCGAGAAGCTCTCCAAAGGCCTCGTCGTAGACCTGCGCTCCGTCGAATTTATACCGCTGGATGGCCCTACGCACCGTGCCCTCATAGTACAGCGCCGAGACGCATTCGGAGAAGAAATCGCCTCTGCGGCGGCCGCCGTCCTCCGTCCTGGGCATACGCTCCCGGCAAGCGGGACAGATGCGCGGCCGGCCCGGCGTCAGAAACCGCCGGCACAGGATACACCGGGTGGGATAGACCAGATCCAGAAACCAGTTGATAAGCTTATTCATCCTCATGAAGCAAGCGGATGCGCAGGCCGCTGTAGCGCTTTGCCCGGCGGGCGTTCTCCACCATGAGGCGGATCACGTCCTCGTCCCCCACGATCACCAGCAGCTCGGCCGCCCTGGTGACGGCGGTGTACAGAAGGCTTCTGTACATCAGCTGGGGCGCTGCCCGCACCGCGGAGAGCACCACCGCCCTGTACTCGCTGCCCTGGGACTTGTGCACGGTGGTGGCCCAGGCGTGATCCAGTTCCGACGCCTGCTCACATCCGTAGACCGCCAGACGGCCGTCAAAATCCACCGTAAAGCTCTCCGCCCCCGGGTCGATGGCCCGGATATATCCGATATCCCCGTTGAAAACACCATAGCCGCTCTCCAGGGAATCGGTCTTCCACTCGATATCATAGTCGTTGCGCACCTGCATCACACGGTCGCCCTCCCGGTAGATCCGTCCGGCAAACGCAAACTCCTGCTTGCCGCCGACGGACGGCGGGTTAAGCGCCTGCTGCAGGCGGCGGTTGAGTTCCTCCGTCCCGGCCGCGCCCTTTCGGGTGGGGGTGAGCACCTGGATCTGGCCGGGCGCAACGCCCATATTCTTGGGAAGACGCTCCTGGCAGAGAGAGACGATGGTCTCCGCCGCGCTCTCCGCCTCCCGGCGGCGGAGAAAGTACACTCCCGCCGTGTTGGCGCGCAGCTCCGGCATCTCCCCCCTATTGATCTGGTGAGCGCACAGCACGATGCGGCTCTCCTGCTTTTGCCGGAAGATCTCTGTCAGACGCACGGTCTGGGCCACGCCGCTGCGGATCAAGTCCCGGAAAACCGCCCCCGGCCCTACGGAGGGCAGCTGATCCGCGTCCCCCACCAGCACCAGCCGGCACGACGGCCCGATGGCCGCCAGTACCGCCCGCATCAGGGACATGTCCACCATGGAGCACTCGTCCAGGATGAGGGCGTCGCAGCGCAGGCGGTCGTTCTCATTTTTCCGGAAGACGGTGCTGTCCGTCTCCGGGGAGAAGCTTGCCTCCAGCAGCCGGTGGATGGTGGAGGCCTCCCGGCCCGTCAGGTCGGACAGCCGCTTTGCGGCCTGGCCTGTGGGCGCGGCCAGCATGGTCTCCAGTCCCATGGTGTCAAAAAGCTCCAGCACCGCCCGCACGGAGGTGGTCTTTCCCGTCCCCGGCCCGCCGGTGATGACCACCAGTTGCCGGGACACGGCGGCGTCCAGGGTCTGGCGCTGCAGGGGCGCGAAGCGGAAGCCCTGCTCCGCCTCCAGCTTTTCAATGATCCGCTCCACGCGCACCGCGCGGGTCGTATACGTATAATCCGCCATCTGCCGCAGCCGGTGGGCCACAAAGACCTCCGCGGCATAGAGCTGGGATATGTAGCAGGCCGTCACGTTGGATACCGGCTCGCACACCACGTCCCCGCCGTCCAGCAGGATGTCCAACCCCTCGCCCACCTGCTCCGGTTCCACGCCGATCAGCTGCGCTGTGGCTGCGGTGAGCTTGTCCACCGGCAGAAAACAGTGGCCGTTTTCGCTGTTGTGGCGCAGCTCGAACAGCAACGCCGCCGCGATCCGCAGCGGGGAGTCCTGCTCCATCCCGTTGGCCAGCGCCAGCGCGTCCGCCTCCGCAAATGAGGCGCCCACCTGCACGCTGGAGAGGATGTAAGGGTTCTGCTCCACCATGGAGAGCGCGTCGTCCCCATAGCAGCGGTAAAGGCGCAGGGCCAGCAGCGGGGCGATCCCGGCGCTGCCCAGAAATTCCATCAGCGCCCGCATCCCCGTCTGCTGACGGAAGGCGGCGCTCATCTGATCCGCCTTCTGGCGGCTGATCCCCCGCAGCGTCGCCAGCTTCTCCGGGTGATCCCGCAGCACGTCCAGCGCGTCGTCGCCAAACTTTCCCACGATCTGGGCGGCCGTGGCCGGGCCGATGCCCTTGATGACCCGGCTGGACAGATAGTCGTAGATGGACGCCGCGTCGGTGGGCATCGTCCGCTCTGTATAGGCGGCCTTGAACTGCTCGCCATGGGTGGCGTGGCGTGTCCAATTTCCCCAGGCGGTCAGACTCTCCCCCGGCGCCGCCATGGGCATACAGCCCACCACGATGGCCTGGGAGCCGTCGTCCACGTCCAGACGCAAGACCGTATAGCCGTTGTCATCGTTGAAATAGATGACCGAGGCCACACGCCCCTCCAGTTTTTCCAGCTGCTGCTCCTGCATGGTCAGAGCAGCAGTTGAACAACGCCCGCTGTGGCGAGGGACACGATGAGTCCGGCTATCAGAACGCCCAGCACGATGGGCGGCAGGGCCCGGCGCATGCGCATATTCAGCAGCGCCGCGACCAGCGCCCCCGTCCAGGCGCCCGTGCCCGGCAGAGGCACCGCCACAAACAGCAGCAGTCCCCAAAACTCCGCCTTGCGCACCCTGTCCGCCTTCTTGCCGGTGGCCTTGGACTCCAGCCAAGCCACCAGCCGGCGGGCCCGGTCGGATTTTGTGCGCAGCCAATCCATCACTGTGCGGATGAACGCGATGATAAACGGCGCCGGCAGGATATTTCCGATGATGCTGATGAGCGCCGCCTGCCACACAGGCAGGCCCAGGCCCGCCCCGATGGGGATCGCGCCGCGCAGCTCGATCACCGGGAGCATAGACACCACCAGCGTGGCCAGGCCCCGTCCCACGCCTATATTCGTCAGGATCTCCGCAATATCCATAAGCTTTTTATCTCCCCAAAACCTTTCTCAAAAACTGTCCCGTATAGCTTCGTTTGTCCGCCGCGCAGGCCTCCGGCGTGCCGGCAAACACCAGCTCGCCCCCCTCATCGCCGCCCTCCGGGCCCAGGTCGATGATATAGTCCGCGCACTTGATCACGTCCAGATTGTGTTCGATCACCAGCACCGTGTTGCCGCCGTCCGCCAGGCGCTGGAGGATGTCCAGCAGCCGGGCCACGTCCGCCGTGTGCAGGCCGGTGGTGGGTTCGTCCAGGATGTAGAAGGTGCTGCCCGTGCTCCGGCGGGCAAGCTCCGTCGCCAGCTTCACCCGCTGGGCCTCGCCGCCAGACAGCGTCGTGGAGGACTGTCCCAGCTTTACATACCCCAGGCCCACGTCCCACAGAGTTTGCAGCTTCGCCCGGATGGCCTCCTGGTTGCGGAAGAAATCCAGGGCCTCCTCTACCGTCATATCCAGCACCTGGGCGATATTCTTGCCCTTGTAGCGCACCTCCAGCGTCTCCCGGTTATAGCGGTTGCCGTGGCAGACCTCGCAGGGCACGTAGACGTCCGGCAGAAAGAGCATCTCGATCTTCACCAGGCCGTCCCCGGAGCACGCCTCACACCGGCCGCCCTTCACGTTGAAGGAGAACCGGCCGGACTTATAGCCCCGGAGCTTTGCGTCCTGGGTGGAGGCAAAAAGCTCCCGGATATCGTTGAACAGGCCCGTATAGGTGGCCGGATTGGAGCGGGGCGTGCGGCCGATGGGGCTCTGGTCGATGTCGATGACCTTGTCCAGATACTCCAGGCCCGTGACGGCTCTGCACCGCCCGGGACGCACCTTGCGCCGGTTCAGCTCCGCGCCCAGCTTTTTCTCAATGACCTCGTTGACAAGAGAGGATTTGCCGCTGCCGGACACGCCGGTGACGCAGGTGAACGCCCCCAGGGGGATATCCACGTCCAGATCCTTCAGGTTGTTGGCGGCCGCGCCCCGCACGGAGAGAAAATGGCCGTTTCCCTTCCGGCGGCGGGCCGGTATCTCGATCCGCTTCGCCCCGCTCAGATACTGACCGGTGACGGACTGCTTGCAGGCCATAATGTCCGCCGGCGTTCCGGCGCACACCACCTCGCCTCCGTGCACGCCCGCGCCGGGGCCGATGTCCACCACCCAATCCGCCGCCCGGATGGTGTCCTCGTCATGCTCCACCACGATCAGGGTATTGCCCGCGTCGGTGAGCTGGCGCAGAGTGCGCAGAAGCTTTGCGTTATCCCGCTGGTGCAGGCCGATGCTGGGCTCATCCAGCACGTACAGCACCCCCATCAGCGCGGAACCGATCTGCGTGGCCAGTCGGATGCGCTGGCTCTCCCCGCCGGAGAGGGTGGCCGCGCCCCGGGCCAGGGTCAGATATCCCAGTCCCACGCTCACCAGAAAACTCAGCCGCTGCCGGATCTCCTTCAGGATCCGGTCGGCGATGAGCATCTCCTTTTCCGTCAAGCGCAGGCTGTCCAGAAACGCCAGCTCCTGGGTGATCGGCAGCCGGCTGAACTGGGCAATGCTCAAGCCCCCCACCGTCACGGCCAGCACCTCCGGCTTGAGCCGGTCGCCGTGGCAATCCGGGCAGTCGTACTCCCCCATGCACTCCTCCAGGGACGCCCGGGCGGAGGGCGACTGGGTCTCCTTATAACGCCGCTCCAGGTTGTTCACGATGCCCTCAAAGTCCTTTTTCAGGGTGCCGTAGCCGGAACCGCGCTCATACCGCAGCTCCAGCGGCTCCCCATGGGTGCCGTAGAGGATGGCGTTGACGGCGGCCTCCGGCAGGGTGCAGATGGGGTCGTGCAGATCAAAGTGATACCGACGTGCCAACGCCTCATAGTACATCCGGCAGATGGAGTCCCCCCGCACGTTCGACCAGCCGTACGCCATCACGCCCCCGTCCATGATGGAGAGCGTGGGGTTGGGCATGACCAGCGCCGGGTCTACCCGGAGCATGGTGCCCAGGCCGCTACAGGTGGGACACGCCCCATAGGGCGCGTTGAAGGAGAAGAGCCGCGGGGTCATCTCCTCGATGGAGATACCGCAGTCCTCGCAGGCATAGTTCTGGGAAAATGTGAGGTTTTTCTCCTGCCCCGCCAGATCCACCTGCACAATGCCGCCGGACAGGCTCATGGCCGTCTCCGCCGAGTCGGTCAGCCGGCGCACCACGTCCGCGCGCATCACCAGGCGATCGACCACGATCTCGATGTTGTGCTTTTTGTTCTTGTCCAGGGGGATGCTCTCCGTCAGATCATAGATATCCCCGTCCACCCTTGCCCGGACGTAGCCGGAGCGCTGGGCGTCCTCAAAGATCTTCCGGTGCTCTCCCTTTTTTCCCCGCACCACCGGCGCGAGGATCTGCACCCGGGAGCCCTCCGGCAGCTCCATGATCTGATCCACGATCTGGTCGATGGTCTGCTGGCGGATCTCCTTGCCGCAGCGGGGACAGTGGGGTATGCCGATCTGCGACCACAGCAGGCGCAGATAGTCGTGTATCTCCGTCACGGTGCCCACCGTGGAACGGGGGTTCCGGGAGGTGGTCTTCTGGTCGATGGAGATGGCCGGGGAAAGCCCGCCTATGTAGTCCACGTCCG
>CANQDL010000035.1 GCA_947591105.1 uncultured Oscillospiraceae bacterium
GTGGAGGGCAACATGACCAACTCCTGCAAGCAGCGGCAGTACACCGTGGGCTACTACGAGATCTGCGGCTACGGCGTCCCCGCGTATTAAAACACCCAGCCGCATGAGCGGCTGGGTACATACCATTCATTACACTAATGACTCAAGAAAATTCTGAGAAGTGCATTCAAAATATTAAGGTGTGCAGAAGACAGCTCTTTGTCATTCCCGGTTGGATTGCGAAATTCGTGTAATATCAATTCGATAGCATCCCTCTGTTGCTCATTCAGCCCTTTTGCGGAAAACATCTCCTGATCCGCCAAGCCCAACAGGCTATCAATTGAAACATGATATAACTCTGCTAACGAAATGAGAACATCGGCTGGAGGCATTTGAACATCTTGCTCGTAACTGCCGACTGCAGAGGCACTCTTGTGTAGGTATTTCGCAAGCTGCCTCTGCGTCCACCCCTTGTTCCTGCGCAATTCAGCAAGTTGAGCCCCAATACTGTACATACAAAAGACCCCTTAACTATATACGTTCATCTTACCATGCAATTCACCATCATAGTTGTTATTATTTCATGTTTTGCATAATTATAATGGTATTCCACACTTTGGTTTTGCTTTTTTCAGGTTTTCGTGTACCATTGGGAATCATAAGCCTGCTTAAACAACACAGGAAAAAACACATACTATGATTAGAGCTGGTGATGAGTATGTACAATGTGATCCTATGTGATGATGACTTAGAATTCCTTGCACGCCTTCAAAACCACGTGAACAACATTTTTCTAGGCATGGATGAAAGAGCCAAAGTATTAGCTTTCTCCAGCTGGGAAGAGATAAGTGAAGACACACTGGAGCAATGCGATATTGCAATCCTTGACATTGATTTTTCTGACAGGCAATACAACGGGATAGATATAGCTAAGAGATTGCGGAAGCATCGCCATGACTCAGTAATAATCTTTCTAACCAACTATATCGAGTATGCACCTGAAGGTTACGAGGTTCAGGCTTTCCGTTACTTACTTAAGAGCGAGTTATCGAATAAGATGAAAATCTATATCGAACATGCAGTAAAGCATCTAAACAGGGCAAGCGAAACCATTAAAATTCAAATTAGTGGCGAGATAATTGATATTCCCATACAAAACATTATGTATTTTGAATCACAACTACATTCTGTTGTAATTCATGTTGTAACGCCAAATTCTAAAAAAGATCGAATTCTCACTTTTATTGGGTCTATTGGAAAAATTGAAAAAGAACTATCTATCCGAGGTTTTCTACGCGTCCACAAGAGTTATCTAGTAAACATGGCCCATATACATAAATATACATGTCATCAAGTAGAATTAGATAATGGGATGATCCTAAAAGCAAGTGCTGCAAGATATTCAGAGCAAAAAGAAAAATATCTTCTTTGGGAGGGCGGGCTTTTAAATGGCCGAGATCATTAGTGTACTTTGGATTCTCATGGAGATGACTTGTTTTTATTTCTTCTGTGAAAGCTATTTGCAAAGAAGGCCATTCAAAACATATCATCTTATGCTTCTTCTCATTTCGACAGGATCAATTTATATTTATTCAAAATACGGCACAAATCATTTCCCTTCCATGCTGTTTACTCCCTTAATCTACCTCATTGTATCTTTTGGAATGTACAAAGGGCTTTTGCAGCGGCGGATCATGGCTGTCACAATTAGCGTCGTAACAATTGCTATAGTTGATGCCTCAGTAATGTACTTACTAAGTATATTATTTGAGATTAGTATCGATAGTATAACCCAAAGAAAGTATACTTACATATCGGCAGGACTCGTGAGCAAATCCACCTCCGTTCTTATATCTTGGTTATTCTATCGGCTCTTTTCAAAAACAACCGAAAGGCAACTTCATATCCGCTGGCTGATCATGGCTTTGTTTTTCCCTGCAATCAGTTACATGTTAATTGGCGTTATCTATATGAATTACCGTAATGAAAGCGATCTATCCGGCAAGGCGCTTGGTGTTACATTAGCTGTTGCTATTGCTAACATAGGGACAATGTATTTGATTACCCAAATCGAGAGGAGCGAACGGAGGGCCCAGAGGGCCGCTTTACTCGATCAACAGATGAACATCCAAACGCAGAGCATATTAAGCCTCGAAAAGAGTTATTGCTTACAGAGATCCTTCTCACATGATTTTCAACATCACCTAAATGTTATTAGCACATTACTTGAGAAAGAGCAGTATACCCTAGCGTCACAATATATTCACAAGTTGCAAGAGCAGCACACCACACGCTTGTTCGTCGTTAATTCCCATCACCCGATTGTTGACGCTGTCCTTAATCAAAAGTATCAGGAGGCACAAGGCGCAGAGATAGACATGCAAGTCAGAGTAACCGATCTTTCGAATTTGTGCATTCCAACAGAAAGAATCGTAGTAGTCTTATCTAATCTATTAGATAACGCGATTGAGGCTTGCAAGCAGTACTCTGGAATCCGATCGATTAATTTCACACTCATTCAAGAAAACAAGCTTTTCTTAAGCATTGGAAACACATCAAATCCTGTGAATATAATAAATGGGAAGCCACTCACGACCAAAAAGGATAAGCGCATACATGGATACGGTTTGTTGAACGTTGAAAAGATTCTAAAGGAACTTAATGCTGAGTACGTTTTCAACTACCAAGACAACTGGTTTAGCTTTGTGGCAGAAATCCCAGACGGTCAATTTGTTTGCGAAGATACTCTCAGAGCATCTTCGCTCTTGTCATAATGGGGTATACGAATGTTAGTTGATGCAATAAAAATATCAATTCATGTAAGAATCGATGCAATCGTCGTCACTAGCGTGTATAGTTAATCTAACCAGGTTAAGCGGAGGTGCCTCATATGGGAAAGGCTATCCTGACTTATTGTGTCACTCATGGCATAGTGTCAGAAGAAGATATTCCCACATTAGACTATTGCATTTATAAAACGATTACAAGCAAGATCACAGTGATCATGCTTGCCGTTATCGGCACATTGTTTTCTGACGTGTTCACCACAGTCGCATTTCTATATGCGTTCTGCTCTCTGCGTAAAACTATAAATGGATTTCACGCAAAAACAATCAGTGGATGTCTCTTTGGCTCAGTGACTCTTGAGTTTCTATTACTGACTCTTGCCAGGCAAGAGTATAGTTTAATCGTCAAACTGATTCTGATTTTCCTGAGCTCATGCATTATTTGGAGCCTTGCCCCATTCAATCATCCAAATATGAATCTCTCCAAAGACGAAATTGATGCATGCCGGCATGCTTCAAGAAAGCAACTATTATTCTTACTAACCCTTGTAGCAGCATCTTATGTTGCCTCTAAACAGCGAATTCTGAACGGATTATGCGCTGGCATTGTTTTGGCAGCAGGCTTACTAAGTCTTGCATATTTAATAAATTATATAAGGAGGAAAAACAATGCATAACTCAGTTGGAAAGAAAGTAGATAAAGTCCTGCGATATGCCGCTGAAAAGATGATCAACAAGGAGAAGGATGAATGGCCCCCTGTATGCGGCATATTGATTTACCAGCCGAAGCGTCCATCCAGAAGGCAGCATTCGAAGTAAGCGCAAAAGGCGCTAGCCAGCTTTTACCTCAAGACATCAAGTACTATTAAGCTCTCACTAGATATGAAGGATCACATATGGAATAATCCATGTGTGATCCTTTTCTTTGTCTGATGCATTCAGAGATCCTCACCTGAACGGCCTCCGCACATTTTTTGCAATATCATTTCGTGTAGCAAAAATTATTCTATGTGTAAGAAATATTGTTAATAGCACCCTGCAAATCTATAATACAACCACAGTAAATTAAGAAAGGAAAAGCTTCAAGGACTTTATACAACCTGACCCAAATTTCAAGCTCTGTCTGCTATTCCTTGCCATCTTGTTGCAAGGATCCGACATCATGAGAGCGGGGAATGTAGAAATAAATCAAATAAGGAGAAAGACAATGAAGAAGACAGTAAAGCGTGTCATCCTCATGGCGCTGGTTCTTGCTATGTGCGCTTCCTTGGCAGTTCCCGCGTTTGCTGCACCCGCCCATTCCAAGGACTCTGTAAACGCTGACGCCTACTGGTACAAGTTTAACACCAATACCACCATGTACCAGTACCCGGACACCAGTTCTGCCATTGTATGCTATGTTGAGAAGGGCATTATGGCAACCATCAGCCGCACTGACGGCTCGTGGTCTTATGTTTGCCTCGGCGTTAACGGTGCTGGCACCACTGGCTACTGGGGCTATGTGAAGCGTTCCACCCTTACATATGATCACTACGGTGAGCAGAGCATCGGTTCCAGCATAGCGTAAACAAGATAAGGCGGGCGGGGTTTATCTATCAATTCGTTGTAGATACCCCGCCCGCTGATTCATTGCGCTTCATCAAGTACATAGTGATTTGAAAACAACACTGGCGTGTCAGCGTTACTCATACATATCTATGAACGAACATGTTTTGAGCATAACGCCGTCATCCAGTTGTTTTTATTTATAAAAAAAATAAGAAATAAATAACATTATTCCCCGATCGCATCCTTTCTTAGGCATAATCAGTTTGATATAATTAAAAAAATCTATTGTTATTGCAGGAGGTACGGTATGAAAAACCGAATTCTACTTGTTGAGGATGACGGTAGTATCGCCAGTGCCGTTAAGTTGAATCTGCAAGTGGCGGGATATGATTGCGTCGTGTTCGACGATGGGAAAAAGGCAGCAGAAGCTTTAACAGACGATCACGCCTATGATCTTGCGTTGTTGGATATCATGTTGCCCGGTATTGATGGATTTGAACTCTTCAGCTACATGGAACGGTATAACATCCCGGTGATCTATATGACCGCCAAAACTGATTCCGAATCAGAGATCAAGGGTCTGCGGGACGGTGCAGAGGATTATGTTGTAAAGCCCTTCGATATACTCACCCTCATGGTTCGCATTGAGAAAGCGCTTCGCAGGACAGGGCGGCTAAACACTGTTTACCGCATCCGAGATGTTGCAGTTAACAGTGAAACACGCACCGTAACAAAGGCTGGAGAGGTCATCTACCTGCAGCCGCTAGAATTCGATGTGCTGCTGCTCCTCTTGAAATACAAAAACATGACTGTCACTCGAGAACAACTCATGGCCGAAGTATGGGGCTATGACTACGTAGGTGAGACACGGGTTCTGGATATAAAGATATTCAACCTGCGCAAGAAATTAGATTTGGGCGACGCCATCAAGACACTCCCCAAACTGGGGTACCGATTGGAGGATCGCTGATATGCAACTTTGGAAAAAGGCGGCTCTTGTGTGCGTTTCAGTACTTCTTGTCGTTATTTCCTCCTGTGCATCTATTTTGCTTCTGTATACACAACGCACAGTTCTTGATTTGTCCCGGGATCAGGCAAAAGCGAAACAGTTAAATCTGGCGGCATCATTTTCTGAGCTGACAAATTATTACATCACAGACAAAGATTCTGAGACAGTAAAAGAATCTCTCCTATATTACAGTTTCTCCCGTTTTTCTGATGATGCAGCTGTTTTGGTAAAAGATGGCGAGATCTTATATTCAAATATGCGTATTGACCCTGCCAAGTACCTTCCGCTCCAAAACAGTTTGCCAGAAGACGAGACAACAATTGGTGAACAACGGCTATGTGAGGCAAAAACCGATGGGCATGACCTTCTGATAGTAGGAAGCATAGTCAGGATACATAAAGAGTATTATTGCGTTTATGTGGTAGAAGACATTACAGACGTTCATCAAAGCATCCTCATCCTAATGTGCAGATTTGTAATTATTTGTCTTGTGGGGATCATGCTTGGTGCCTTCGTATTAGCCTTTTTGCTCCACTATGGCGCAAAGCCTCTGGCCACCCTTTCATCGGTATCAAAGCGCATAGCCAGCGGAGAATACGACGTCCGGGCTGACGTGAACACTAAAGACGAAATTGGCACCTTGGCGGCAGATTTCAATACGATGGCACAGGCTGTGCAGGTTCATATCGCGGAGCTTTCCGAGACCGCAGAGCGACAGCGCCTTTTTATTGGGAGCGTGGCTCATGAATTCAAAACCCCCCTTACCGCCATTCTGCTTCATACTCGGCTCCTGCAAAACGTTAACATGACCGATCAGGAAAAGCACGATTCCCTCTCTCACATAGAAAAGCAGTGCACATGGTTGGAGAGCCTGACGCAAAAATTGCTCAAGACCATTACTCTAAAGCAGGAAATAATAAAAGAAAGAATCACCGCAGAGGAGCTAATCAACCGCGTGCAGGCCAGCACTCAGCAGATCATGGTCACCCGAAACACACAGCTCAAGACGTCCTGTGACGATTCCTCTGTCTTTGTGGATGGCGACCTTATGCAATCGCTGCTGGTAAACTTGGTAGACAACGCAAGCAAGGCATATGATCCTGATAGTACAAACCGCTCCATCTTGCTTGCTATAAGCAATAATATTCTGGAGGTACGCGACACAGGCCGCGGTATACCAGCAGATGCCATAGACCGCATTTTCGAGCCGTTCTATATGGTTGACAAATCCCGGAGCAAGAAGACTGGAAGCAGCGGCTTAGGGCTGGCTCTTGTAAAGCAGATTGCGGATGCTCATGACGCACATCTGGAGGTAAATAGTGCCCCAGGAATTGGTACTACCGTGCGTGTCATCCTTCCAAAACAAAAAGAAAGAAATAACAATTAGATGATAGTTTTTTGCCTGTTTCCCTTTCATACTGGGTGTATCACATAAAGGAGACTTGTGAAGTGAAAAGGATTGCTATTTTTATTCTTCTGATCGCGATGACGCTATCCATAACCGCTTGCCAGAAGGTACCGGAGACTTCTCTTGTAGTTGGCAAAAGCAGTGACAAATTGATCGAAAAAGCGCAGACAAATTCAGGAGAAGAGCCCCTCTCTGCAAGATTAGACACACCGGGAACATACCAAGAAAGCGTATCCAGCGAAGACGGTCTGCTAAATCTAACCATTGACGCCACTATTACTGTACCAGAAGCAAATAGCATACCGATCATACAAGTAACTCCCGGGGCATTCTCACAAGAGCAAGCGGATGTGCTTATTAACGAATTAGCCCACAATACACTCTACTCGCCAAATCAACCGATGACTAAAGAAGAAATCACAGAAGAATTGCTGGCTGCAAAACAGGCACTTGCCGCCGGCCCTGCCGATAACGACATACTGTTTCTAAACGAAGGCTTGGAAGTATGGGAACAAGCCATGCAAGAATACATCGATATGCTCAACGCCGGATACCAAGATGCTCCTGAGACCGTTGATCCAGAGCCAATTTCAGATACCTTTATTGAGTTCGATAACGGAGCCAGTCAAATTGAAGGAATCAACACCTCTTCGGAGGTCGGTTTTGAAGGTTTGCAGATATCCAATATTCCATTTGGTCAGGGCACGACCCAGGCGCTTTACAGCCAGAACACAACAAACGATGGTTTTGAGCTTGCATATGTGCCAATCCATGACATGATCCGATATTTCCCGGATATAGATCTCTCCCAGTTCCCGGAAATTTCTCTCTCAGAAGAGGATGCTCAGGCTCTATGCGATGAGTTGGTGGAAAAGTTGGGCCTTGCTGACGTCATCTGCTGGTCCGTTTACAAAGCTTATAGCAATGGAAACCCCTCTCTTCCCGCCCGGAGCTGTTGGGAAGTACGCTATGTGCGAAACATGAACGGCGTGCCCATCACATTCACGGCCACGCCTGTCTCCGGAACTTTAGACGCAAATGGGAACTATTTTGCCCCTTGGCTCTACGAGTCCCTGGTCTTCTACGTCACAGACGACGGAATCATAGGCATGAAGTGGCAGTCGCCTTATGAAATCGGTGATGCCGTGACAAAGGACTCCGCCTTGCTTAGCTTCAACGAAGTGATGGACGTCTTTAGAAAAATGTTCCTCGTAGACAACGCTGGTGAAAAGAAAGATGTAACAGTGAACAGCATCCGACTGGGCTATACTCGTGTATTAAAACAGGACGAAACCGGCGTAGGTCTGTTGGTTCCCGTATGGGACTTTTTCGGAAGTGTTACAGATGAGGAGGGAAGAACCTCTACCAGCCCAGACAATAGTCTGCTCACCATCAACGCCGTGGATGGCAGCATCATCGACAGAGCCGTGGGCTATTGATCCGAGCAAAAGGAGCACAGCATGAGACAGGTTATCGCATCATGCATCCGACAAAGTGTTTTTACAGCACGCTTTTTTGCAAGTGCAACCATCATTTCAATAGCTGTGTTTCTGTCTTCCATTGACACTGTAATGGCAGCAGTTCGCTCGTCGGAACCTTTGGAATACTGTTTTCACGGTAAGTTTGTTCTAAATGCTCTAAGCGGAGACACCATTAATATTTGTATACCTATTGTTTGCTCCATTCCTTTTGCCGCCAGCTATATAGACGACGTAAAAACAAACTTTTTGAAGCTCTATATTTTTCGCACCGGCAACCGGAGATACACACTTGGAAAAGCAGCCGGGTGCCTTGTGTCCGGTGGGGTGGTGATCGTGCTGGGCCTCTGGTTGGCTTACGGTATATCGACCGTTTTATTTATACCTCTTGAGGAGCCGCTCGATCCAGACACAGCAGACCCGGAGTATGCCATGACCCTTTTTCAAAACTGTGGCCTTATTTTCCTCTCCGGAAGTTTCTGGTCTCTGTTTGGATTGACCACAAGCGCATTCATGGAGAGCCGATACATCGCTTATGCTGCTCCGTTTATATTTTACTATGTGCTCGTCATCCTCTGTGAACGGTATTTTACTTCTCTATATGTGATCTACCCAAAGGCGTGGCTCTCCCCCGATGATGAATGGGCCATGGGCAATTGGGGGCCTACTCTGGTGATATTGGAGCTTATTATTGCGACAATTCTTTGCTTTGCTGTCGCTGTGAGAAAGAAGGTGCGAACGCTGTGAGCTCGTTCCGTCAAATCCTGTCTGTAGCGGCTTACAACTTCCGCCAGTGGCAGCATAATCCCCGCATTATCGTCACTTTCGCCTTGGCATTTATATTGAGTTTTCTGCTATCCAACAAAGCAGTTACCTTTGCCGTGTCCCACAATACCACCATGCAGCTTACAGAACCCTTCATCTGGACATTTGGGGACAGCAGTTCCATCTTGCTCATATCACTGCTGTTGATTCTGCTGTTCACGGATATGCCGTTTCTGTCCTCTGGGACGCCATTCTTTCTCATGCGAGTCAGCCGAACTAAGTGGGTCACAGGACAGCTCGTCTACACAGTACTGGCAACGACAGTCTTTCTTCTGTTCGTACTAGCCTCTACCATCATAGTCAGTGCCCGTCAATCGTATTGGGGAAATGTGTGGAGTGAAACAGCGGCTATTCTAGGTTATTCCGATATTGGAAGAAAGATTGCGTTGCCGTCTATGGTAAAAAACCTGGAGTTGAGCCTGCCCTATCGCTGCACAGGCGTCATTTTTGGTCTCATGCTTAGCTATTCCATAGTGTTGGTTTTCATCATGCTGGTATTCAACCTGACGAGAGGCGGGTCAGCAGGCATTGTCAGCGGCTTTGCCTTCAGTGTGTTCGGTCTACTCTTAAAGCCAGATACCATTCAGACGGTGCTTCAACTTCCGGACGAACTGTTCTATAAAGCAAATGTGGCCCTTGGATGGCTTTCCCCTCTCAACCAGGCAACATATCATATGCACAACTTTGGCTACGATCTGCTGCCCCGGCTATGGCAGTCATTTGCTATCTTTGGAAGCCTGATAGGCCTTGGATATATCCTTGCGCTCATCGCCATTCGAAAATACAATTTCGTGTTCACGGGAACGGAGGGATAGTCCATGCCGGGCAGCGCCATCAGCATACAGAATATATCCAAGACCTTTGGGGACACCACGGTGCTGCGGGAGATCAGCAGAGAGTTTGAGGAGGGTCAGGTTCACGGCATCGTGGGCAACAACGGCAGCGGCAAGACCGTTCTCATGAAGTGTATCTGCGGCTTTCTCCCTCCCACCAGGGGACGCATCCTGGTTCAGGGCAAGCAGGTAGGTCGGGATATGGACTTTCCTGACGATACCGGCATCATCATTGAGACCCCCGGTTTTTTGCCAAATCTCTCCGGCATGAAGAATCTGGAGCTGCTGGCATCCCTGCGGCGTCGGGTTAACCGTGAGTGTATCCGGGAAACAATCCAGCGCGTGGGTCTAGATCCCGATATGAAAAAACCAGTTGGCAAATATTCCCTTGGGATGCGTCAACGACTGGGTATCGCCCAGGCTATTATGGAGAATCCCTCTATTCTTATTCTTGACGAGCCATTTAACGGTTTGGATAAGAATGGTGTGTCTCACATGAGGGATATCATAAAAGCCCTGCGGGAACAAGGCAAGACCATCCTCCTAGCCAGTCACAACCAGATGGATATAGATGAGTTATGTGACACTGTGTGCGAGATGGACGCAGGCGTAATGACTATGATTAAGTAATGGAATTCGTATTAACCTTACAAGATGTATCTGTCTACGGCCAAAACGGGCAAGAATTGCTGCCATCAATGAATCTGAACATACTACCCGGAGAATGCGTCTGCATAGTTGCTCAGCAGCCACGGTTTGAGGCCTTAACAAGAATCATTGGGGGGTTCACGGAACCAGACAGCGGCAGAATTGAGTTACTTGGCCGGTCTATCCAGGAATGGCATCACCCAATCCGGACGGCGTATATAGGCTATATGTCTTTTGACCCCGGTTTCTTGCAGAACATGACAGTATTAGGCAACACTTCCCTACCCCTCATGGCTGCAGGTATATCTCGGCATGAGCGGGAAGAGTCCGCGCTGTCTATATTGGAAAGTCTGGGGATCGGCTACGCTGCCTATATATACCCAACAGCTCTCAGCCCGTGTGAACAGCGGCTAGCTGCATTGTCCCGCGCTTTGATAACAGATCCAGCGCTTCTCATCTTGAATGATCCCATATCTATGCTGAATGAAAAAGAGTCTGCACGCTTTATAAAAGCTCTTGCAGAACATTGGAGATCAGATAGGTTTTCTGTGCTTTACCGCACCTGGGACGGCAGTGAGATTATCCCTACCAATAAGATCCTTTATCTTTAGGAGAAAGATATGAAAATGTCAATCTCTATACTGCTGTCAATGCTGATTTTGGCATCAGTTTTTTCTCTGCCCGTCGGCGCAGAAGACGAGGCACAGTCGTCTGATGAAATTACAGACCCGCCGCAGCCGACTGAAGTCATAGCATCGGAAGAAACGCCAAATCCAACTCTATTTGCAGAATCTACAAGCATGCCTGAGCCAACTGAAACAACCGATGCAATTGATGCTTCACCGGTTCCAACAGTTGTAGCAGAGCCTACATGCACTCCGGAATCCACCACAGTGCCTGAGACATCTGATTCACCCGCTCCCGCTGCGACAGCAGAGCCAACAGCACCCATTTCTCCGACCGCGCCTGCCACGGCATCGCCAACCCAACCTGTTACGCCCACCGAACCAATTACTCCTGTCAATCAGAATGTTCAGTTTCAAATCGATGATTCCAATATCTATGAGGGTATGGATCTAGCTTATAAAGACGGCTATGTACCGCAAGTTGCAGACAACACAGTCACCCTGGTACTGCCTTTGATAGCAAACGGCGCTATCCTGGGAAACCAGATTACAGTTACTCCAAATCTCGGAGATACAAATAGCTCTCCGATCCAGTATAAAAACTATCAAAAGACATTTCACATCGCGGAAAACTTTGTGAACGGTTCCGCGAAAAAGACCGTGCTTTCCTATCTTGTAAGTTTCGATTTCCCCCTTCGGGCAGACCGCAAAAACGGAACCTACCCCATTGTGCTGGAGATCCAGGCAGCAGATGAAAACGGTAATCAGATAATTCAAAGCTATAACTGTTTTATAACAATCACCGACGCCGAGCCAGAGAAAACGGATTCTAGCAATACTACGCCTGTTTACAGCGGAGGCTATGTCGCGCCCACAGAGGCACCTGTGTCCAATCCCCGTATTTTAGTAAGTAAGTATATTGTCGACAGCGTCCCTGTGATGGCTGGCGAGGATTTTACCGTGACAGTCACGCTGAAAAACACAAGCAGTGAAGGAGATGTACAGAATCTGCTCGTTACCGTATCCTGTGACAGCACTAATATTGTGCTAAAAAACGATACCAGTACTATCTTCCTGGGAGATCTGGCAGCTGGAAAAACGACAGAACTAGAGTTGAAATTTGGCACAGATCGCGAGATCCCCGCTCAACGGTACAGCATCACTTTGGATATGGAGTTTGATGATGAGGACGCCGTAAGCATGGCATCATCCGGACTTGTCTCTGTCGAAGTGGCTCAGCCGGTAGATGTGGAACTGTCCCCATTTACTATGCCCAGCGAAATCAATGCCGGAGAGACTGTACAGCTCTCTTTCCAGGTGATGAACCTAGGTCGCACAGAGATATATAACGCCCGCGTAGAACTGGTTGTCCCTGGGCTCTCCCCTTCCGGCAATGCCTTTATCGGAAACATGGATCCCGGAACCTCTGCAGCAGAGATATTGAACGTGTTTGCGGGAATGAAGGAAGGTGACGAGCGATACGGCTACACCTCTGGCGTGGCTCGCTTGATTTATGAGGACGCCAGCGGCGAAGAGTATACGGAAGAAACAAGTACGACCACCTGCATCAATCAGCTGGTAATCCCTACAAAAGATCCTATTGAAGCGCAGGAGAAAGAGGAAAAAGAGCAAACCCAGAAGGCACAGTGGTGGATTTTTGTAACAGCAGGTGGAATCGCCATCGTCGCACTTGCTCTTATCCTTGGGCATCGGAAAAAGAACTCTGTGTCCCCTCGGCATATCAAGAAATGAGAATCGTTGACTATCTGACTTTAGCCAGCCACGGACGGCTCCGGAGCTTTGAAGCAGCATCTATCCTTTTCACTGCATCTGCGGTGACGGCACTTTGCTTCTTTGGCTCAATCCTGACAACCATACACAGTGAAAAGGCAAAACCTTGTGAACTCGCTGTCACTGCTCCTAATTATATGGCCATTACAGAGCAGTCAGTTCAGGACTTCCGGGCTATAACCGACGTAGTGAACGTGACAGGCATCGTGGAGATACCCACTACCGCTGTCAGTGGGAAATATACTGCCAGCCTTACCTTAATAGGAATAAATAAGGAATACCTAGATGACTTGGTTTATACCACAGGAGGCTTGTTTCCCGCCAGTAGCGCTATGCCTTGGATCATAATGAGTGAAGCGTCGGCACAGTTATTCACAGACCCGAAGGACAAGACTAAACACGGAGTAGACTATATGCCGGACATCGGCTGGCTCGAGGCAGAATTCTCCCTGAACATGGACGGCAGCACCATTTCTGCCAGGGTGAGCGGTCTTTTCGAAGGGGATGAGCCAGTCGCCTATATCAGCCAGGATATAGCAAAAACACTTCAGCAAATCCGGCGCCATGCTGACCACTATACCGGAGCACGGGTGCGTGTTGCAAATATGGGCGCTGCCGAATCAATATCTGAGGCCATCTCTAGTCTTGGATATGAAGTAACCAATCAGGACAGTGCCCAGCATGAGGTGTGGAAATCACAAACACACGAAGCGGTGTATCTGGCAGCCCTCGCAGTGGCAGGTTTCCTCTGCTCTTTTTTGCTATATCTGACTGGAAAGGCTCTCACCCGGGAAGAAGATTGCCGCCGCGATGATGTTCTCCGCTGGGCAGGCATGAGCGATACCGCCATTCAAGGCATCAACATACTCCGGGGCATACTCTTGGCGTTGCTCGGTATAGCACATGGCATCGCAGCACATTACATCATCACGGCGTTCTCCACGCTATAGGACACAAGTTTTCAAATCTACCACTACCTCTTACCTCTTATAAACATGAGCCAATATCAAAACAAGTCTTTGTGGATATGCTGCCCAAACTGTGGGAAAAAGACACGGACAAAAGTCTATGCTGACACAGTATTGCTCAATTTTCCTCTCTTCTGTCCTAAATGCAAAATGAACACACTGATAAATGTAGTAAACCTTAAAATGATACAGAGGAGTGATTAGCATGGCCGAGATAAAAAGCGCTAATATGTTACGGGCAGCCAGAGCTGCGATCTGCCTTTCGCTTGTTTTTTGCCTGTTGCTGACAACCCCCATATGGGCACAGGCCGCAGACGCATCCATCGGGGATAAATATCTCCTCCCGGAAACCCAAGCGGACGCGGATACATATGCACACATTTCCCTTGTCGGCCCAAAAGGCTCGCCGGAGTATAACGGCTATACTGCATGGAACGCTTGGCTGGAGGATTGGCAGCAATCCCACCCTGAACGCTGGGACGAAGCGGACGCATACGACCGCAAGCACGCGTCGCTGGATAATTACGCCGCTTCCTACTATAACGCCATATTCCCGGAGCAAGCGACCGAGCTGGAGCAGATCATGGACAAATACGGTCTGGAGCCACTCAAAGCAAGAGCATTGTTTGACATGGGGGAAACGGAAGCGTTTTTTGACGCGCTGGACATGGAGCCGTTTCTCGCCAATTCCTGTGACAATGCCAGCGGATATATTTACGACAATGGGTCGTTTAATCTGGAAGGGACATGTCAGAGTCCTCAATGCGATTTTTCCATATATTTAAACGTAAAGGGCTCCTTTAGCATGATCTCCGGCCTTTGTCCAGCAACCGCCTCTTGGCAGCAATATACCACCGAGGATAGATATACGCTGGCAGTTTCATCCGATGCAAGACGGACAACGGTCATGACGGAAACAGAGGGCGCCTATATCTGCATTCAACTGTATGGATCATTGGGCAAAGACAGCCTAAAGGCGTTCATTGATTCGGTGGATTTTGCCTCTCTTGCGGAGCGTTTTGACGGTACAGTTCATGAACAGACAGCCCAGAGTATTTCAGAAAGGGCAAAACAGCAGTTTACCTCTTACAGCGAAGCAGTTCAGGACTGGAACACGCTTCCTCTCTCCTACGACCCCGACCGGATCGCCTATACGCTTAACCTGCTGGGAGATCTGCGCTTGAACGATCTGCCCAGCGGGTATACCTGCAAATCTACGCTAACAAAAAACAGCGTGGGCAATCTGGGATATATCTGGTATGAAAGCGCTTATTTTGACGAGATCCAATTCGCCTTTGAAAGTGACGACGACCTAGATCCGATCCTGCACTACATTCGGTTCTATGCCTCAGAGGCGCGGTCAGAGTCAGACAACGAAAGGGCATTTGACGCGCTGAAGTCATTTTCCTCTGTCTATCCAGAGGCAACCATTATGGAGTGTAACGTTGACGGCTATGAGGGGTGTATCGCATATGAGGATTATTTTTTGAAATCAAGCCTCTATTGGATTGATCCAGAACGAGATCTGATGTTTGGCATCTTTTCAAATAAGAGATTCAATGAGACAGTTCAAAACCAGATGGTAGACCTGGCGAGCGAGTGGATGGAGTTTCTCAACAAATAAAGGTGCTTTCTGGCCACAAGTAAGGACGTCTTAACTCTATGGAGGTGAGTGACAATGAACTAACATACAATTGAAAAGACAATGTTGATATTGAACATTTTATACTGACACTGAATATTGAACTAGGAGGATTAAAATGGACAGATCTCTGGAAACATATAGAGAAATCATGAAAGGCTTTCCAATGATACAACGGAATAGCTCTGGCGCTTACGTTTCTCTTCTTCAATGTATGATAACTTCTTTTAGTCGTACCTTTGCGGCAACTCTGGGCAATATTGACGGAAGCTTTGGCAAAAACACTGAAGCCGCTGTGATAGCTTATCAACAGTATGTAGGATTGAATCCAGATGGTGTTGTTGGGACAAAAACATGGAGCCTGCTAGCAAATGGGACTTATGTTTACATCTCAAAAGAATCTTACGTCACGTTCACTCTTAACAATGGCCCTGCATTTTGTATCACCAATATGACAGATGAATTATACGTAAATACAAACAGTTCGTGGTATTGGATAAATCCCAACGCCACAGGTGAATATGGGATTATCTTTACAGGTAAGAATCCTTAATAGGTGCATAAATAAAGAAGGGACAAAAAGCAAAAAACACGAAGCAAAGAGTCAGCCGCACAAAGCGCAGAGCCTGCTTCTCCAATGACATTGGAAAAGCAGGCTCTTTATTTACTTCGCTTATTCAATTGAAATGGAGTCCGCAGCCCGGATAACATTAATAACAGCTTGAAAAATAGGTATTAGCATTTCTGCTTCATGATCACTGCAGCGTTCAATCATCAAACGAAGTTGATCCAACGCAGGTGACTTACGTTCAATCTCCGGGTAAAATATCTCTCTGCTATCCATGTTCAGCGCACGGACAAGTGAAAACAAAACTTCCAGTTTGGGGTTCCCTTTGTAGTTTTCAATCTTGAGTACAGTCTGCGTATCAATGTTTGCCGCATCAGCAACTTCTCGCTGACTGAACCCTTGCCTGCCGCGGGCACGTTTGACTGCATCTCCTAAAAAGTGTGAATAGTCCGGCATTGTCTCTCACCTCGGACTTATTTTACAATACACTTCTCACTTGGCGCCATTTATTGTAATGTAGCAAATACCTATGCCACGATATCCCACATTGCACATTTTATGTGCCGGCTCAACTGCTCCGATACCAAACAGGAAAACAAAAACTAACATTTAGTTAACATAATATTGTAAATAACATACCCCGCCTAAAGAAAAAAACTCTGGCTTGGCGGGGTTGTTTGTTGTGGCCTTTTGAGTCCCTATATCCCTCCAATCCCTTGTTTTTGGAATTGGAGGGACTCTTTTTGCGCTGGGCCCTGTTCGGCGCAATCCTGCTGCTTGCATCCTGCAGCAGCCTTCGCGCCTGTATTCAGAGACTAGTAGCTATCTCAGAAAAAAGCCTAACCCTTTGCTGGGTAGGCTCTTTTTGTCGTTTATCTGATCTAGTATGCCAGCAGTCTCAAACCGTAAAGCTGTCTCACATATCTGTCACATGTAACACCATCTCACATGGTGAGCAAACCTATTTATTCCATAAGCACAAAAAATATAAATTATTGCGCTGCCGCAGCCCGCCGCTTCCAGTCAGGTTTCCCCAAAAAATCTGACTGGAGGTAAGCACATGGCTTATAACAAAGCCAAAGCGGAGCAAAAATGGCGGCACTGGAAAGAAGTCGAGGAGAAACAGCTACGAGACCTCGGTGCCAGCGAAGAAACAATCACACAGCTCCGCAATTTCGATAGAGCAATTTTCAACTCTGATAGAGGTTTTTATCGGCGAATACAGGACACCAGTACATATATCGAAACTGTTGCTGATGACCCTTCCCCTCAGCCGAGAACGGTAGACGACTTTCTGAATGGTATTGATAACCCCCAGCTCTACGAGACTCTCGCCAATGTGGACAAGCTCTCTTTGGTAATTGTCTTAATGAAAGAGCAAGGTTATACCACCCATGAAATCGCATCGTGCCTGGGACTTACAGAAAAAGCAATCTACAGGCGTATTGATCGACTAAAAGAAAAATTGAAAAATTTTTTGTAAGCAGAGGGGAAAAACGGCATTTCTCGTGGGCTATAGGGTGAGAGGACAAATCCTCTCACCCATTCCCCGCTGTTGGCGGTGAATGGGTTGCCTTGACAACCGCATACCCATTCATCAGACACATTCCCGTTGCTATTGTGATGAGCATGAGC
>CANQDL010000036.1 GCA_947591105.1 uncultured Oscillospiraceae bacterium
CGTCGCGGTGATCAGGCCGCCGCTGATGCCGCCTACGTAGACGGCGATCAGCATGGTCAGGCCCTGCACCGGCGCCAGGGTATAGGTAAACGGAATAAACAGGGACGCCGAGGGTGGCGGTGAGGCCGGGGATACTGCCGAAGATGATGCCGACAAAGACGCCCAGGAGCATCAACGCGATACACGTCGGGTCACTAAAGATGTACTGAAAGCCCAGTAAGATCGTTGACAAGCGTCATCCTCTCCTTTCCTGCCTGCCTTATTTATGCAGGACAATACTCAAAGCGATAAAAGATGTATTTTTCGCTTGTCAGCTGCCGATGGAGGCCATCTCCTCGAAGACGGGGGTCAGGCTCTCGGCCCAAGCCAGGGTACGCTCCTTAGCGGCGTCGCCCTTGACGTACTCGACAGTGAAGCCCAGGTTGGCCATGGCCTCGATGAAGTCCTCGTTCTTGCAGACCTCTTCCATCTTGCCGGCGATGTAGTCCAGGATCTCCTGGTCGGTGTCCTTGGGAGCGAAGAAGCCGCGGGGCTTGCCGTAGGTCACGTCCCAGCCGTTCTCAACGGTGGTGGGCAGGTCGGGGAACGCGTCGATACGGTCGGGGTTGCAGATCAGCAGGGGGATGTTGGTGCCCGCAGTGATGTAGGCGTTGGTGTCGGCCAGGGAGTTGACCTCCAGCTGAATGTGGCCGCCCTGCAGAGCGGTCTCGCTGGCAGCGCCGCCGTCATAGGGGACGATGGTGACATTGTCATAGATGCCCATGGCCTTGAGCAGCTCCATGGTGGTGCCGTAGTTGACGTTGTTGGAGCCGGTGCAGCCGACCTTGACCTCGCCGGGATGCTCGTTGATGTAATCAATGGCCTCCTGGGCGGTGGTCCAGCCGGTGTCGGGGCTGGTGCACAGCAGGTTGTAGTCGGTGACCACGTCGCAGATGTAAGCCAACTCGCTGTACAGCTCCACCTCGGCCTGGCCGCTCATGGAGTAGGAGATCAGATCCATCTCGTTGTGGGTCATGATGGTGTAGCCGTCGTTCTTGCTGTTGAAGCCCTGAAGAGCTCCCACATAGCCGGAAGCGCCGTCCACGTTCACCGCAACGGTGGTCGCGCCCAGATCCAGGTACTGCATCATGCCGCGAACCAGGTTGTCAGAGCCGCCGCCGGGGGCGTAGGGAACGATGATCTGCACGTCCTTGTTGGGGTAGGAGGCGGAGCCACCGCCGCCGCAGCCAGCGAGCAGGCCCAGCAGCATCACAGCAGCGAGAGCAAAGGTAATGATCTTTTTCATTTGTTTTCTCCTTCTTAAAATATAAAAATTATTGACACATCTCATGGCTTCCCGGTCAGCCGTCAGGGAAGCACGCACTTGAGCACCTGGGTGAACAGGGCCCACAGCACCACCGTCAGCACCGCAGAATAGATGATGATGGCGATGATCTGCTTTTTGGGCAGTTTACCCTTCAGCTCCGGATCGCCCTGATTCTCCTTCATGGCATAGGTGCCGCAAAGGACGATATTCAGCGCGAGAGTGCAGGGGAAGAACGTCAAAATCGGCAGCAGCAGCGCGTAAGCTACCAGCGACACCGCCGTCACGACGATCTCCCGGGTGATGGGGATCGTCAGCTTTGTATGCTTGCTCTCATCCCCTTTGAAGTTGATGGCATAGAGCAGCTGCAGCACCGACAGCGCCAGCAGGATACCCGCCAGAAGATGGATATACGTGCTCGCCTGCGCCCAAACGCCACCGAGGCCATTCTCCACACCGGTGACTATCCCCTTGCTGACCAGAAGGAAAATCGCTACCGCGCCCATCAAGATCGCCAGGAGAAGATCATTGGTGCTTCGAATAATTTTTTTCATGGGTCATTCCTCCTTCCAACCGCTCGGCGGTCCGTTCTATGCTTTATATATGCGGGGGATTGCCTATAATCCCCAAAGCATGCAAGTATTTTATCAAAGTAATTATTTGAAGTCAACAAAATATCCGTTACAGCGCCATTGGAGCATGAGACAAAAATCAGCTCCCGTATTTGTCTGTTTTACCGGTTTTTCTCAACAGTTATAGGCCGTCACGATACGGATGCCCGTATCGCTGCCGTCGCCGTCCACACAGGCGTCCCGGAAAATGGCGTCCGTCAGCAGCCGTACCGCCCGGTAGCCCTGCTCGTAGGGGGCCTGGTCGATGAGAAACTGCACCGTCCCCCGCCTCAGGTATTCCAGGTTGGTGCCGGTGGCGTCGTAGCCCACCACCTTCACCCGGCCGGCCAGGCCGGCGTCCTCCAGGGCATGAGCCGCGCCGGACAGTCCCGCGCCGCTGACGAAGATCCCCGTAAGGCCGGGCAGCGCGCCCAGACTCTCCGCCGTCCGGCGGAAGGCAAGTTCGTGGTTTCCCCCGCCGTAGATCACCCGGGCAAGCTCCATTCCCCGCTCCGGCCGCCGCCGGAAATACTCCCTGAATCCGGCGATCCGCTCCTGGCTGGAGAAGTTCTCCTCCGTCACCCCCACGATCAGGGTGCGGCCGCCCCGGGGGCACATCTGCTCCATCAGAAATGCCGCGCAGGCGCCGCTCTTTCTGTCGTCCTGCCCCACGAAGCAGTCACGCAGTCCGCCGGCCACGTCCTCGTTGTATGCCAGAACCGGTATTCTCTCCGCCCGGAGGCTCTCCAGCCGGGCCGCCAGCCGCTCCGAGGGTATCCCCCGCAGCACCACGCCCCGCACGTCCTGGGCCAAAAGCCGCTCCAGCGCGGCCATGTATCCCTCCGTATCGTCCGGGCTGGCCGTCTCGGTGAGCACCTGGATGCCGTGCTGCCGGGCATAGTCCTCCCCCGCCCGGACTCCCTCCAGGATCATGGCCTGAAAGTCCGGCTCCCGCTGGGCCACCAGCACGCCGATCTTGTTTTTCTGCCGGGTCATGTAAAAGGCCCTGCCCAGGCTGTTGGGCCGAAAATCCAGCTCCGCCATGACCGCCCGTACCCTGGCCGCCGTCTCCGGCTTCACCCGGCCCCGGTCGTGGATCACCCGATCCACCGTCCCCGGAGATACGCCCGCCCGGCGCGCGATGGTCTCAATCGTCGTCATTGTGGTCTCCGTTCCCTGTGTGGGTGTTCCGGCCGCCTGCTCATCTCTTTGCGTTAACGTACACGCAAATGGCAAAAACAAAACTGCGGAGCCTGTCCGCCTTTTTTCATTCTAATATCTTATTAGATAGTTTATATCCTGACAGACTTTTTTGCAATTGTGAGTTTCAGAAAAAAATCCGGCGATTTTTTGTGAGAACCGATAAAAACCTGCCGGCGCTCTCCCCTGTTCCCTTGCCATTTTGTCACAATTGATACTTTTTTCGCCGGCCCGGCCTCGTCCCGGCGGCCTTGACGGACGGCCGGCGGCGTGCTATTCTTATTATATAAAATAACGATATTGCGAGGTATCATCATGCGATACAAGCCTTTTGGAAGCACCGGCCTTCAGGTCTCGTCGCTGTGCCTGGGCACCTGGGGCATCGGCGGGGCCGGCTGGGACGAGCACTCCCAGCAGAGCCGTCTGGACGCCATCCGGGCCGCGGTGGAATGCGGCGTGAACATCATCGACACCGCCCCCGCCTATAACGGCGGCGAGGCGGAGAAGCTGGTGGGCCAGGTGGTGAAGGACATGGGCGTTCGCCGGGACGTGATCATCGCCACCAAGTGCGGCACCGAGTTCATCGACGGACAGTACGTGCGCTTCGGCGCGGCGGCGGACATCATCCGGGAATGCGAGCAGTCCCTGCGCAACCTGCAGACGGACTACATCGACCTGTACCTTGTCCACTGGCCTAACCTGAACTACCCCTTCTCCGAGACCACGGGCGCGCTGGCCCAGCTCAAGCAGCAGGGCAAGATCCTGCACGTGGGCGTGTCCAACTTCACCCAGGAGCAGATGGTCGAGGCCGGCCAGTACTGCCCCATCGAGGTATACCAGGCCCAGCACTCCATGGTGTACCGGGACAACGAGCGGCAGATGCGCTGGGCCGCGGAGCAGGGCATGGGCGTGATGGCCTACGGCTCCCTGGGCGGCGGCATCCTCACCGGCGCCATCCGGCAAAAGCAGACCTACGCCCCCACGGACAGCCGCAACCGGTTCTATAAGCACTTCCAGGAGCCCACCTTCTCCCGGATCATGGAACTGCTCCAGCGGATGGATCGCCTGTCCCAGACGAGGGACGGTATGCCGCTGGCCCAGCTGGCCCTCAACTGGTCGGCCCAGAAGGACTTCGTCTCCACCTGCATCGTGGGCGCCCAGAGCCGGGCCCGGGTGGAGCAGAACGCCGCCGCCTTCGACCAGTCCCTGTCGGCGGAGGAGCTGGCCCTGCTGGACGAGGCCATCGCCCAGTGCCTGGACGTGGACTGACCCGGTCAGGCAAAACCGCAGAAATACGCGGAGCCCCCTGCGCCCATTCCGGCGCAGGGGCTCCGCTGTGTGCGCAAGGAGGATCGTCTGCGCAGCATGAGCAAAGACAATAAGAAGGAACTTTTTGAAACCATGCCGGTGCCCAAGGCGCTGGCCTCTCTGGCCGTACCCACCATCATCAGTCAGCTCATCAATCTGATCTACAACGTGGTGGACACCTTTTTCATCGGCCGCACCGGCAACTCCTATATGGTGGCCTCCGTGACGGTGGCCTTTCCCGTGTTCATCATGAACGTGGCCTTTGCCAACCTGTTCGGCATCGGCGGCGGGAGCCTGGTGGCCCGGCTGATGGGCCGGGGCCAGCCGGAGGAGGCCCGGAAGGTGTCCGCCTACAGCATCTACTGCACCATCGCCGCGGCCCTCGGCTACTCCCTGCTGGTGGGGCTTTTTCTCGATCCCATCCTGGATCTGCTGGGCGCGTCGGAGGCCACCATCGGCTATGCCCGGCAGTATGTGTGGCTCACGGTGATCATCGGATGCGTGCCGGTGCTGCTGTCCGCCGTGGGCGGGCACCTGCTGCGAAACGTCGGCTACTCCCGGCAGGCCAGCCTGGGCCTGTCCGGCGGCGGCATCCTCAACATCCTGCTCGACCCGCTGTTCATGTTCGTGCTGCTGCCTCCCGGGTGGGAGGTATTCGGCGCGGCCCTGGCCACGCTGCTGGCCAACATCGCCTCCTGCGCGTACATGCTGCTCACGCTGAAGAAGGTCTCCGCCACCGCGCCCTTGAGCATGAGCCTGCGCCAGGCCCGGGCCATCCGTCGGGAGGATCGGCGGGGCGTGTTCTCCGTGGGCGTGCCCTCGGCGGTGCTCCCCGGCCTTTTCGACGTGGCCAACATCTTCCTCAACGCCCTCATGGCCGGCTATGGGGATCTGCCCCTGGCCGCCATCGGCATCGTCATGAAGGCGGAGCGGCTGCCCAACGCCATCAACATCGGCATCTGCCAGGGTATGCTGCCCATCGTGGCCTACAACTACGCCGCCGGCAACCGGGAGCGCATGGAGCGCTTCATCCGCTTTGCCCGGCGCATCGGGCTGGCCATCTCCATGGCCTGCGTGGCCTTTTTCCTGCTGTGCGCCGCGCCCATATGCAAGCTCTTTTTGAGCACCTCCGGCGGCATGGCCCAGCAGGCCCTGGCCACCATCGCCTATGCCACCGCCTTCATCCGCATCCGGTGCCTGGCCTCTCCCATGCAGTTTATGAACTTCCACTCCTCCTACTGTATGCAGGCCATGGGAGACGGCCGGGACACGCTGATCCACGCCGTCGTCCGGCAGGCGGTGTTCTACATCCCGTTCATGTACCTGCTCAACGGCCTGTGGGGCATGAACGGCCTGGTCGCCGCGCTGGTGGCGGGCGAGTTCTGCGGCGCCATATTCGCCATGGCGCTGCTGCACCGCTGGCTGCGGCGCCTGAACCGCCTGGCGGGAGCGAAGGCCTGAAGCGCCCGCAAAGGCAGATATAGATTTGACAGCCCCCTTGGATAAAGGGGCTGTCGTTATATCTGACAGACAAAGGTCTACTTGCGCAGTTCCTCCAGGCGGGATATGATCCGCTGCTTCTCGTCGGTGATGCTGTCCTTGATGGCCTCGTAGCCGCTCATAAGGCTGTCCTGCACGTGGCGGTACAGCTCCCGGCTCCGATCCAGTCCCACCAGCGCCGCGGCAAAGCCGTGGAGCAGTCCGTCGGCCAGCCGGTCGTGCTCCGGGTAGCGCCTCATGCGGTAATTTTCGATGACCACAGGGTAGCGCTCATAGGCCCGGCGCACCGCCTCGTCCCAGGAGAGGTAGATCTGCTGCTGGGCCCGCCGGCCCACCTCACGGGCCAGCTGGATGTTCCCACACAGCCGGGCGAGCAGCGCCGCCATGGACGGGGCGTTTTCCTCGATGAGAAAGCCCGTCTGGCCGTCGGTCACATCCTCCGCCGCGCAGCTTCCCGCCACAAGCACGCTTCCCAGCCCGCAGGCCGCCGCCTCCCGCACCACCAGGCCGTTGGTGTCAAAGGTGGAGGGGAACAGGAACAGATCCGCCCGGCAGTACCACGCCCGTATGAGCTGCCGATCCTGGATCGGCGGGACGAACAGCACCCTGCCCTCCAGTCCCAGGGAAGCGGCGTAGGCCATGATCTGATCCCGGTCACCGCCGCCGCCAATAAACACCATCCGAAAGTCCCGGCCCGACCCGGCCAGCTCCGCCAGCGCGTCCAGGGTGATCCGGGCGCCCTTGTACCACATCATCCGGCCCACGAACAGGAACAGAGGCACGCCGGCGGGCAGGTCATACCCCTCGGTGGCCTTGGCGATCAAACTCTCGTCCACCCGGCCCCGGGGCAGATCCACCCCGTTGGGCATGACCACGTAATCCCCCTCGTAGCCCAGCTTGCGCAGGTTCTCCCCCGCGCCCCGGCTGACCGTCCACACCTCGTCGCAGGAGGCGATGTTGTTGACCAGGAACCTGGCCGCCTCCTCCCGCAGAAGCTCCCCCTTCACCGCGTTGGCGATGTCGATGTCGAACTTGGTGTGGTAGGTCATCACCACCGGCGCGTCGATCCGGGCCCGCAGTTCCCGGGCCAGCACCGTGGAGCTGATGGGACAGTGGCTGTGGATGATGTCAAAGCCCTGTTCCTCCATCGCCGCCAGCACCTCCGGGTCAAAGGGGATGCCCGCTCGGTAGCCCACGGCCTTTGAAACGTCCAGACTGGGATAGCGCAGCACGGGAAAGTCGAATACGCTGTCGTCCGCCTCCGGATAATAGGGCGTGACCACCGTCGCCCGGCCCAGCTGGCCGGATATGATCCGGGCATAGTTTGTCACGGCGTTCGCCACCCCGTCAATGGCCGGCGGAAAAGAGTCGTTCAGCAGACATACGTTCAGTTTGTCCATATATTACCTTCCTATAACAATCTCAAGAGAGGGGGTGCAAAGTATAGATAAAGCCGAATTATTCTACTTTGGTAGTTTTACGCTCAGCAAAAGCCATCGATGTACGTAGAAGCTTTTCTTTGCCCATCTTTAATGAAGAGCGGCAACCGCAGTCCGTGCCTCTGACTAAGCAATAAAGGGAACCACGATTGCCCTCTCCCGGCAAAAGGTGCATGATAGGTATACCTGTTAAATTCAGCCGAACAGTCTTGAGAGCAACCCACCCTTGGGCCTCACCTGATCCGTCCACCACCGGACGCGCTCCAGCAACGTGGCATCGCCAAACAGCGGAATTTCGGAAATATGGGCAAGAGGCTTTCCTGGTCGCTGGTAGTAGCCTTCTCCGAATGGTGGCAACTCTTCACATCCTTTCACAGCAATAATGTTCCGGCTGTGCTGCGCTGTGGCAGTATGAAGGGCCAAGACACTATCGAAGTTGACTTTTATCTCTGTAGGTATAACTTTGGCAATAGGGCTCTGCGTACAGAGAATAATGTGTATTCTGGCAGTTCTCCCAATCTGGGCAAGACGCTGAATTAAGGGCTTGACCCGCTTTGGTTGTGTAGTAATCAGATCCGCAAACTCATCAATGATAATATAGACGTCACTGCCATCATATAGCCGCAAGCCGTCGCGCTGCATCGCTTTGTAACGTGCTTCGGTCAGGGCCATTGCGTATTGCAACGCCTGGATCATTTCTTCCGGCTCGGACGCATAGCGCAGTACATGGGGTAACTTCTTGTAAATGCACAGTTCAACTCGCTCCGGGTCAATCAATATGAACTGCTTACCATTGGCGGCGTCAACCGGCGCAGAATAGAGCGCGTTATACATGATACCGTTGACTACGACGCTTTTGCCGCTGCCAGTCGCTCCGTCTATCATAAGATGCTTTTGCTGCAACAAGTCCATGTAGAAGTTGTAGCTCTTCCCTGCGGGCGTAATCCATTGTTTGTTAGGCATTTGTAGAAACCTCCTCCAGCCAGCAACGGCACACTGATAGTACGCTCATTGACGGGGCACTTTGAACCCTTATATAAGCTGGAGATATTCATACTATCCAGTAAGAATTATACATCCATATCCTATGCCTGTCCAGACCGCGCCTCAAGACATGTTCTAACATCTAGATTTAGATTGGTGTCAGGCCGCGTACAACTCGCCGCGAAAAATCAGGCTCTGTCCGGCACCATCCACCACTACGGCGCGGAGGTTGTGTACGACGCGCAGAACGGCGTGTAGTATAGATGAGATCGGCGGCAATAAGCTAGGACGAAAGGAATATCTGATATGTGAGTGCGTTTCTAGGTCACAATCAGGTTTCAACCACGATGGATATTTACTCTCACGTTTTGCAAAATGAGAGGCATTTGGCGTCTGACATGATGGGCGGATTTCTCCAAAGTGTTGCAGTTTGTTCGGAAAAGTGTTCGGAAAACGAGGAAAAACAGGTCAAGCTCGAACTCGTGCAGAAAAAATCAAAGCCCGCAACCCGTTGGGCCGCAAGGCTTTGACGTTGGTGCGCGAGGGGGGACTTGAACCCCCACGCCCGGAATGAGCACTAGAACCTGAATGAGCTCGCGGCACCATAGCCAGGGGCTTTTGTGGCCTAAAAAGCTTTGATACTATATTAAAAAAAAGAAATAACCGTGGGCTTTCCGAGGTTTTTCCCAAGTGTTCGGAATTTGTTCGGAAATCGCAGGGAGAATCACCACGTTAATTTATGCTCTTACATTACCCCTATTCGTATTATAACACAGCGTTCTTTGGAACACAATAGCGGTGATGTAAAGGCATACCTAGTTAGGCGAGTTGCACTATCATGTGTAGCTCGCCTTCTTTTTACCACACGTCGAGCCACAGGCTCATGCGCGCAGAAAGATAGGTACTTCCCCGTCCGCGTGCATGGCAATAAAGAAAGCCCCGTAGAGCGCCGTTAAATGCGTCCTACGGGGTCTGCGTTTTATTCGCTTACAGGATCTTCTTCATCGGTATCACCTCCAAGGAACTTCTTGTCACCACGGAGGATCACATTGCCATGCTCGCCGGATACCGTGACGAGGTACGGGCAGTCATGGCACTCGTCCATGTACTCATACTCGAAGTCCTTTGTCTTTGCGTACGGACACGCATACTCGAAGACTTCCTTGCCGAGACGAAGCGGTATGCACACACGTTCGTGCCAGAAGCCGAAGCGTCGCGTGGCCTCCCTGATATGGAGAGGATTGTACAGTCGCTTCACGGCTTTATCAATCCTCCAGGATGGTGATAATGAGAGCGAACACCGCGCCGATTGCCAGCGGAATCCACAGTGGCGCGAGCACCCACCACCAGCTCCACGCGATGACCTTGCAGAGCTTCAGGACAACGAACACAACGAGCAGAAGGTCGAGGAGTCCAATGCTGTAGGTTGTCTTGCTGTTATTGTCGTCCATGATTACCTCCCCGTCGAGCCGAAGCCGCCCTCGCCGCGCTCCGTGTCTCCGATATCATCCACTTCGATGATGCCCATGTCATAAGCATACGGGATGATAACGAGCTGCGCGATGCGGTCCCCGTTGTCGATGTGCTGTGTCGTGTCCGAGTCGTTATGTATTGCGACCTTGATCTCGCCGCGATAGTCGTTGTCGATTACACCGACGCAGTTCGCTGGACGAAGCCCCTTTGAGGCGGCGATACCACTTCTGGCAAAGACAGCGCCGAAGTATCCTTCTGGAATGGCTACGGCGATGCCAGTGCCGAGCATCTTGGTCTGGTGTGGCTCGATGAAAGTCATCCTACGCTTGGCGTAGCTCTTTTCATCGGAGTCAAAGTACAGGTCCCATCCTGCGGCCCCCGCGGAACCCTGCGTAGGCAGGGTCGCGGTGTCGCGGAGTTTCTTTACAAGCATGACCTTGTTCCTCCTTTCATGGAGCCGAAGTGCTTCACACGCATTTCGACCTCCTGCTGTTTACCCTCATTGAACGCCGTCTTGTAGTCGCCGGTGAGGTAGCCGGTCACTCGACGGAGCCGCGAGATGCTGGTGCATCCGCACATCGGGCACTCTTTGCCGATTTCGTCTGTGTAGCCGCAGTTCATGCACATATCGTTCGGCACGTTGATGGCAAAGTACGGGATATCTTTGTCCATGGCGTAGTTCACGATGGCCTCCAGTGCGTCCAGATTGCTCTTTGCGCTCGCGTCCAGCTCGACGTATGTAATGCACCCGGCGGAGCTGTACCCTGTGAGCTGCGATTCGATGTCGATCTTCTCGAACGGCGTCATCTCACGCCACACGGGGACATGGATGGAGTTGGTGAAGAACTTCTTATCGGACACGTTGGGGATTTCTCCGTAGCGAGCCTTGAACTTAGTCATGGCCGTGAAGCACAGGTTCTCTGCCGGTGTGTAATACACGCCAAAGTTCAGCTTGTACTGCTTCTTGAACTCGGCACAGCGGTCTTTGAACAACTGCTCGATACGCTTAGCGAACTCCATACCACGCGGGTCTGTGTGGTCGCAGCCGACGAGTATCTGCAACGCCTCTGCAAGACCGAGCTGACCGAGAGCGAGGGTCCCGTGCCGCAGAGCGGACCGGATGCTCTTGCCGTCGTAGCCCTCCATCGTCCCGTTCTCGTACATAAACTGTGCGGATTCGGGACGCTGGGAGCAAATCCACTCGAAGCGTTCAAGGAGCATATCCTTTGCCTCGTGGATCTTCTGGTCGAGGATTTCCATGAACACGTCTGGCACGAGCTCATACTTGAAGTTGCGGCCATACCTGCGATTGGCCTCGTACTGAGCCTCCATCGCCAGCGTCGGGAGGATGATGGTCACGGGGCAGATATTGCCGCGCCCGTCCTTGGTCTGACCCATGCCGTTGATGTCCCATCCATTGGCCGTGCGGCAGCCCATCGTACTGAAATAGGTCTTCGGGTCGTTGCGGTCATAGCCCTCGTTGCCAGACCAGTCCACGTTCGCATAGTTCGGGTACAGGCGTGTCGCCGTGGAGCGAAGTGCCAGCCGGAACATGTCGTAGTTCGGATCGCCAGGGGCGCGGTTCACGCCCTTCATGCACTGGAAGATTCCGCACGGGAAGATGGAAGTCTTGTGCAGGCGGCCAATACCCTTGATGGAGACATCCAGCAGAGCCTTGATGACCATACGGCCTTCCGGCAGTGTGCATGTTCCGTAGTTGATGGAGGTGAACGGAAGCTGGTTGCCACTCCGACTTTGAAGAGTATTTAGGTTATGGTACATGCCCTCAACCGCCTGGTAGCACTCACGCTCTGTCATGTCCATGGCGTAGGCGTACGCGGCAGGGTCTGCCTTATACGCCGGGTCTACGATGGACATATCGCTGCTCAAGGACTGCGGCATTACGCTCGATGATGTGGATACATACTGCAAACCGTCCTTGTAGTGTTTGTAGAACGACTTCCGTACATACGGAACCATCGTCCAGTCAAGGTGAGTCGCCGAGACGCCGCCGAACTGCTGCAACGACTGCAACTGGAACAGAACTGCGACGAGCTGGAAGGCTGTGTTCACAGACTGTGCCGGGCGCACGTCCGTTTGCCGTGTGTTGAACCCGTTTGCCAGCAGCTTATCGAACGGGACAGACAGGCAGTTGTGGTCGCCCACTGCGTAGTGATCGAGGTCGTGGATGTACACCATGTTGCCAAGGTGATTCTCACGAGCCATGTCAGATACGCAGTTGTCGAGCGCGTACTTCTTCATGACCTCGCTGTTCACAGCGCCCATTCTGCCGCCGAAAGAACGCTCGTCCACGTTCGCGTTCTGGTTCTGCACGTCCTTGGCCATCAGACGCGCTTCGATGCTCTGCATGACGGCGCTCCCGCGCTCTCTGGCGCGGCTCCGGTCGTTACGGTAGATGATGTACGCCCGCGCAACATCCTTGCGGCTGGAGTCCATCAGACACTTCTCGACCATGTTCTGGATTTCCTCTACGCCGACCTCGTACTTTTCGTCGAGTTCCACACTGTCGGCAACTGATTTTGCGATGTTTTCGGCCTCTTCGGTCAACTGCCGGTCGACTGCCATGAACGCCTTCATCACGGCGTTGTAGACCTTCTCCTTGCTGAACTTGACCCTCCGGCCGTCTCTCTTAATAACGTATTCCATGTGGTGTCCTCCGGTTTGTGTGGATATATTGGTACACGTCATCCCAGTTGTGCGCTCGCAGTGCTCCGTACTTCGACTCGTCTACCCCTCTGTTGTGCGGCGCATCCATGAGTATCTTCGCGTATGTGCCGCCATCCAGATATAGACCTCATGGCCCTCGTCTATCAGCTTTTGCAGTGTTTCTGCCGCTCCCTCTCGCGGCCTGACGGTCTGCCAGAAATTGTCGTCCGTGAGTGGAGCATAGACTTCATTGTGCTCCAGGCCAGGAAACACTTTCGCTATGTTCCACTCGTGTACGTCGTCGGGAGAGGCGTGTGTGCCGTGACGTTCGTTGATCCACTGGAGCCATGCTTCCAGCAGGTCTTCCAGCACATCATCCATGTCGACGAGGATAGTCAATCAGACCACCTGCGCTTTCACGAGGACACGGATGAACCGCTCAAGCTCGTAAATCGTGCTGTCGTTGGCGATGTAGATGTCTGGTACGTCGCTGTCGAGAGCCGTCTCGGAGATGTGCTTCTGCTGCTCCTCGGTCAGAGGACTGACGAAGGAGGCGTCGCTCCGAACGACACGGATGTGCCGAACATCAAACCCGTTGTTCACGAGGTAGTCGATCTCATTTGGATACCTCGTATCCGGGATAATGACGTAATCCCAGTCGTTCTCGAACATCTGCAAGAACTCGGCCACGAACGCGACCCAAAAATCTGGCTTCTGCGCACGGACGACATCGGTGCCGATATACTGCAAGATGTGGCGGCCTTGCTCGTCCTTCTTACCATCCCACCCAAAATACTTCTGGCACATAAATTTGAGCAGGTCGGCGTAGTGTACGATAAGGACGCTCTTACCCTGTTCCTCAAGCGCCGTCTTGAAGAATCCAGCAGACGTGTCCTTACCGTTCTGCGCTTTGCCGGATATACAGAGAACTCTCATGCCGCCTTATCCTCCTTTGGAAGAATGAGCTCCTTCGCCATCGGCAGAGTCTCGATCCACGCACAGAACTCACGCCATTCGGGGAGCCGGTGGTTCTTGCGCTGTGTGTAGATGGTCTTGAGTTGGCGATAGTTCGTTACCATGCCGGCCGTCAGGAGCATACCGCACGGATTGCTGTAGAGGATTCGCAGATAGTCCTCCGGGTCTTTCGTCTCGTTGTACTTCTCAACGAGTTCCTTGACCACCTCGACACACCGTGGGTCTGTGTACTGACTGTACTGCTTGTCCAGATCGAACCGTGCGATACGGTGCATTGTGGACTGCGAGCTGATGAAGTAGAGGAAGCGATAACGCTCTGCCTCTGTCCATGCCTTGACCGTATAGGTCAGGTCAAACTCCACCACGATGCCCGTGAGCCACTGGTCGTGACCCTCGCCAATACCGCTCTGTGCGAGAGACTGGATGCCTGTTGTCAGCTCACCATTCAGCTTGCTGATATCGACGGACATCGGGTACTTGGCTTTTTTGATGCTTTCGTCGAGGCCATACACGTGAACATCAGACACGGGGCCGTAGTCTTTACAAATATGCTCACTCATGCGGCCACGCTCCATCCATATCTCCGGGATCGCTGTCCTCTTCGGAGTAAGCGACCGTTTCCTCGCCGTCAAAGTTCCAGCGTGGCTTGTACCGCTCCGAGCGGAGCGGACTGATGGCACAACTCCGAATCAGATTGTCCAGACACGGGATGCAGACATCGAGCTCAATACCGTCCTCGTCGAACTCAGACGGATATCCCATTCCGAAGTCCAAGTGCAGACCATTGGACGCGCTCCAGTCGTCCATTTTCTTCCCGCAGATATTGCAGTAGTAGTCTCTTGCCATATTGATATACCTCCGTATGTAGTTACATAATCACGATGCACATGACGCAGTCCAGGTTGTAGTACCCGACGTTCACCTCGTTCTTCTTGATGATGAAGAACTTACCGTCAGACATATAGTCGTCCCAGTCTCCCTCGTCTGCTTTCCAGACCGACGTGCCTCCATCCTTGAAGCAAATCTTGATTGTGTTGAACCGTGTTGCCATCTCTTCCATGCAAATCACCTCCTGCCTGTCATCAAGTCATTTATGTAAGAATCGAACGCTTCTGCGTCGACTGTGTCTGCTTTGTCCTTCGTTGTCGTTGTCGTGAACGGGAAATTGACTTCGCTCATGAACCTCTTGAACCGTGGCATCTCATACACATCAATTAGCGTGTAAAGCCCCTCGCCTTTCTCCCAGTTGTTTCCTTTGATTCTGCACCAATAGTCTGCTGTTCCGACTGTTATGGTGGAGCCGCTTAGGAATGTTACGAGAAACGCGGCGGTGTTCCACTGTGCGGACTTACCGATATCTGTGTCATACGAGTATATCGGGACATTGCCGTATTTCTGTGCGGTGTATATGATGGTTTGCAAAAACCACTCTACATCATCATCCGTCCTTACACAGATGTTGAAGCTCACCTTGGATCCTCGTGAGTTACAACACAGCAGAAATGCGTCGTAGAACATCTTATCGGATAGTCTTGTAACCATACCTGGACAACCGAGCATTATGTATCGCCTCCTGTGATGAACTCGTCCAGAGCACCATCGTCTATCGGGTCCGGGTCTGGCTCAGGTGGTATTTCGCGCAAGATCATATCACCGTTCGGTTTGACCTCTATGTACATCTCTCCCCAGCGTGGACGGAATGAGCCGAGTGGGTCATCGGAGAACTCGTATGTAGGTACTGCTTTTAGTACAGACTCATTCATGCCATCATGGATCGCTGTCATGTCGATCTCTGCGTCGCCGAAGTTCAGTGTGTACATCGGCGTCTGCTGCCAGAAACCCCTTGACCAGCTATCGAATGGGTTCTCTACCGGTGTTGCCTCTATCGTTCCAGATATTTCTCCGCCGTTATCCCACCGTATTGTCGCCATAGATATCACCTCCTGTCAGTTCATCAATGAAGCTGTTGAACGCTTCGTTGTCTATCTTGTCTCGCTTTGCTGGTCTGTCGTCCAGCCATTCTCTGAGCCGGTGCCATCTCGACGGCTTGCTTGGCACTTCCACCAGGACAGCACCGGGCTCACTACTATGTATCGTATTTCCTTCGAGCGTATAGAAGGTTGGATCGACATGAGCGGGAGGTATAAAGTGGAGCGAATCACGGACTTGTCGTTCCGTTTCGTACAATGTTCTCCTCAATGCAGCCCATGTTTCGTCCCCAAGGATACCGTCTGCTGTGACACCTAGTTCTCTCTGCACTTTCCTGATGTCTTCAGAAACAGCCCTATTCAGACCCCTTGCATCCAGGTCTCCAAGCATACGGTCTCACCTCCTGTCATACGACTGGCTCGTAATCTGTCATGTGGAAGTACTCCTTCGTACCGTTCCACTGTCTCTCTCTTGTCCAAGCCTTGCAGAGTACGATGTCTCCCTTTGAGATTGGCTTGGATTTGTAGAGTCTTGAGCGGACTGTGAATCTTGATTCCTTGCCGCTCCCGATGGATTTCGTGAATACCGAGTAAGACCATATCGTACCAGTCTTGGTCTTGTTCGGCCTCACATCCATCACATAAAGCTTTCGTCTGTCCTCTTCCGCGCCGGATACATATCCGACGTATCCCATGGCATCGTTGAAGTTCTGGACTTTGATGATGTCGCTCAGATCCTCCATGCCGACGGCCTTGATTGCGTCCTCTGCCTCACGCAGTATTGCCATCACGTCTGTGAGTGTGTACTGCTTGGCTTCGGTCCCGGCTTTCGTCGTCCATGTCGCGTGCTTCCGTATGATTTCTTCGAGTGGTGTACCGTCTATGTAGTCGCGTGAGATTTTCTTTGCGGACCCACCTTTGAACTTGTCGAACACCTCGACGATACGGAGCAACTCTCTCTGGTTGCCGAACTCCGAGAAGAAATCCGTCTTGATAAGGATGTCTCTCTGGCGGGTGTCGATGTTCGCCTGCGTACTGAGGTCGTACAGGACATCAACGAACCACTTGTACTGCTTCTCATGCGCCATCCTATACATATCTTCTGCGAGTTGGTCGCTCAGGTACTTGATGGATGACACGCCCTTGGCTATCAGTCGCTTTTCTGCGTCGAAGAAGTACTCGCTCTTGGACAATCCCCATTTCGGCATTGTCACCTTGATGCCTATCTTGTTGGCGTATGCCGTTCCGTTTCGGATGTCCTCGTCGTTTGCGGCGTTGTTCAAGTATGCCGTCAGGAACTCTACCGGGTGATGATACCGGAAGTATCCGCACAGGTAGCCGAGTAGGCAGTAGGCAACTGAATGATTATCGTTGGATTCAGGCGTTTCCGCCTGCACAGACTATATCTTCGGCATAAAGCCGTTCTTGCACTTCCAGCAGGAACTCGTCTTCTGCTGTACTCCACCAGAGTGGATAGTCGTTACACTTCCCAACCAGTCTCCAGAGAAAACCACCAGCGTGTTTCGCCCGTCCGTGTACAGCGTGCGATATCATGCCACGGCTTATACCGGTCTGACGGCTCGCGTCTGCCACTGATTCGTACACCGCGATAGTGTCTCCGCTCATATCCATTTGCATGACCGGGTTTGACTTCGGCGCACGCAGCTTGGTTTGCAACGCATGGACGTTATTCTCGGAGTATGATACCCATTCGAGGTTCTCGACTGTGTTGTTCGCCTTATTCCCGTCTATGTGGTTGACCACCGGGAGCCCGAATAGGTTGCTGATGAACGCTTCGGCAACGAGTCTATGTACCGGAAGAACCGAGCTTACGCCGAGCTTGTGCAGGTTGACTACTAGGTATCCATTTCTATCGTACGCTTGCCGCATGATCTTACCGTGTATCGTGCGGTATCCATGCGCCGTGTCTGGAACTGTACGGGGCATACTGCGTATATCTCCCGCGTCGCCTACTTCGTAATATCCTTCAAAGCCGCGTACCGGCCGCCATTCCATATCTGTCGCCTCCTGATTGGTTTAGCACGGTATTACCTGCTATCTCTTTCGAGACCGTAGGCTCTCTTAGTCAGCTACTTCGTCCTTGCCATGTGCGTATCTCCTACAATAAAGATTGTGGCAAGTAGCACGGCAGCCAGCCGTGTTTTGCCAACTCAAAGCCGAAGCTGTAGAATG
>CANQDL010000037.1 GCA_947591105.1 uncultured Oscillospiraceae bacterium
ATGCCCACCACAGATTCGATCTTATACCGGTCGTCCAGTATTTTCCCGAGACGCCAATTCACCTTGTTTTCCATATCAGGCGCCTCCTTTCTTCGGATATATCACAACAACGGTCACGTTGTCTCTTGCCTCGCTCTCCAGCGCCTCCCGTATCAGGGTGCCGCAGGCGGCCTCCGCGCTGTCCTCCGCCAGCAGCACCCGGTGCAGCTCCGCGTCCTCCAGGGCCTTCGTGAGCCCGTCGGAGCAGAGCAGAAACCGGTCTCCCTCCCGGATGGGCACGGTGAAAACGTCGGTCTTGACAAATCGCTCGCTGCCCACGGCCCGGGTGATGAATTTCCTGGCCGGATGGTTTCGGCTCTGGGCCTGGGTGATCTCCCCCCGGTCGATCATCTCCTGCACCCGGGAGTGATCCTTTGTGATCTGCACGATACCGTCCTTGGCCACCCGGTACGCTCGGCTGTCCCCCACGTTCACAAAGACCGCCGTGTCCTTCTCCAGATAACCGGCCACCAGGGTGGTGCCCATGCCCGCGTATTCCTCCGCCTGGGAGGCAAAGCGGTATACCTTTCGGTTGGCGGCGTCCGTGGCCTGGCAGAGGATGTCCGCCGTATCCTCCCCCTCCGACGCCTCCAGCGCCGCCCGGGCAAAGGCGAAAAACCGCCCCGCCGCCAGGTCGCTGGCCAGCAGTCCGTGGGCCTCGCCCCCCATGCCGTCGCACAGCACCGCCAGAACACCGTCCCGGACGGTGCCCAGTTCAAAGGAATCCTGATTTTCGGCCCGATACCGGCCCTTGTCGCTTTGACCGCAAAAACTCATGGCTTCCTCATTTCACCCCGGCGCAGCTGGCCGCAGGCGGCGTCAATATCGCTGCCCAGCCGCCGCCGGACGGTGACGGTGACGCCGCCATCCGTAAGGCGCCGGACAAACGCGCGGACTGTCTGTTCCTCGGAGGGCAGCAAGCCCCGTTCGGAGACGTAGTTCAGACGGATCAGATTCACATGCGCGCCCGTACCACGCAGACGCCGGATCAGTATATCCGCGTGCCGGGGCGTGTCGTTCACATCCCGCACCATGGCGTATTCAAAGGATATACGCCGGCCCGTGGCCTTGAAATACCGCTCGCAGGCGGCATACAGCGCGTCCACGCCGTAGACCCGGTTGACCGGCATCAGCTGGGAGCGGGTCTCGTCGTCCGGCGCGTGCAGGGACACGGACAGTGTCAATTGTAAATGAAGATCTGCCAGTTTGTCAATCGCTTCCACCAATCCGCAGGTGGAAAGGGAGATATGGCGCATGCCGATATTGGCCCCCTCCGGCCGGTTGACCAGCCGCAGAAAGCGCAGCACGTTATCAAAATTGTCCAGGGGCTCTCCGATGCCCATGAGCACGACGCCGTCGATCCCCGTCCCGGCGGCAAGCCCCGTGCGGATCACCTCGTCCAGCATCTCCGACGCCGTCAGATCCCGCACCTTGCCGCCGATGGTGCTGGCGCAGAAGGCGCAGCCCATCCGACACCCCACCTGGGAGGAGATGCAAACAGTATTGCCGTGCCGGTAGCGCATGAGCACCGTCTCCACGCTCTCCCCGTCCGGCAGCCGCCAGAGGTACTTCTCCGTCCCATCCTTGGCGGACACCTGCCGGCGGAGCATGGTCAGGCACGGGATGGCATATGCCCGCGCCAGCTGTTCCCGCAGGGGCTTTGCCAGATCGCTCATCTCGTCAAAGGAGCAGGCGCCCCGTCCAAGCCAGCGGAAGATCTGTCCGGCCCGGTAGCCGGGAAGGCCCATGGCCGCCAGCTCCGCCGTCAGTTCCTCCGGCAGCAGGGCTTTTATATCCTTTTTGCTCGATCCATCCGGCATATATAAAACCCGTCCGTTCCGTCCCTATCCGGCCAGAAAGTACGCTCTGTCACCAGGGAAAAATCGGCGTGCGCTCCCAGGAAGGCCGCCGTCACGCCGGCGTTCTCCGCCGTTCGCCACGTACAGGTGGAATACACAAGCCGCCCGCCGGGACGCAACGCCCCTGCGGCCGCCTCCAGGATCTCCCCCTGCACCTCCGGCAGAGAGGCCAGTTCCTCCCGCGTCCGATACCGCACGTCCGGCTTTTTCCGGATCACGCCCATGCCGCTGCATGGCACATCCACGAACACCGCGTCATAGTCCCCGCCGGCAATGTCCCTGGCGTCCCCCGGCTCGCAGCGGATGCAGTCAAGTCCCATCCGCGCCGCGCCCTGCTCCACCAGCGCCAGCTTCTTTGGAAGGATATCCCGTGCGGTCACCAGGCCCTGGTCACGCATGGCGATGGCCGCGGCAAAGCTCTTGCCGCCCGGCGCCGCGCAGGCGTCCAGCACACGCATCCCCGGCGAAAGCGCCGCCGCCTCCACCGCGGCGCGGGCCGCCGGATCCTGCACATAGAAAAGCCCCTTTTGAAAGGCCTCCATGTCTGTAATATCCCCGCCGCGCTCCAAAATCAATCCCAGAGCCGTCCGCCGTACCGGCAGCGCTTTTTCCAGTTCTTCCGGCTCGATCCGGCAGGTGTTGGGCCAGACATAGACCGGCGGCTCGCTGTTGTCTGCCGCCAGCACGGCCTCCGCACCCTCGTAGCCCCGCAGGGCGATCAACTCCTCCGTCAGCCACTCGGGGTGGCTGTACCGGACGGACAGATACCGGGCCGAACCGCGGCCAGGCACCGGCGGCAGCGCGTTTCGCTCTCTGTCGATCCGCCGCAGCACGGCGTTCACAAGGCCCGCCGCCCGGCCGTAGCCCATGGCGCGGCACTGGTTCACCGCCTCGTTCACCGCCGCCACCGCGGGGATCCGATCCATAAAGAGCAGCTGATATACGCCCAGCCGCAGGATGTCCCGTACCTTGGGCTCCAGCTTTCCCTTGGCATAGTGATCGATATAGAAATCGCACAGCGTCAGGTTTTGCAGCACACCGTAAAACATCCGGCTGGCAAGGGCCGTATCCCGCCTGTCCAGGCCGTGCTTTTCGGCCAGACTGTCCATGACCTGTCGGCTCCAGGCGGAATCCCGGCGAAACCGCTCCAAGCCCTCCAGGGCCGCCGCTCTGGGCATGGTCAGACCTCCATGGGATGGCCCAGCAGATAGGCCCCGGCCGCCATACGCCGGCCGCCTGCCGCCTGCAGCTCTGTCACAAGGATCGTCTCCCCGCCGCCGCAGGCCACCTCTATCCCGTTTTTCCCCGCGGACACCACCGTCCCCGGCGTCTTTGCTGTGGGGCGGTAGGTGGCCTGGGCGCGGAAGATCTTGAAGTCTGTGCCGCCCAGCCTGGCCGTGGCACACGGCCATGGCTGCATGCCGTAAATATGCTTGAGAACCATGTCGGCGCTCTTTTCCCAGTCAATGGGCGATTCCTCCCGGGAGAGAGGCGGCGCGTAGGTGGCCTGGCTCCCGTCCTGGGGGATGCGGGGCGCCGTGCCGGCCTGGATGGCCCGGACAGTGCGCACCAGCAGCTCCGCCCCCATGGGCGCCAGCCGGTCAAAGAGCTCGCCGCTGGTCTCCGTCTCGCCGATGGCCGTCTCCGCCGTATAGATCATATCCCCCTCGTCCATCCCGGAGGATAGATACATGGTGGTCACGCCGGTGATCGCCTCGCCGTTCAGCACCGCACGCTGAATAGGGGCGCTGCCCCGGTACTTGGGCAGCAGAGAGCCGTGGACGTTGATACAGCCATACTTGGGCAGCGCCAGGATCTCGTCGGGCAGGATGCGCCCGTAGGCCACCACCACGATCAGCTCCGGCGCAAGCTGGCGCAGCAGCGCCAGGGCCGTACCGTCCCGGAGCTTCTCCGGCTGGTATACCGGCAGCCCGGCCGCCAGGGCCGTCTGCTTTACCGCGCAATAGGCCAGCTTATGCCCCCGATCCCGGGGCTTGTCCGGCTGACAGAACACGCCGGCTACGTCAAAGCCCTCGTCTATGAGCTTTTGCAGGGAACAGGCCGCAAAATCCGGCGTTCCCATGAAAACGATCCTCATTGGCTGTCGTCCTCTTGGGCGTAATACGCCTCCAGCTCCTCATCCGTCAGGATGTGGTCGCACAGCTCCGTGAACATATGTCCCTCCAGATGGTCGCACTCGTGGCAGAACGCCCGGGCGGTCAGCCCGTCGCCCTCCACCTCGAAAAAGTTCCCGTCTCTGTCCTGGGCACGCACCTTTACGTGCGCCGGCCGCTTCACCATACCAAAGGAACCCGGCACGGACAGACACCCCTCCGGCCCCTCCTGCTCGCCTGATGTCTCCACGATCTGCGGGTTGATGAGCTCGATGGGATATTCCTCGCCCTCGGGCGTATTCGTCTCCAGCACCACGACTGCCCGCCGGAGCACCCCCACCTGGGGCGCGGCAAGACCGACGCCGTTCGCCTGGAGCATCGTCTCGGTCATATCGTCCAGCAGCTGGTGGAGCCGGGCGTTGAAGTCGGTCACCGGTCGGCAGTGCTTGGAAAGGGTCTCGTCACCCTGCTTGAGTATGTTGCGAAGGGCCATAATCCGTCTCCTGTCAGTTCAAGGGGTCAAAGTCCGCGTATACGGACACGCCCCTGTATCGTTTTCCGTCGTTAAAAAGCATCAGCGCCTGATCCACCGCGGCGCGCACCTGCCGGGATTCAGGGCAGCAGACCGTCACCCGGTAACGCCACGCCCCCATGACCTTGGCCACCGGCAGCGGCGCGGGGCCCAGCACCTTCGCGTTCGGCTCGTCCCGCAAAAGCCGCCCCAGAAGACTGCGCATATCGCTGCAGCAGCGCAGCACGGCCGTCTCGTCCGCGCCGGTGGCGGTGAGCACGAAAAGATCGGCAAAGGGCGGCGTCCCCGCCAGCTGCCGCAGGGCGATCTCCCCACGGTAGAAGCTCTCGTAGTCCTGCCGGGCGGCCTGGAGGATGATCTGGTTTTCCGGCGTGAAGGTCTGGATCACCGCCCGGCCCGGCTTTTCAAACCGGCCGCTGCGGCCGATCACCTGGGTGATGAGGGAGAACGTCCGCTCCCCCGCCCGGTACTCGCTGTTATAAAGGCTCTGGTCGGCGCTGATCACGCCCACCAGGGTCACGTTCTCAAAATTGAGACCCTTGGTGACCATCTGGGTGCCCACCAGGATGGGAATGCGCTGGAGCCGGAACTGCTCGAAAAGCGTCCGATGGCTGCCCACCGGTGCCACCGCGTCCGTGTCCATGCGCAGGATCGGCGTGCCGGGAAACAGCTCCTCCAGCTCCTGCACCACCTTCTGGGTACCGGCACCCACGAAGTTCAGCTTTCCCCCGCACTGGGGGCAGGCAGCGTCCACCCGCTGGGTGTGTCCGCAGTAGTGGCACATGAGCCGGTTGCCCACGCTGTGATAGGTCAGCGAGGCGGTGCAGTTGGGGCACTTATAGGTAAAGCCGCACTCCACGCAGGTCACCAGCTTGTTGGCGCCCCTCCGGTTGATGAACAGGATGGACTGCTCTCCCCGGCTGATGTTCTGCTCCAGCTCCTGCCGGAGTACGCTGGAGATGCTGGTGCCGTTGCCGTTTTTCAGCTCCCGGCGCATGTCCGCGATGCGCACCTGGGGCAGGTGCATGGCGTTATAGCGCGACCGGAGCGTGAACAGGCTGTAGCGCCCCGTCTCGGCGTAGTACCGGGAGCGCACGTCCGGCGTGGCGCTTCCCAGCAGCAGCAGCGCGTTGGAGCGGGCGCAGAGGAATTTTGCCACGTCCCTGGCGTGATACCGGGGGCTGGTCTCGGACTTATAGGTGTCCTCCTGCTCCTCGTCGATGATGACGGCGCCCAGATCGGAGACCGGGGCGAATATGGCGCTGCGGGTGCCGATGACCACCCGGGCGGCCTTGTCCCGGATGCGCTTCCACTCGTCATACCGCTCGCCCATGGACAGGGACGAGTGCAGCACCGCAATATTCTCCCCAAAATGGGAGGAAAAGGTCTGGAGCATCTGGGGGGTCAGGGCGATCTCCGGCACCAGGAATATGGCGCTCTTGCCCCGCTGGAGCATCTGCTGGATCAGGTGGATATAGATGGCGGTCTTGCCGCTGCCGGTGACGCCGAAGAGCAGCGCCGCCCGGGGCTTTTGTCCGTCCGCCAGCGCCAAGATCCCCTCAAACGCCTGCTGCTGGGCCGGATTCAGCGCCGGCAGGGGCTTTGCCCCGGCCGTGACGTAATCCGGCCGTCGGTAGGTCTGCTCCCGGGACAGGGTCAGCAGCCCCTTCTCCGCCAGTCGCCGGACGGAGTCCCGCCCCGCGCCGGTGAAGTAGCACAGATCCGCCACGCTGGCCTCGCCCAGCTCCGCCAGTACCCGCAGTACCGCCGCCTGGCGTACCGCCCGGCTGCTCTTTTGTGCCTGTTCCATGGCCTGCTGGGGCGTTACGGCCAGCGCCGCGCGGAGGATGGTCTTATCCCCTGTCCGGCGCACCGCTCCCGCCTCGGTTCGCAGCACGCCCTTTTTCACCAGGGCCGCCAGGGCCGGGCCGGGATTTTTCGCGCCGAAAACCGCCTCCACGTCCGCCAGCTCGCACCGGTCTCCATGACCAGTCACCGCGTCCAGGATCAGTCGCTCGTTTTTCCCGGCGCAGGCGGCGTAGGCGCTGTCCCGATCCATGCCCTCCGCCAGGCAGTACACGGGCCAGACGCTGTACCACAGTCCCGCCGGAAGCATGGCCTTCACCGCGTCCATCACGGTACAGAAAAACCGCTCCCGCATCCACAGGGCCAGCTTCAGCTGGGTCTCGGTCAGCAGCGGCTCCTCATCCAACACTTCCAGGATGTTCTTGAGCCGCCTGTCCGTCTGACCGCCCATGGCCAGCACCACGCCCTCTCTGGGCCTGCTGCCTCCAAAGGGGACGGCCACACGCACGCCGGGACGCACACGTCCCGCCAGTTTTTCCGGCACGGCGTAAGTATAGGGCCGATCCACCCAGTAGGTCACGTCCCCCACGGCTATGCGCGCTGTCGTCTGATTCGTCAATGGCAACTCCACTCCGGAGGCGGCGCCTCCGATCCCGTTCAGTCCTCTTTCTCGCCGTTGTTGACGGTGAGCTTGCCGGTATACACCTCGTCGATGGCGGCGGACACAGGCTTCTTCGTCAGCGGCTCGCCGGTGCTCTCCGCCTCGGCGGAGATGCTGCGGGCGCGTTTTGCCACCAGATTGATCAGGGCGTAACGGCTGCCGACCTTGCTCACCAGATCGGCCACAGGGGGATAGAGCATCATAATATCAGATCTCCTTTTTCAGTAAATTCCATTCGTCTTTCGCTCCGGCAGCGCTCGGCGGTGATGATCGCGTCAAGCTCCCAGGCGGCTATATCCGCGTCGTCATTGACGACGGTATAGGTGTATTCCTTTACTCTCGCAAGCTCCCGGCGGGCCGTCTCCAGCCGGCCGCGGATCTTCTCCTCCGCGTCCGTGCCACGGCCCCGCAGACGGCGCTCCAGCTCCGCAAGGCTGGGCGGACACAGAAAAACGCTCACCGCGTCCGGCCGTCTTTCCATCACCTGGACCGCCCCCTGGGTCTCTATGTCCAGCAGCACATTATATCCCGCCGCCAGATCTCTCTCCACAGGCTCCGCGGGAGTCCCATAGAAGTTTCCCACATACTCCGCGTGCTCCAGCAGCGCGTTATTTTCCACAAGGCGCAAAAACGCCTGCCGGGTGAGAAAGTAATAATCCTTTCCCTCTTCCTCCCCTGGCCTTGGCTCGCGGGTGGTGGCGGACACGGAAAACCGCACGTCCTGCCGCAGACGCATAAGCCCCGCGATCACCGTGCTCTTGCCCGCCCCGGAGGGGCCGGACAGCACGATCAATATGCCCCGTTCAGCCTTCATCGCCGCCTCCTTCTCCTGCCGCGCCAGCCTGCCGGGCAAGCGCCTCCGGGCTCACTGGACAGAGAATCACATGGCCGTTGTCCATGATGAGCACCGTCTCGGTCTTGCGGCCGTAGGTGGCGTCGATGAGCTTTCCGTCCTCCCGGGCCTGGGAGACAGTGCGTTTGATGGGATTGGAATCCGGATCTACGGCGGCCACGATGCGGGCCAGGGAGACGTAGCTCCCAAATCCGATGGAGATGAGCTTCATATAGGGCGCCTCACTCGATATTCTGTATCTGCTCGCGGATCTTCTCCAGCTCCGCTTTCATGTCGATGACCGTCTTGGCGATGGTGCTGTCGGCGCACTTGGAGCCGGTGGTATTGGCCTCCCGGTTCATCTCCTGGGTGAGAAAGTCCAGCTTCCGGCCCGCGGGGGAGCCGCCGTCCAGCAGCAGGCGGTACTGGGCGATGTGGCTTTTCAGACGCACCATCTCCTCGTCCACGGCCACCTTGTCGGCATAAATAGCGGCCTCCTGCAGGATGCGGCTCTCATCGACGGCGCTGTCGGTCAGCACCTCCCGCATACGGCCCAGCAGCTTTTCCCGGTACTCCGCCACGGTCTGTGGCGAGCGCGCCTCCACGGCTGCCACCATCCGCTCCAGGCCGTCCAGCTTTTGCCGGATGTCCTCCTCCAGCTTACGCCCTTCCCGGGCGCGCATGGCGTCGAATTCCTCCAGCGCCTGGGACAAAACGGCCAGGATCGCCTGGCACACCGTGTCCCGGTCGGTGTCGGTCTTGTCGGTGGAGAGCACCTCGGGAAAGCGCACCAGACTCAAGGCGCTTATTTCCCCGTCCAGGCCGTATTTCTCTGCGGTATCCTGCACCGCCTTCAGATAGGCCGCCGCCAGACTGTCGTTCACCCGGATGACGGCCTGCTCCGCCTTGGAGGTGTCCACCGTGATGAAAACGTCCACCTTGCCCCGGGAGATATGCGACCCCACGGCGGCGCGGACGGCCTCCTCGGCAAAAAGGCAGCTCTTCGGCAGACGCACGGACACGTCCAGATAGCGGTTGTTGACGCTCTTCAGCTCCGCCGTCACCGCGATGGCGCTCTGCTCGCCCTTGGCGCCGCCGTAGCCGGTCATGCTCTTTATCATGAAAAGTACCTCGCAATTTTCACTAAGTAGAACCGTATGAGAGACGAATACGCAAGATCATAGAGGAAAAACGCCGCCGCTCCCAGCGGATAGAGCAGATACCAGGCCAGCTCCCCGCCGGTGAAGGTGAACAGCGCCTTCGCCAAAAGCCAGTAGACGACAAAGGCGGCCGTATACAGCGCAAACTTACACACCCACCCCAGCGCCCGGCTGTGAATGCGCTCAAAAAGGCTCTTGGCAATGGGATAGTAGCCGAAAAAGGCCGTATACATGATAACGCCCGCGCCCGGAAACAGCAGCGCGCCCAGCGCCGCCGTCAGCGCGAACAGAGCCACGGACCACTTCATTCCGTACATCATCAGCGCCACGCACACCGGCAGACTGGACAGCGCCACGAATGCCAGCCGCCCGGCGGGCAGTACGGAGCCAAGCAGCAGGATCACAACGCCCATGGCGGTCATAATGGCCAGCCGGGCCAAACGCTTCGTCGACGCTTTCATCTCACCGGCATCCGATGCAGGGGATCAGGTTTCCGCCCATCATCTCGCAGCAGCAGTCCGCGCAGATCAGGTTCTGACACATATTGCAGGCCATATCTCCGCCCATCATATCCCCGCCGCCGGCGGGACGATACGCCTGTCCGCCCTGGTTCATATACTGCACCGCGTTGCGGTACTCCACATTCCCCGGCTCCATGGTGGCCGCCGTGCGGAAGTACTGCCCGGCCTGATCCATCCATCCCTTGCGCCAGTAGACGCTGCCCATGAGATAATACCACTCCGCGTCGTGCTCGGAGATGGCGTTGAGCATACTCTCCGCCTGGGCCAGGTTATTGGCGTTTATCAGGTTGCGGATCTGGACATACTGCGCCCGTCCCGCGCCCTGCCGCTGGCCGGCGCTCTGGTAGGCGCTGCCGCCGTAGCCATAGGAATACCCGGAAGAGGAACCGCCGCCCTGCTCCCGGCTCTTGGTGATGGTGTCGTATGCCTCGTTGATCTCCTTCATCTTCTCGGAGGCCAGATCCGCGAGGGGGTTGTCGTGATAATTGTCGGGATGATACTTTCTCGCCAGATCGCGGTAGGCCTTTTTGACCTCTTCGTCGCTTGCCTGGGGAGACACGCCCAGCACGCTGTAGGGATCGTTCATATACTTCTCCGTTCTCTGTGGTATTTCGCCGGGGCCTTCCATGTCCCTGCGAAGATCGCCTGGGTCACCGCCGGAAGGCCAAGATAGATGATATTGGAGAGGATGGGCCCGTACGGGTTCTCCTCCATGAGCGCATACGCCCCCGCCAGAGCGTTGTGGGAAAGCTGCAGCCCAGCCCGCAGGGTCTTCTCATCCTCCGCCGTCAGCCGGCCGTTCTCCTGCCGGAAGCGGAACCGCAGAGGGTTGTACGCGCCGGACTTTTCGTCCTCCGGCAGATCATCCGCCGCGTCCAGGATGTAGATGATCCGGCCCAGGTGGTATAAAAGCTCCTCCGCCACGCGCCGGCCGGCTCCCTCCGGCAGACCCTGGCCTATGGCCCGCAGGATCAGCGCGAATTTGTCCGCTGCCTCGTCCAGAGACGGGCAGTTTTCCCTCTCCAGACGCCGCAGCGCCTCCAGATCCACCTCCACGGCCCGGGCAAAATCCGGCTGCCGGCCAGCGGCCTTCTTATAGGCCCTTTTCAGCAGCAGACAGGCCAGCTTATACCCCCAGCAGAGGGGCGGACGCTTATCCTCTCCCCCATCCGCCAGCTTCCACCAGCCCAGGATCACCGTCATATCCGCCGCCGCGGCAAGGCTCTCGGTGTGGCACAGGCACTGGGTCTTTCGTATAGGATGGGCCGCGCACCGGCGCGGGCAGCTCTGCTGGCGCTCATCTCCGGCCAGGAGCATGGCCAAAAAGGTGAAGTCATAGTTGACCAGAAACCGGGCCAGAAAGCCATAGCGCCGGGAGAGCTCATGGCAGAGCCCGCAGTACACGCCGCGGTAGCGCTCATACTCCGATACCTTCAGCTCGCCCTTTACCGGTCGGACATAGCCGTACATCAGCGTTTATAGGCCGTGATCGTATAGTCGATTTTCTTGAAGCGCTTCCCCAGCTCCACCGCGATCATCGCCCCGATGGCAAAGCCCACGGCGCTGGTGATCACGCACGTCTGCTGGTCAACATGCATCAGCGCGCCCACGGCGTAGCCGATAAACAGCAACGCCAGCGGCAGCATATAGATAAGAAGCGTCACCTGCATGATGGTCTTTGTGGCGCTCTCCAGCACCACCCGCTCCCCGGGCTTGGCGTAGATCTTGTTCTGCGCCTCCACATAGATCTGCTTGCCGTACACGCACTCGCCGCAGCCGGAGCAGTGGTGACAGGCTGTCACCCGCTCCACCGCCACCTGGGCAAGGCCCTTGTCCAGCAGCTTTGTCACAACGCCTGTCTGGGTCATTCCTGCGCCTCCTCCAGCTGTACATAGATGGGATAGGAACCAACGGCCCCCGCGTTCTCAAAGCCGTCCACATACACGGTGGTGGGCACTCTGGAGCGTCCCAGCGGGGCCTCGGAGATATCCGCCACGATGCGGATGTTGTTGGACTTGATGCGGTCGAAGACCTCCTCCGGCGCGCGCACGGTGACCACCTTCAGCGGCTCCACGATCTCGCATGTATAGCCCTCCGGCACATCCGTAGTGGACAGATTCTTCACGATAAAGGTATTGTATTTCAGTCCGGTGAATTCCAGACTGACCGTGGCCTTCATGTCGCCGGAGACGCACTCCACGCCGTTGGGCAGAACGATGTCGTACTCCGTTGTGGCGAAAGAGAGCGTGTCCGCCAGACGGATGTCGGTCACGGCAATGCTGTTCAGCCCGTCCAGCGTGGCTGCGTCGCCCGCTACTGTGATGGTCGCCGGCTCCACGTCGACGATCACATCGTCGGCTGTCGCGCCGCCACCCTCCACCAGGTTGGCCACCAGGGCCACCTGCTTGATGGTGCTCACCGGCACGGTGACGGTGACCGTCTCCGTATCGGCCTGTATATCCTCAAATTCCAGCGTGTTCCCGTCGGCGTCCGCCAGTACGTAGTTGGCCTCGGAGGAAAAGGCGGAGCTCACCTCTTCCCGGCCCACGACCACCTGCACCTTGGAGATCTGCTCCAGCTCCTCCTCCGGGCCGGTAAAGGTCACGTTGGCGGGGTCAAAGGTCATCTCGTTGGCGTCCACCATATATCCCTCGGCCGCGTTGCCCTCGAAAACGCCGGTCACCGGCAGCGACACGGTGGACAGCTTGCTGATCTGCAGGCCGATGGTGGAGGGCGAACGGGACGCCTCCTGGATGTTGCTCTGGTTCACCGTGGAGGGATAGGTGATGGTGTAGCTCATGGCCCGGTAGCCGGCCTTGGTGACGTTGGACAGGTTCACCACCGCCCGCAGGTCGCTGCTGGAGATGGTGTCGATGTCCCGCCGGGTGCCCCGGAGCGTCACGTTCACCGTGCTGGCGTCCTGGTCGGACACAACCATGCTCAACGTGTCGCGCATGGCGTCCTGGCCCACGAAGGCCACCTCCACGCCGTAGAACGTCTTTGTCTTTGTCACGGCGTAGTTGGAGGTATAGTACAGCCAGATGAGCAGGGCCGCGCACAGGCTGAAGATGATCCAGAAAACCCTGCTGTCCAGTATTTTTTTAATCCCGTTGATCTCGGTCTTCTTTTGCATCCTTACTCCCTTTTTTCCCTTTCAGACGGCCGCGCAGACCTGTGCGGTCAGATGATTCGTCCGCCGGAAGCAGTTCACGCCGCAGCAGTTCCTCGAATGTGTCTCCGGACAGCTTGCGCTTCAAAAGCCCATCCTCCGCCACGCTGATGCTGCCCGTCTCCTCTGAGACGATGACCACCAGCGCGTCTGAGCGCTCGCTCATGCCGATGCCCGCCCGGTGACGCATCCCCAGATCGCGGCTGAGGTTCGCGTTCTCGGACAGGGGCAGCATACACCCGGCGGAGGCCAGCCGGCCGTCCTGGATAATGACGGCGCCGTCGTGCAGAGGCGACTTGTCATAGAAGATGTTTTTCAAAAGCTCCGCCGTTACCAGCGCGTCCACCTGGGTGCCGGAGGCCATGACCTCGTTGAGCCGGTTGGCCCGTTCAAACACGATCAGCGCCCCCGTCCGGCTCCTGGACATATCCGTACAGGCGTTGACCGTCTGCACAATGGTCTTTTCCAGCGCCTGACCGCCTACCTCCTTGCCGAACAGAGAAAAGAACCGGTAGGAGCCCACGCGCTCCAGTGCCCGGCGGATCTCCGGCTGGAACAGCACCACCATGGCCAGCACGCCTATCTCAAAGACCTGGCGCAGGATGAAGTTCGTCAGCGACAGCTTCAGCAGCCCGGACAGGCCCAGCGCCACCAGCAGCAGCAGGATGCCCTGGGCAAAGCGCGTGGAGTTCGTGCGGCGGATGAAGGAGATCGCCCCGTATACCGCCACCGCCACCACCAGCACGTCCAGCACGTCGGACAGGCTCATGGACAGCAGCAGCCGCAGGTTGTTATTCAGATTTGTCAGAAAATTACTCATATGGCCGTACCACACATCGCTCCGCTTAAAGTTTACTCTATGTCAACTTTGTATTATATTACAAATCCCCCTCTTTGGCAACATAATTTCTGCCGAACCTGTCCGTCTTCCGAGCAAAAAAATGCGCCGTTGTTGCCACGGCGCTGTGTATTTTGCCGATCGGCTCACCCCAGGATATCCAGCACCGCGTCCGCCGCGGCGTTTACCTCCCCCAGGGTGTTGAAGGGCGAAAAGCTAAAGCGCACCGTACCCTGCTCCAGGGTGCCGGCCGTCCGGTGGGCCAGGGGCGCGCAGTGCAGCCCCGCGCGTACGGCCACGGAGCGCTCCGCCAGCAGCGACGCGGCCTGCTCGCAGTCAACGCCCTCCAGCTGCAGGGACAGCACGCCGGCCTGCAGGCGGCAGTCCGGCGCGCGGAAGAGCCGCACCCGGCCGTCTGTCCGCAAGCGCCCGGCAAAGGCGTCCAGCAGCTGCCGCTCATGATAGAGCAGCGCCGGGCAGGTCTTTTTCTGCAGCCAGCGCACTCCCTCCAGCAGACCGGCGATGCCGGGCACATTGTGGGTGCCGGGCTCCAGCCGGTCGGGGAGAAAGTCGGGCATATCCGCCTGACGGCTCTCCGAGCCCGTCCCCCCATAGAAAAGCGGCGCCGCGTTTTCCTCCCGGCACAGCAGCACCCCTGTGCCCTGGGGCCCCAGCAGGCCCTTGTGGCCGGGCATGGCGGCAAAGGCGCATCCCAGCTTTTCAAAATCCAGACCCAGGCTGCCCGCCCCCTGGGACGCGTCCACGATCAGGGGCACGTTGTACTCCCGGCAAAGGGCCGCGATCCTCTCAACAGGCAGTATATATCCAAAGACGTTGGACACCTGGGTGCACACCGCCGCCTTTGCCCCCGGAAGGGCACGCCGGAAAGCCTCCACCGCCGCGTCCGGCTCAAAAAGCGGCGACGACGCCACCTGAATGTCCGCGCCGATCCCGTGCAGGGGCCGCCAGACCGCGTTGTGTTCGTAGCCGGAGACGACCACCCGGTCTCCCGGGCCAAGCAGGCTCCGGATGGCGATGTTCAGCCCGTGGGTGGCGCTGGAGGTGAATATCACCTGCTCCGGCCGCCGGACGCAGAAGAGATCCGCCAGCGCGAGCCGGCAGTCCAGCACCGTGTCGGCGGCCAGCATGGCGCTTTCATATCCGCCCCGGCCGGGACTGGACATCTGTTCCATCGCCCGGCACACCGCATACCGCACGCAGGCGGGTTTTTGCAGGCTCGTAGCGGCGCAGTCCAGATAGATCATTGTCCCGCCTCCAGACTGCCGTCGGCGTGGCGCAGCAGCACCCGCTCCGGCTCCAGACCGGCGCTCTTCAAAACGGCGAGGCCCCGCTCCCTGTGCCGGGCGGCGACAATGACGCAGTAGGCGCAGCCCCGGGTGGCGGCCGCCTTCGGTACACGGGAGACTGTTCCCGTTACGCCCGCCCTCTCCAGTACCCGCGATGCGCGCTGGGCATAGGTCAGGCTTCGGAATGTCAGTAAATAGTGCATAAAAAGTCCTCCCGCTGTGGTTACACGCCATTGTATGCGGGAGGCGTTTTATTTGGTTCTTCAGCGCAGCAGCACCACGGCGTGGCAGCTGATGCCCTCCCCGGAGCCGGTAAAGCCCATTTTCTCCTCCGTGGTGGCCTTCACGCTGACGGCGGAGAGATCCGTTTGCAGATCCGCGGCGATGTTCTCCCGCATCCGGGCAAGATAGGGCGCCAGCTTCGGCTGCTGGGCGATGACGGTCACATCGCAGTTCTCCACGCCGTACCCCGCGCCGGCCGCCGCCTGCACCGCCGCCCGGAGGATGACCCGGCTGTCGACCCCCTCCGTGGCCGGGTCGCTGTCGGGAAACAGATGGCCTATATCCCCCAGCGCCGCCGCGCCCAGGATGGCGTCGGCCAGCGCGTGCAGCAGCACGTCCGCGTCCGAGTGGCCCAGAAGGCCCCTCTCGTAAGGTATCTCCACCCCGCCCAGAATAAGCTTCCTTCCCTCCACCAGACGGTGGGCGTCGTATCCGTGTCCGATCCTCATGTCCGTTCCCTCTCCGACAGTATGATCTCCGCCAGACGCAGATCCAGCGGCGTGGTGATCTTTATGTTTTCCTCGCTGCCCCGGGAGAGGGTGATCCTGCCCCCGATCCGCTCCACGGCCAGGCAGTCGTCCGTCACCTCCGGGGCGTTTTTCGCCGCGTCCAGCAGCGCCGCCCGGATCAGATCCGCCTGAAAGCACTGGGGCGTCTGGGCCGCGAAGAGACTGGCACGCGCCGGTGTGTCCGTCACCACCCCGTCTGCGGCGAGCTTGATGGTGTCCCGCACCGGGACGGCGGGCAGAGCCGCGGTGTGCCGGTACGCCGTCCAAAGCCCGTCCAGAATGACCTGCTCCGTCACCAGGGGCCGGGCCCCGTCGTGGATGGCGATCAGCTCCGCCTGGGCCGGCACGGCCATCACTCCCGCCAGGGAGGATCTGGCCCGGGTGTCGCCGCCGGCCGCCACGCCTGCCAGCTTTGTGATCCCATACTGCCGGGCAAGGGCGGCCACGTCCTGTTCCGTCCCGGGCCGGGCGGCCACCACAATGGCGCGCACCGCCTCCGTCCGCTCAAATGCCAGCAGCGTCCGGGCCAGCACAGGCATCCCGCCCAGGGACGCCATCAGCTTGTCCCCTCCGAAACGGCTCCCGGAGCCCCCCGCCACGATCACCGCCGCGGCATAGGGCAGCCGCGCCGTTTTCAACTTCTCCGAAGCTCTCTCCATCGTCGACCTCAACATATGTCCGCATTTTGTCCCATATAGTGATTATACCCGTTTCGGGTACTTTACGCAAGGGCGGCCTTGCGTTTTGGAGGTCTTTGCTTGCTCCGGGACAAAACTCTCGCATTCAACACCGCGCTGCTCACCGCCTCGGGGCTGGTCATGCGGTTCGTGGGCATGATCTGGCAGATATGGCTTGTCAGCCGCATTGGCGAGGCCGGCATCGGCCTGTTCCAGCTGGTGATGAGCGTGAACACTCTGGCGGTGACGGTGGCCATGTCCGGCAGCCGCTACGCCGTCACGCGCCTCACGTCGGAGGAAAACGGTCTGGGCCGGCCCCACGGCGCGGCCCAGGCGCTGGGCGAGTGTATGCTGTACGGCCTCTTTTTCGGTATGGCGGCGGGCTTGATCCTGTATCTGGCGGCGGAGCCGCTGGGCTTTCTCTGGCTGGAGGACGCCCGCACCGTCCGGCCGCTGATGCTGCTGGCCCTGTCCATGCCCCTGACCGGGGCGGATTCGGTGATGCACGGCTACTTCACCGCCGTGGGCCGGGTGTGGAAGAGCGTGTGCGTGAGCGTGTGCCAGCAGCTGGTGACCATCGCCGCCACCGCCTGCCTTCTGCTGCTGACGCCTCCGGGCAATCTGGAGCTCGCCGTGGCCGTCATCACCGGGGGAAGCCTGATCGGCGAGGCGTTTGGCATTACCGCTCTGGGCCTTGTATACGCCATAGACCGCCGCCGCCACGGCATCACGCGGCAAAAGGGCGTTCCGCCCCTGCCGGGCATGGCGGGGCGGCTTCTGGGCATCGCCCTGCCGCTGGCCGCGGCCTCCTATGCCAGAAGCGGCCTTTCCACCTTGCAGCACCTGCTGGTGCCCCGGGGCCTGCGCGCCTCCGGCCTGTCCGCCGACAGAGCCCTGGCCGGATACGGCGTCATCCAGGGGATGGCCCTGCCGGTGGTGCTGTTCCCCTCCTGCCTGATGATGGCTGTGGCGGAGCTGATCGTG
>CANQDL010000038.1 GCA_947591105.1 uncultured Oscillospiraceae bacterium
GTAGAAGGGGGAGAACACCATCACCTTGTCCCCGGGGTTGCATATGGTCATCATGGCGCACATCATGGCCTCCGTGCTGCCGCAGGTGACCACCACCTCCCGGTCGGGATCGACCGTCCGGCCGATGGCACGGCTCTGCTTGGCGGCCAGGGCGTCCCGCAGGTTTTTGGCCCCGAAGGTGACGGAGTACTGGTGGGGCCCGGCGTAGGCCGCCTTGGCCAGGGCGTCCAGCATCTCCCGGGGCGGGTCGAAGTCGGGGAAACCCTGGGAGAGGTTGATGGCCCCGTATTCGTTGCTGATGCGGGTCATCCGGCGGATGACCGAGTCGGTGAATGTGCCCACCCGGCGGCTCAGTTCAGGCATGTGGGTGTGTCCTCCTTGAACGGTTTGATTTTCATTCGTTACTCCAGATAATAGGATTCCAGCCGGGCGATGTCCTCCGGCCCCACGCCCAGCGCCAGCTCCAGGTAGTTGTCCATGGAGCCGTATTCCAGCAGCACGCAGTCGAAATAGTACCGGGCGTTTTTCTCAAAGACCGGGAAGATCTCCTCCATGAGCGCCAGCTCCTCCTCGCTGGCCCGGGCCAGACGCATCCCCTCCAGCTGGGTCTGGGCAAACTCGTTGGTGCGCATGTACTCGTCGATGACCGTCTGCTGGTCAAAGCCAAGGGCGGTCAAAAGCAGCATGGCCCCCACGCCGGTGCGATCCTTCCCCTGGGTGCAGTGCCAAAGCACCGGCCTGCCCTCCGACGCCAGAAGCCGCTGGAAAAAGGCGGTATAGGCGGTCACGCTGTCCGGGTGCAGGGCCAGGTACCGGTAGAACTCGTGAAAGGCGTACCGGGCCTTGGCGGGGGTGGCGTCCTTCATGGGGAAGAGCTTTTCCAGATCCGGCGCCGGGGGCAGCCAGAGGTTCTCCGCCCCGGGCACGGCCCTGTCTGGGGAGCGATCCCGCTCGTGGCAGTCCCGCATGTCGATGACCAGGGCCAGGCCCATGTCCGCCAGAGCCGCCGCATCCGCCGCCGAGGCATGGCCCAGATGGCCGGAGCGCAGCAGCAGTCCGTCCCTGACCCGGGCCCCGTCCGCCCGGACGAGCCCGCCCAATTCCCGGAAATTCTCGATACCTTCAAAACTATGTGTCATTATGTATGTTCCCTTTCATGATTGAAACTGCTCGGCGGAAGTGAATCCCGCCGGCAGGAAGACAAAAGCCTGAAGTATTGCGGCTTTTGACTTCACGCGCGGCCCGCCGCGCGGCTCGCCCTGACCGGGCTTCGCTTCCCGAAACTTTATGTATGTTCCCTTTCATATGTCTGGCACCACTGCTTCACGCAGCAGTCCTCGCACCGGGGGGCCCGGGCCGAACACACCGCCCGGCCGTGGTATACGATCCGGTGGCAGAAGTCGGAGCACCCCTCCGGGGGCAGGATGGCCCGCAGGGCCGTCTCGATCTTGGGCGGATCTTTCATATCGTCCACCAGGCCCATCCGGTTGGAGAGCCGGATGCAGTGGGTGTCCACCACCACGCTGCCCGGCTTGTGGTACACATCCCCCAGGATCAGGTTGGCGCTCTTGCGTCCCACGCCGGGAAGCTTCAGCAGATCCTCCATGTTGTCCGGCACCACGCCGTGGAAGTCCTCCACCAGCATACGGGCCGCGCCCACGATGTCCCGGGCCTTGCCGTGGTAAAAGCCGCAGGAGCGGATGTAGGGCTCCACGTCCTCCGGCTCCGCCTTGGCCATGGTCTGGAGGTCGGGGAACCGGGCGAACAGGGCGGGGGAGATCATATTCACCCGCTCGTCGGTGCACTGGGCGGCCAGCCGCACCTGCACCAGCAGCTCCCAGGCCGCGTTGTAGTCCAGCGTGCAGTCGGCCAGGGGATATTCCTGCGCCAGGGCGTTTACGATGTGCTCCACCTGCTGGGGCGTTCTCATGGGTTCGGCACCTTCCTTTTCTCTGTCTGGGTAAAATCTTATCACGCCCTGTTGCAAATTGAAAGTGGTTTCTATATAATTTGTGTATCTTCACAAAAAGGACTTGACGACTATGTACCGTCCCCTCGCGGATGAATTTCGCCCCCAGAGCCTGGACGACGTGTTCGGCCAGGAGCACATCCTGGGGCAGAACGGGATGCTCCGGCGTATCGCCGACAGCGGACACATCCCCTGCATGATCTTTTACGGCCCCTCCGGTACCGGCAAGACCACCGTGGCCCGGATCATCGCCCAGCGGACAAACCGGCCCCTGCGCCGCCTGAACGCCACCACGGCGGGCCTGGCGGACATCAAGGCCATCATCGAGGAGCTGGATACCCTGCTGGCCCCGGAGGGCGTGCTGCTGTATCTGGACGAGATACAGTACTTCAACAAAAAGCAGCAGCAGTCCCTGCTGGAGTTCATTGAAAACGGCAAGATCACCCTGATCGCCTCCACCACGGAAAACCCCTATTTCTGCGTGTTCAACGCCATACTGTCCCGGAGCACGATCTTTGAGTTCAAGCAGCTGACGCCGGCCGACGTGAAAAAGGCCATGGAGCGGGTGCTGGGTCTGCTCCGGCAGCGGGACGGGATGCAGGTGGATATGGAAGAGGGAGTGCTGGACTATATCGCGGCGGCCTGCGGCGGTGACGCGAGAAAGAGTCTCAACACCCTGGAGCTGCTGTATACCACTGCCATACCGGGTGCGGAGGGGACGCTGCGTTTCACCATGGCCGACGCCCGGGCCGTCACCCAGCGCAGCGCCATGCGCTACGACCGGGAGGGGGACGAGCACTTCGACATCCTCTCGGCGCTGATGAAATCCATGCGCGGCTCCGATCCGGACGCGGCGCTGCACTATCTGGCCCGGTTTCTGGAGACGGGGGATCTGCTGGGGGCCTGCCGGCGTATCCTCTGCTCGGCCAGCGAGGACATCGGCCTGGCCTACCCGCTGGCGGTGCCCATTGTGAAGGCGTGCGTGGACTCGGCCCTGCAGCTGGGCCTGCCCGAGGCGAGACTGCCTCTGGCCGAGGCGGTCATCTTCCTGGCCACCTGTCCCAAGTCCAACACCGGGTGCATGGCCATCGACGCCGCCATCGCCGACGTGAAGGCGGGCAAGTCCGGCCCCATCCCCAGACATCTTCAGAACGTCCACGCCGACGGCGCGGGCTTTGAGCGGGAGCAGGGATATCTCTACCCCCACAGCTTCCCGAACCGCTGGGTGGCCCAGCAGTACCTGCCCGACAGTCTCAAGGACGCCCGGTATTATGAATACGGAGACAATAAGACCGAACAGGCCGCGAAAAAATACTGGGATCTTATCAAGGGCAGCGGCTGAGGCCTGGCAGAGTTTGCGCCGGAGCGCGCACCGCTTATGGCCCCCTTGTGCAAAGGGGGCTGTCAGCGCCTCTGGCGCTGACTGGGGGATTGTTATCAAGCTGGGATACCTTCCAAGCCTGGTAACAACCCCTCTGAGCCGCCTTGCGGCGGCCCACCTCCCCTTGCACAGGGGAGGCGTTCAATATGGTGCGCGTCTGCGGCGCTCTTATAAAACCCTGCCTTTCACCGTGGCGATGATCTCCCGGGCGCGGAGCACCTGGTCGGCGCGCACGTGCAGGGTGAGCCGGGCCTGTCCGGCGGCGGCCGCGCTGCGCTCCATCACCGCCCGGGAGCCCAGCACCGCCGCGTACATCTGGCCGGGCAGCACGCTGGCGCCGCCCGTGCCGTCCGGCGGCGGGGCCGCCCCCAGAAGGGGCATATCGGACTGGCGGCGCCGGTCGGGGGCGCTTATGTCCGCTACGGAGAACGCAATGCCGTTGCGCCGCAGGCGCATCAGCGCCAGATCCGCCCCGTCCCGATCGTCAAACACCGCCGTCAGCTGGGTGGTCATTGTCCGTCACCTCACAAAAGTTTGTCTATAGTTGACGCGGGTTCGTCTCCCGTCAGCTATAGATTGCCCTAAATCCAGGAGGTTCATACCATGCGATATGAAGGCGACATCTACCGTCCCCCAGGGGAGTGGAAGAGCTATCTTTTGCAGTGTACCGTGGGCTGCTCCAACAACACCTGCACCTTCTGCTCCATGTATAAGTCCAAGCGCTACCACACCCGGCCTCTGGCGGACGTGCTGGAGGACATCCAGATGGCAAAGCACACCTTTTACCGGGATACCGAGACGGTGTTTTTGTGCGACGGCGACGCCATCGACCTTCCGCCGGAGTACCTGTTCGCGGTGCTGGACGCGCTGTATAAGGCCTTCCCCAACCTGCGGCGCGTGACCACCTACGCCGGGCCCCTGTCCACCCTTCGCAAGAGTCCGGAGGAGCTGAAGGCCATTCGCCAGGCGGGCCTGCAGCGGGCCTATCTGGGGATGGAGACCGGGGACGACGCGCTTTTGCGCCATGTGAAAAAGGGCGTGGGCGCCGAGGGGATGCTCCAGGCCGGACAGCGGCTGGTGGAGGCGGGATTTGACCTGTGGGCCATCGTCATCACCGGACTGGAGGGCGGCGGACGGGACGCGCTGGAACGAAACGCCTCCCTCACCGCCCGGATGGTCAACCAGATGAACCCCAAGCACCTGTCCTCCATGACCCTCATGCCTGTGGAGGGCACGCCGCTGTACGGCGAGGTGGAGCGGGGAGAGCTCACCCTCCAGACACCCTTTGAAAGTCTGCTGGAGGTGCGCCAGCTGGTGAGCCAGATCGAACTTTCTGGCCTGCACTACACCTCCAACCACGCCTCCAACTACCTGCCCATCAAGGGCACCCTGAAGGAGGATCGGGCCCGCATCCTGGCCCAGCTGGACGAGGTGCTGGCCAGCGGCGACCGATCCCTTCTCCGGGACGATCTGTTCCGGGGCCTGTGAAAAAGCGCGCTCTTTCCCCATGGAAAGGGCGCGGTTTTTCTTCTGATGAAAACCGCCCGCCCTCCGGCGGCGGGCCGGGGGGAATTTCCGGGTAAGAAATTATTGACAAACGATAATTATCTGGTTATACTGGGGCAAGAAGTTAAATAAAACGATAATTTCGGAGGTGCGTGATGGAGCGCAGACGGGGGATCTGCTTTCTGGGGGCCGAGGCGGCGGCGTGCGCCGGTCTGGCGCTGGCGTGGCGGCCGGACGGGGCGTCCCTGGCCGGGGCGCTGGCCTTTCCCTTCGCCCCGCTGGGACAGCTTCTGCGGCGGATGAGTCTGGCGGGCGTGGCGCAAAACGCTGCGGCTGTCGGGCTGTACGGGCTGGTGTGCCTGCTGCCGGCGGGGTATCTGGCGGCGCGGGCGTTTCGCCGGCGGTGCCGGCCGGAGGACGGGCTTCTGGCCGTGATGAGCGGCCTTTTGTTCTGGCTTGTCTACCGGGCGGTGAACCCCGGCCTGCTGCCGGAGAGCCTGGGCCGGATGGGCCTGACCCTGGGCGGCGGGGTGTTCTGGACGCTGGCGGCGGCCTATGTCACATTGCGGGCGCTGCGCGGGTGTCTGGCCGCAGATGAGCGCGGTCTGCGGCGGTATGCCCGGGCCATGCTGTGGGTGCTGGCGGCGCTGGCCGTGTTCGGGGCGTTTGGGGCCAGCCTTATGACCCTGCTCGGCCAGATCCGGCAGGCGCGGGGGGAGAACCCGGACGCCGGGCGGGCGCTGACGCCCACCTATGTCGTTTTGGGGCTGCGGTGCGCGGTCAGCGCGGGGGCCTATCTGCTGGATCTTACGGTGGTGTTCGGGGCGATGGACGTGCTGTCCGCCTGGGAGCGGGAGCCCTACTCGTCCGGCACGGTGGCCGCGGCGGGAACGCTGGCCCGCCGGTGCGCCCGGACGCTGGCGTTCACGGCCCTGACGGGGGCGGCGCTGGCGCTGGTGCAGCTGCTGTGGGCCGGAGAGGTGCGGATGGTGTCGGTGAGCGTGACGGCGCCGCTGCTGTCCATGGGGCTTGTCCTGGCGGCGCTGCTGCTGGCCCAGTATCTGCGGGCGGGCAAGGCCCTCAAGGACGACAACGACCTGTTTATTTGAGGCTGGCCATGGCGATTCGAGTGTATTTGGACGAGGTGCTCCGCGCCCGGGGCATGACGGCCAGGGAGCTGTGCGCCAAGGTGGGCATCACGGAGGCCAATCTATCCATCCTGCGCAGCGGCAAGGCCAAGGGCGTGCGCTTTGGCACGGTCAACCGCATCTGCTACTTTCTGGACTGCGACGTGGGGGATATACTGAAATTCGATGGCGAACTGGAGGATGGAGACGATGGATAAGAGGGGATATGCGCTGGCCGTTTGCCTGGGTCTGCTGCTGTCAGCATGCGCCGGGTGCCGCCTGGCCAGGCCCGACGCGGCCCAGACCCCGGAGCCGGATCGACTGATCGGGGTGTACGCCACGGAGGAATATCTGGATCTGTTCGACTATGACGCCTATTTCGACGACAACGCCGACAAGCTTGCCCAGACCGGCGAGACGGTCATATCCCCCCAGGACGGCGACGCTTACGGCGGCCGGATATGGGCCGTGCAGGAGGATAACGGTGACTGGGTCTTTGAGGATCTGGAGGGCATGGGCTTCTACGCCTATCGGTACGAGAACGAGGCCGAGGCCGGCGTCGCCAGCCACCTGGACGAGGGACTCACCGCCGGCGGTATGCACGTCACCTCCGCCGACGAGGGCGAGAGCGTGGAGCTGGAGGCGACCATCTATCACGTCCCCGGCGGCCGCGTCCGGTACCACTTCAACCCGGTCTATCAGACCCCGGACGGGGCCGTGTACCTGACCGCCGGCACCGGCATCTACCTGGAGGGGGCTGGGGAGGGGGAGGCGTCCACCCAGACCATCAGCGACGCCGTCACCACCGCCGGCCCCGACGGTAAGAGCACCGTCACCGGCTGCTCTGCGGCCGTGACGGTGGAGATCATGTACGCCCCCAGTGAGATCGTGATCCTGCAGATGGACGAGGACGGCGGCGTGCTGGCCCGGGACAGCTACGACCCCGGCCAGGTGCCGGAGAGCCTGACCCCGGCGGCGGGATGCGCCTATCTGGTGGCGGAGACACACAAGACCGGCCCGGCGGGGGACACGGTCACCAGACAGCTGGCGGACGCGGGCACGGAGTACCTGTCCACCTTCCATGCCCGGGAGGACGGGGTGTGCGTCAAGCGGGACACGGCGCTTCTGTGGTCGGGGGAGGCGGGGATATGACGGACGCCGTTTCCCATGATCTGCAGATCCTGTGGGACTACATGCGCCTGGACATGGCGCCGGAGCCGGCGGACGTGATCGCGGCCTTCGGCTGCTACGACGAGCAGATCCCCCTGCGGGCGGCGGAGCTTTGGAAGCAGGGCCTGGCCCCGGCAGTGGTGTTCTCCGGGGGCCTGGGCCGGAATACCCAGGGCCTGTTCCAGCGCTCGGAGGCGGAGCGCTTTGCCGCCATCGCCGTGAAGGCGGGCCTGCCGGAGAGCACCATCCTGCTGGAGAGCCGCTCGTCCAACTCCGCGGAGAACTTTCTGTTCACCCAGGCCCTGCTGGCGGAGCGGAACATCCCCGCCCGGACGATCCTGGCGGTGCACAAGCCCTACATGGAGCGGCGGGTGTACGCCGCGGCGGCGGTATACTGGCCCCAGGCCCGCTTTATCGTCACCTCCCCCCAGGTGACGGCGGAGCAGCACATCCGGGCGGCCCGGGCGGCGGGCATGACCGAGCGGGGCGTGATCGAGACGGTGGTGGGGGACGTGCAGCGTATGCGGCTCTACGCCCAGCGAGGCTACCAGATACCCCAGCCGATCCCGGAGGACGTGTGGGCGGCCTATGAGCGGCTGGCCGGGGCGGGTTACACCGGGCAGCTCATAAAATAAATCCTGGCAGGGACGGTCGGTTCCCTGCCAGATTCATTTTCCGCTTTCACAGCCGCCGTCCGCCGGTCAGTATCCGGTACAGCCCCGGGACGAAACGGGCCATCAGCCGGCTCAAGACCACGCAGTAGGCGATGATCGCCGGGGGAATGCCGAAATAGCAGACCGTCAGGAAAAAGCCGCTGCCGGGAAGGAGCTTCGCGGTCAGCTTGAGAAGGATGACCAGGTGCATCTCGTGAAACAGATACACCGGCAGGCTGTACCCCGCCAGGGCGAGAAGCCGGCCCCGCCAGACCGGATCGCGGGGCAGCGCGGTGCATCGGGCGAAAAACAGCAGCCCCAGGACGATGACGCAAAAATGGGCGAGGTATTGCAGCGGCCGGCCCCGCATGAGGCAGTCCGCCAGTATGGCGAGCAGATAGGCGGCCGCCGGCAGCCGGCAGCTGATCCTGTCCAGATCCGACAGATGCAGATCGACTCTCACGGCGTAACAGCCCAGGCAGAAGAACACCAGCCCGTTCCGGCTCAAAAAGAACAGGTGCAGATCCACGTTCAGCAGCGCCAGCGCCCCCAGGGCGGCCAGCGTGATGCGGGGCAGCGCGTCGATGAGCCTCTTGAGGGCCGGGGCCAGCAGATTGAGCACGAACAGATCCCGCACGAACCACAGCGGGTACAGCACAGGCTGGTTATATGCCCTTCCCATGCCGGTATAGGCCCCCAGCCACTGCCGCCAGTCCCAGCCGGCCACCAGATTCTGGCCCCGGGTGAAAAAGCCCCGCAGCGGGCCGATGTGCTGGGCGGCGAAATAAAAGCCGATCCAGAAGGTGTTCAGCAGCAGATAGGGGATGAGAAGGGTCTTGACCTTTTTGCGCATATTGTCCGCCCAGGAGAAGGGCCGCCGGTACAAGAGAAGCCCGGCCAGAAAGAAAAAACCCGGCACGGCGCACTGGCAGATCACCTTTGAGACGGCATATTTCGTCCAATCCAGCCACAGGGGCACGTCCAGGGCCACGTCGCCGTCCACAAAGTGCACCTGCTCCGCGTAGGAGTGGATAAAGACCACCATCACCGTGAGCCAGAGCTTCAAAAGCCGTATGCGCTCCGACTCGCTGTCGGTGATGGTATAGCGGCACGCTGTGTCCGGCATGACGATCCCCTCCCCTCCGCGCGGACGGCGCGCCCCTATTATCGCATCCGCCCGCGCCCCCTGTCAAGGGATGGAAAAAGCCCCCGCCGGATGTCCCGGCGGGGGCATAAACGTATGGGGTCAGGGGGTCAGCGTCACCTGCTGGTTAACGATGTCGTCCGCCATCCAGTCGTCATTATCGTGGGCCCGGAGGGTGAAGCTGATGTTCTCCACGGCGGAGATCCCATTTTCCTCCAGGGTGGTGTCGCTCCAGGACAGCGCTTTGAAGGAGCATTTTCCGGCATTCACGACAGTGGCAAAAAACGGATCGGCCATGTAGCCGTTCACGGCGGCGTCGTCAACGCTGAACATGACGGTCTTGTCCGTCTTGTTGACCAGATAAAGATCGGCGGTATAGCCCCAGATGGGATCGTCCCGGTAACCGGTGACGATCACCGTCACCGCGTCGTTATCCACCAGAACGTTGTCCGTGCTCTGGCTCTGGCGGACAAAGCTGGCGGCGGCAGCCTCTCCCTGGGGGTAGACGTGTACCGTCTGGTACGCGACGGGATCGGCCTGCCAGTCGTCGTTGTCGTAGATCCGGAAGGTGAGCTCGATATCGGTGGGGTCGCCTACCCCGTTGGACTGGAGCGTGGAGAGGGGGAAGGAGATATCCACGTTGGATTTCATGCCCGCCGACACCTCCGAGGCGAACAGCGGATCGCACATCACGCCGTTGACAGAGGCGGACTCCACGGAGAACATATAGCTCTTGTCAGCGGACTTGTTTTCCAGCTGCGCCTTCAGGGTATATCCCCACATGGAGGAGGGATCGAGCGCCTGGATCACCACGGAACAGGCGTCGTTGCTCACGGCGGTCACCGGCAGAAACGCCGGGGCTTCCGTTTGGGTCTGGGAGGCGGGCGCTTCCCCTTGGGCCGCGGCCTGGCCGCATCCGGCTATGGAAAGGACGAGCATAACGCCCAGGGCAAGAGTGAGTATTCTTTTCATCTGACAACTCCTTTTCTGAATGTATGTCAGATTATAGCCCGAATACGGGCAATTGTCAATAAACGAATACGAAAATATGCTATGTGTAAAGCTACCAGGGGGCGCTGCATGATAGTATATGATCGTCTGTGGGATACCATGCGGGAGCGGGGTATATCCCAGTATAAGCTCATAAAAGAATACGGGTTCAGCAGCGGGCAGCTGGACAGGCTCCGCAAGAATGAAAATGTCAGCACCTACACCCTCTCCCAGCTGTGCCGTATCCTCCGCTGCCAGCTGGATCAGATCGCGGAATACAAACAGGATGAATAACCCCCGCCGGATCGTCCGGCGGGGGTCGTTTTGTTTGATGGGGTGGTCACAGAACGCCCATGAGCACCATGATGAGCAGCACGCCGGTGATGGTCAGCGCCGCGCCCAGCAGCACCATGCCCCAGTTGAGCGCGCCCTTGCCGCCTGCGCCGGTGGAGGGCTCCACCAGATTCGCCCGCCGCAGCGCGGTGACGATGGGCTTATAGAGCAGAAGCGTCAGCCCTGCGTTGATGGTGCCCTTGACCAGGTTGAAGGGCAGAAACAGCGTGGGGATCATGGCGGCCACCGCCTCGCGGGGCTGGCCCATGTAGAAGGGGGTGATGATGTAGTTCCACAGGCACATCATCGCCGTCATGCAGGCGACAGCCGCGGCCAGACCGCAGATGGCTCCCTTGGAGGTACGCCAGCGCTGGTAGATGAGGGCGGCGGGCACCACGAAGGAGCAGGTCTGGACGGTGTTCATGATGAAGCCGTAGATGCCCGTGGAGGAGACGGTGACCATCTCCACCAGATCCACCAGCACGGTGATGAGCACGGCGGTGAGCGGCCCGAAGATGAAGCCGCTGATGACGATGATCACGTCCTTGGGGTCATAGCTGAGGAACATGACCGGGGGGATGAGCTGGCCGATGAGCATGACCACAAAGGCCACGGCGCACAGCATGCCGATGGTGGCGGGCCGGTGGGCGCTGGCGGGTTTTGCGTTGGAGTGGGCGACGGGATGACTGTCCATGGAAGTGTACCTCCGATAAAATATTTGACACCTGGAAAGCACGTGTGCCTTCCAGGTGTCAATATCGGGCCGCGTTCCAAGGGGACGGGCCGGTGCCCGCCGCCATAAACAGCGCCGCTCAACACATCTTCTTCCATCCAGACTATACTGTCGGTTTTGGAGTTGCACCAAATCTGCGCATCGCCGTTGCCGGCTCCGCGCTCGCGGACTGTACCGCCGATCGGGAATTTCACCCTGCCCTGAAGACATCGTTCGCTTGTTCAGTTGTCGCCTATACTATAGCACCATCCCGCAGGATATGCAACAGGTATTATTTTACAGTTTCTGAATGTCGCCGATCAGGGTCTGAACCTCCTGGGGGGTGGTGGCCCAGCTGGTGCAGAATCGCACGCACATGTGCTCCGCGTCTGTCTGGTGATCCGGCTCGAAGGTATATTTTCCCTCCAGCGCCTCGATCTGGCTGTGGTCGAGGATGACGAACTGCTGGTTGGTGGGGCTGTCCAGATAAAAGGGGATGCCCCTGGCGGCGAAGGCGGCTTTGATGTCCATGGCCAGCTCCACCGCCTGGCGGCAGATGTCAAAGTAGAGCCCGTCCTGGAAGAGGGCGGAAAACTGCACGCCAAGCAGCCAGCCCTTGGCCAGCATGCCGCCGTTTTGCTTGATGTAGCTGCGAAAATCCGGCTTCAGCGTGGGATTGACGATGACGACGGCCTCCCCGAACAGGGCCCCGCACTTTGTCCCGCCCACGGTGAACAGATCCGCCAGCCGGGCCATGTCCTGGAGCGTCACGTCCCCGGCGGCCAGGCCGTAGCCCATCCGGGCCCCGTCCACGAACAGATACATGCCGTATCTGTCGCACACGGCCCGCAGCTGCTGCAGCTCCCGGAGGGAATAGACCGTGCCGTACTCGGTGGGGAAGGAGATATACACCAGCTTTGGCTGGGTGATGTGCTCCCGGACGGGACTGGTGCGGTAGCTCTCGCCCACCTGGGCCAGCTGTTCGGCGGTGAGCTTTCCGTCCTTGGCGGGCAGGGGCGTGATCTTGTGGCCGGTGTGCTCCACGGCGCCGGTCTCATGGGCGTGGATGTGGCCGCTGACGGCGCTGACGACGCTCTGATAGGGCCGCAGGGCGGCGGATATGGCGGTGAAGTTGGACTGGGTGCCGCCCACCAGAAAGTGCACGGCGGCCTCGGGACTGCCGGTGAGGGCCCGCAGCTGATCGGCGGCCTTCTCGCACCAGGGATCCAGGCCGTAGCCGGGGAAGCTGTCGCCGGCCGTCGCCGCCAGAGCCTGGAGCACGGCGGGATGGGCGCCGCGGTTATAGTCGTTGTTGAAGCGGATCATGGAAATCTCCTTCGTCTTTTTATCAAGTGCAGTATAGCATATGGACGGGCCGATGGCAAATCCCGCCGTTTATTTTCCCTCCGCCCTGTTTAGGATAGGACTGGGAGGGATGGAATATGCAGTCCATATGGCGCGAGAGCGTGTGCCTACCGCCCCGTCCGGCGCTGACGGGGAACGTGAAAACGGACGTGGCGGTGATCGGCGGGGGGATGGCTGGGTGCCTGACGGCCTATTTCCTGCAGCGGGAGGGCGTGGATACGGTGGTGCTGGAGGCCCGGCGCGTCGGCTCCGGCCAGACGGGGAACACCACCGCCAAGATCACGTGCCAGCACGGCCTGATCTACGACCGGCTCATTGCCCAGCTGGGCCAGGAGCGGGCGAAGATGTACGCCCAGGCCAACCGGGAGGCCATCGGCCAGTACCGGGCCCTGGCGGAGGAACTGGGCGTTGACTGCGGGATGGAGAGCCGCCCGGCGTATCTTTATACCACGCTGACCCCGGCGGCGCTGCACCGAGAGTGGTCGGCGGCGGTGCAGCTGGGCCTCCGGGCCCGGCTCACCCATGCCACCGCGCTGCCCTTTCCCGTGGCGGAGGCGCTGCGGTTCGAGGATCAGGCCCAGTTTGCCCCGCTGCGGTTTCTGGGGGCCGTGGCAAAGGATCTGACCGTATACGAAAACACCCCCGTGCTCCGGGCGGAGGGCCACACCCTTCTGACCGGCAGGGGAGCGGTGCGGGCGGAGAAGGTGATCTTTGCCTGCCACTTTCCCTTTGTGAACGTCCCGGGGCTGTACTTTGCCCGGATGCACCAGCAGCGAAGCTATGTGCTGGCCCTGGAAAATGCCCAGGGCCTGGACGGGATGTATTACGGGATCGACCAGGGGGCGCTGTCCTTCCGCCAGGCGGGGGAGCTTGTGCTGCTGGGCGGAGGCGAACACCGCACCGGCCAGAACGCCGCCGGCGGCCGGTATGCCCGCCTGCGCCGGGCCGCCCGCACCTGGTGGCCGGACTGCCGGGAGCGGGCGGCCTGGTCGGCCCAGGACTGCATCCCCCAGGACGGGGTGCCCTTCATCGGGATCTTCTCCGCCTCCCGGCCCTATTGGTACGTGGCCACCGGCTTTCAGAAGTGGGGCATGACCACCGCCATGGCCGCCGCCCATATCCTCACCGACGCCGTGCTGGGCCGGGAGAACCCCTGCGGGCCGGTGTTCGACCCCCGCCGGTTCCATCTGCGGGCCAGCTGGGGGAACATGGCCGCGGACGCGCTGACCACGATCCGCTCCCTGGGCCGGACGGTGTTCGGCCCGGCCCGGGATCAGGCGGCGGACATACCGGAGGGCCACGGGGGCGTGGTGGCGGACGGGGGAAAGAAGCTGGGCCTCTGCCGGGACGAGAACGGCGAGCACCGGGTGTCCGTCCGGTGCCCCCACCTGGGATGCGAGCTGGCGTGGAATCCGGACGAAAAGAGCTGGGACTGCCCCTGCCACGGCTCCCGCTTTGACCGCACCGGCGCGCTGCTCTCCGGCCCGGCCCAGCGGGGCGTCGCCCTGGAGGGGAAGAGGCGGCCATAAGCTTCCATTTCTCCGCAGCTTTCCGTTGACAAATGTGTTACGGGGGGGGTATGATAAAACCAGGTAAAAACCACTAACAAAAAGCAGGAGGAATGAACCATGAAAAAACGCGCACTGTGTATGTTCCTGGCAGTGCTGATGCTGCTGGGGGCGCTGCCAATGGCCTACGCCGAGAGCGGGACGGAGGCAGACACCGAGATGTCCGCTCCCTCGGAGGAACCCGCCCCGACGGAAGAACCTGTCGTGACGGAGGAGCCAGTCGCAACGGAGGAGCCGGTCGCAACGGAGGAGCCTGTCGTGACGGAGGAACCTGTCGTGACGGAAGAGCCCGTTGTGACGGAAGAGCCCGTCGTGACGGAGGAGCCCGTCGTGACGGAAGAGCCCGTCGTCACAGAAGAGCCTGTCGTGACAGAGGAGCCTGTCGTGACGGAGGAACCCGTTGTGACGGAGGAACCTGTCGTGACGGAAGAGCCCGTTGTGACGGAAGAGCCCGTCGTGACAGAAGCCCCTGCGGAGCCGGGGATCACCCCGGAGCCGGAGGTCGTGGATATCACCGCGGAGGATGAGCCCTTCCACTTCTACGACGGCCCCACCCAGGAGCTGCTGACGCCTGCCGGCGGCGCTGCTCCCAGCGCGTTCACGGCGGCCGTGAACGCCCGCGCGCCCATCACGAACACCAAGGCCATGTCCGGTTCGGGCGAGCCGGTGGCGGTGGAAGAGCAGGGCCAGATCCGCTACCTGAGCATCGTGGACGAGGGCTGGTGCGGAGACAACTTGTGGTATACCCTTTACAGCGACGCCGAGCTCTATATCGGCGGCTATGGCCCCATGTATAACTACAACCCGAACAAGGCCCCCTGGGCCTACTGGGCCACCCAGATCACCGCCGTTCGCCTGGGGCCCGACGTGGAGAGCATCGGCGACTGCGCTTTCTATAACTTCCGCAGCCTCAAGAGCTTCCGCGTCCCCACAAACGGGAGGCTGTACTCCATCGGATCGCTGGCGTTCTTCGGCGGCACGGTGCTGCTGGCCGACTTTACCGTCCCCAGCTCCGTCGTCTCCCTGGGCGGAGGCGCCCTGGCCGGTATCGCCACCACCAGCTACAGATCCGATTCCTACTATTTCACCGCCAGCGGCGGCGTACTCTATAACCGGGACAAGACGGAGATCGTCCAGTACCCTGCGCTGAGTCTGAGCACCTCCTATACCATGCCCAACACCGTCAAGCAGGTGGACTCGTTCGCCTTTGCGCTGTCCGTATCGCTGGAGTCCATCACCCCCTCCAGCAAGCTCACCGCCGTGGGCATCAACAGTTTTATCTCCTCCGCTATCGAGAAGATCACGCTGTCCGGGAAGGTTTCCACGATCGGCGACGGCGCGTTTGATTCCTGCGAAAACCTGACCTCGATCACCGTCCGCAGCCGCAACTGCAAGATCGGCAGCGAGCGGCCCCAGAGCCTCGGCATTCCCGGCGTGGCCGTCGTGCACTGCTACAAGAACTCCACTGCCCACAAGTACGCCAAAAAGTACGACTATTCCTATAAGTACATCGCGCCCGCCACCCCCAAGATCAGCAAGGTGAGCAATACCACCACCGGCGTGAAGCTGACCTGGGGCAAGATCTCCGGCGCGGCCCAGTACAGGATCTATTACCGGGCCAACAACAAGGGCTCCTGGAAGACCTTCAAGACGATCACCGGCACCAGCTGCACCGTGACCGGTCTGAAGAGCGGGACGAACTACGGCTTTGCCGTGCGGGCCATCGACTCCACCGGCGTCAAGAGCGACTATAAGGTCAAGACAGCGGTCTACATCGCCACTCCCAAGATCAGCAAGGTGTCGAACGCCGCCACCGGCGTGAAGGTCACCTGGGGCAAGGTGAAGGGCGCGGAGAAGTACCGGCTGTACTATAAGACCGGCTCCGGCAAGTGGACGAAGGTCGGCGACACCGACAAGACCTCCTACACCTGGACGAAGGCCAAGAGCGGCAAGAAGTACAGCTTCACCGTCCGGTGCGTCTCGGCCGACGGGAAGACCAGCGTCAGCGGCTACGATAACACCGGAAAGTCCATCACCTACATCGCCGCGCCGAAACTGAGCAAGGTGGCCAAGGCCTCCGGCGGGATCAAGATCACCTGGGGGAAGGTGGCCGGCGCTGCCAAATACCGGGTGTTCTACAAAGTCGGCTCTGGCAAATGGACGAAGGCCGGCGATACCACCAAGACGTCCTTCACCTGGAAAAACGCCAAAAACGGCAAGACCTACAGCTTCACGGTGCGGTGCGTGAACAAGGCGGGCAAGAGCTACACCAGCGCGTACGACACCAAAGGCTTGAGCATCACTTACAAGAAGTAAAGACCCAAAAAGCGGCCCCCGGCTCAAACGAGCCGGGGGCTTTGCGCATAGACCCGCCCCGCTGCCCGCACTGGTTTGGACGGGGGAGGGGAGATACCGCGCAAAAGTTTACATAATATGCTCCTCCGCGTAGTCGTCCCGGACGCGCATGCCCATGTCCTCCCGGGTGCCGGTGGGGAATTTGGCGATGCCGGTGCTGTCGAATTTCGGCGCCAGGCGCGTCTCCGGGTCAAGGCGCGGATTTGCCCCTGTCACGTCAGGGCCGTGCCTCTAATTCTGGCTGCTGCCGCCGCGGCTGGACTGATTGCTGCTGCTGTCGGAGCGGCTGTTCTGGCTGCCGGACTGGTTATTGGACTGGCTGTTGTTTTGCTTGTTCAGGTTCTGGCTGTTCTTCTTTTTGCTGGACAAAGTAATCACCTCGCCCTTAGTATGCCGCGGGGCGGGCTGGATATGCGTGCCGGCGGCGGTGATTTTGTGAAATTCCTGGCATATACCGGAAAAACGCCTTGACATTTCCAGTATATTGAAGTTTAATATATGTGGTGGAAAAGGCGCTGTCTGCTTATGGATCATGGCGCCGGTTTCCCCATGGCGCGGCCCGGAAACAGCGGCCTGCGCCCGGAATGATGAGAATAAAAAATTCACAGGAATAAAAGGAGGAACCCCAAGTAATGAAGTACGTCTATCTGTTTACGGAGGGCCGCGCGGACATGCGCGAGCTGCTGGGCGGCAAGGGCGCCAACCTGGCCGAGATGACCAACATCGGCCTGCCTGTCCCCCAGGGCTTCACCATCACCACCGAGGCCTGCACCCGCTATTATGATGACGGCAAGAAGATCGGCGAGGATATCCAGTCCCAGATCATGGAGTATATCGCCAAGCTGGAGCAGATCACCGGCAAGAAGTTCGGCGATGCCGAAAATCCCCTGCTGGTCTCCGTCCGTTCCGGCGCCCGGGCCTCCATGCCCGGCATGATGGACACCATCCTGAACCTGGG
>CANQDL010000039.1 GCA_947591105.1 uncultured Oscillospiraceae bacterium
CCCTTTTGCCGCAGGTGCCCGTTTTCCCCGCCCTTCACCACGTTGCACTTGAACATTTGAGACGCGGACGCGCAGTAAATGTCACCGCCTTGCCGGAATACATCCAGCCGCCACTCCTCGCCGGCCAGCCAGGAGATGACGCGCGCCTCTATCGCGGAGAAATCCGCGTCGATCAACACGTGGCCCGCCGGGGCCACAAAGGCAGTGCGGATAAGTTGGGACAGCGTGTCGTTCACGCTCCCATACACCACGCGCAACGTGTCCAGCCGCCGGTTCCGCACCAGCCCGCGGGCCAGAGGCAGCGGCTCCGTGTAGGTTCGCGGCAGGTTTTGCACCTGCACCAGCCGCCCGGCCCAGCGGCCCGTCCGGTTGGCCCCGTAGAACTGTAGCAGCCCACGAACCCGGCCATCGGCGCACACCGCTTCGGTAATTGCGTCGTATTTCTTGATGGACGTTTTCCCCAGCTCTTGCCGTATCGCCAGCATACGGCTTACGGCCTCGCTGTTGCCCTCTTGCGCCAGGAGCTTGCTTACCGTGTCCTTGCGTAGGTTCTCGATCTCGGCGCCGGTCTCTTGCTCCAGCCACTCGCTAAGCTGTTTTACGCTGTTGGGGTTGCGCAGCCCGGACAGGTTGACGGCCTCCACGGTCAGTTCCTCCCGTACCTGCTCGCCCAGATCCAACGCGCCGTGCACAAAGCCCAGGTCAACTGCTACGCCGCGGTCATTGATGATAAGGTCAGTCTCCCACTGTTTCTGCACATCGCCAGGAACGGGGAACGCAGACAACCGCCGCTCGATCTCCATTTCGGTGACCACGTCCTGCTTGCAGTAGGTCTTGAACAGCTCCCAGCGCTCCGGGGCGTGCCGAGGGTAGTTGCGGGTTCGGCCCCCGTTGCTCTTAGTGGGCTTACAGGGCACGCAGAAATAGCGAATCAAAGCCTTACCGGTATTCAGCTTTTGCTTATCCTCATCCAGGCCCATGGCCCGGCCTGTTGCCTCCAGACCCGCGGTATAGCCGCAGTACAGCCCGTGTAGCATCGTGTCCCTCCACTGTTCCGGCGGCAGCTTGAAGCCCATGTACTGCGAAAGACAGCCCCACTCAAAGGCCGCGTTGTAAGCGTGCTTTATAACGTTGGGGGTTGTCAGGGCCGCCAACAGCTCCGGCGGTGGGGTCTCACCCTGCGCCATATCCACGATCTGTACCGAGCCACCGTCCCAGCTATAGGCGAACAGCAGGATCTCAAAATCCGGAGATCGGAAATAAGCCTGCGCGCCTGCCTTGCCGATAGGGACGCTGGAATAGGTCTCCAGGTCGATGGACAAATGCCTAACGCCGGGCATCACTGCGCCACCTCAACAAAGGCGCCATCCTTTGCCTTATAAAGAACATCAGGTTTGATGCTTTTGCCATCCACATGCGCTGTAACAACGCCGCGTATTTCCCATTTTTCGGCAGTGCTATCAAAATGCCAATCGACAGCAATCAGCCAGCTCCCCAGCCCGCCGCGCACAACACTTTCGTGGCCAAGCGCAGCTGCCACGCTATTTTGTCCTTTGACCTCGGCGTGGGCGTAGTTGCCAGTGGTCGCGGCGTGGGCGTCGTCACCAGTGGTCGCGGCGTGGGCGTCGTCACCAGTGGTCGCGGCGTGGGCGCGGTAGCCAGTGGTCGCGGCGTGGGCGCGGTAGCCAGTGGTCACTTTGCCGCACTCAGACGCTTCCGCCTTATCAAAAATAAATTTGACAGCAGCATGAATAACACCCTTGATCCCGATTTCTGCTCCTATCCGAATCTTCTTCCCAGCAACTTTTGTACCCTCTCCTTCCCCTCCTCTCACTACATCGTCAAGCTCTACTTCGCAGTATCGGCTCTCGCCCGGTCTATAGTAGGAAAAGGTATCCAGAGGGTTCTCGCAAGCGTGAAAGCCACATTCACATACACGTGCTTCCGGCTCTTCATAGGTTTCGCCAGGCGTATACTGGAAATTCCGGCATTTCATGCCCTTATCAAATCCCTTATAGAATTTCTCAAACATCTTTTGCCACCGTTTTACTGGCCCGCCGCCTCGCCGTGTAGCTCCGCGGCGGGTTCTTCTTTTGACTCACTCACACATCAGTGCGTCATATTCATCTAGCCATTACATCGGTTGTCCTGTGACCGGGTGGACGCGTGGCGCAATGCTCGGCACCGTGTAACCGGTTGCCACCGGATTCACCGCCGGGGCAGTCACGCCAGGTACCACACCCGCGGCCTGCCCGATACCGGCAAAGTCCGCAGCAGCGGAAGCGCCGCCGCCCAGGGGTTCACCGTCGCGGGTCTTCATCACGTTGCCCAGGCCGCAGCCCACGCCCACGTTGCCCTTCTTGTAGGGGTAGAAATTCAGGGTCACACGGGCATACATACCGCTGTAGATGTCCTGCGGGGCCAGGCCCACGTTGATGTTGTCCATGCCCACAACCTCGGGGCGCTGACCGGAGGCAGCATTGAGTACCCAGTGCCCCTTACACTCCGGGCCATACGGCACGCCGCTGTTCGGCTTCACGCCGTCGCCGTCGTGCAGCAGCTCCGCGATATTGGGCCGCACGCCGTTCCACACGCCGGTGATGCCCTTCTGCGCCGCGGCCTCAATGGCGGCCTTGATGTCTGCCACCGTCGCCGTGTCGGACTTGGGGATCAGCAGCGTCATGCTGTACCGCGGCTCCGCGCCGGGCTGGACCGCTCGGGGCTGGACCAGGTTGACATAAGAGCAGCGCACCTCGTTGGTCAACACTTTGGTGGAAATTCCCTGATACATGGTTTTATCCTCCCGTTAAATAGATTTTTCGTATTTGGTGATCTCGGGGTGGGTCTGGAAAAAGGTCTCCATTCCACCACGCATAACCTCGGCATACTCCACGATCTCGTCCATAAGCGCGTTCCACGCGGGGTCGTTGCCCAGCTCCTTGTCACGCCCGGCCACGGCGCACAGCCGCTTGAACATGGTGTCGATCTTCATGTTCGCCCGCAACAGCCGGATCGGGCGCTTGATAGGCTCGTTGGGGTTGTCGCCCAGGATAATGTCGGTCAGGCCCTCCAGAAACTCGCTCATGGCGTCGTTGCGCGCCTTGCACTCCGCCGCGGCCTGTTCAAGCCGCGTCCGCGGGCGGGGGGGGATCGGGCCAAAGATGGATTCAGACATCGGTGTTACCTCCTAAAGATTTGAGTATAGGTAGTTGTAGCTCTCCGTCACACGGGCCGCTATATCCTTGATCTCCTTCGTGGGGTGGGGCAGCGCGTGCAGCCGCTGTTTGATTGCCTCCAGGTCTTCCAGGGTGTCATGGCACATCCGGTACAGGCCGTCCGCGGACAGCTCTTTCTCCGCAGCATCAGCGCGTACCCCATCCAGGGCCATATCCGCGTCAGCGCGGTACTCCTCGAAAAAGCGCACGGCGTCCGGTTCCCGCTCCCGCAGCTCATTCAGGAAGGCGTCCAGAAGGGTGCCTCCCTCCGGCGCGCACAGCACGGACATGGACCCGTCCTGCCAGTAAATCGTTTCAGCCATACCACGCCTCCAGGTCGTACTTGTACCGGGTCGCATACTGCGCAAAGGACTTTCTCACGGACATGGCCCGCTCGTAGTCCCACTTCGCAGATACGGTCTTTGACCGCAGCGCATCGTTGTGCGCCTTGATCTCATACCACCGGTCGGACCGTTGCTTGTAGGGCTTCGGGTCCTTCCAGTTCCGCTCCTGTTCCGCCGCGGCCTGTTTCCAGTCCCGCTCCATATCCTCCACAAAATCCGGCAGCCAGGCGTGTAGCTCACGGATCGTCTCCCGGTTGCTGTCGTGGTTCCAGGCATGGGAGAACAGCAGCTTGAACAGGGCGTTGATGTTGTACATGGGCAGGGCCAGGAAAAAGTCCGGGATAAGAGTTGTTATGTGACCGTCTCCAAAACGGACCGTGATCTGCTTGTCAGCCATTTCCAACACCGGCAAAATCGGATGCCGCCGTGGAATACGGCTCCCGCTTGTCGCTCTCTGGGGCCAGCGTGGGCTTGCCCAGGGGCTTCTCGATGAACTGCCCGCAAACCGCCTCAAACTGTTTCTTGCCCATCAGCTTCTCATAGCCGGTGATGGTCAGGGGCTTCTCCTCCACCAGCAGCGCCCGGTCATACCCGGCGCCGATCATGGCCTCTATGGCCGCGTCGGTGTTGGTCAACGTGCGATTGCTCCGGCCCGCCACCACCTTCCAGCCAGCCACGCTCTTGCCGTCCAGGATCGCTTGCATGGCGTAGGCTTTCAGGTCGTTGTACCAGTCCACAAGTTGGGCGCCGCGCTCCAACAGCTCGCCCACTTCGTCGTCGGACAGCAGCGGGGGAAGGCCCAGCACGCGCCGCGCGGTAGGGTCTCCGATCTCCGCGTGGGCGTCCGGCTTGCCCGCCGGGACGCAGCCTGCGAACTCGGCCAGGGCGGTGTTCTGCTCCGCCCGTGCCCGGCACTGCGCCTTGCCCTTGCAGAATCGGCAGTGCTCGCCGGGGGAGAATTTGCCCGGCCCCGTGTAGGCTTCCAGCGCCAGGGGCTTGATGCTCTCGCCCCAGGCCCGCAGCTCCTCCACCGTCAGGGTCTCCCGGTCCGGCTCGTCAGACAACCGGGGCTGGATGATGGTCATGCACACTTTCTTGATCTGATCCCCGAAAATGGGCCGGTACATAGCCAGGGCGCCCAGCGCGTACAACCGCATTTGCGGATTGTCCTTCGCAGACACACGCACACCCTTGCCGTGCTTGTAGTCGTTGATGAACAGCGTGTCGCCGCCGATGATGGTGTTGTCCAGTTGCCCTTTACCGTCGGGCACCCAGGCGGTCAGGTCCACGGAAACCTCAAAGGCCACATACGGGGAGACAGTCCCATCCAGGCCCACGGCTTCCTCGTTCAGAACCTCCACATAGCGCTCCGCAGTCCGCAGCATTTCATCGTCGTAGTGCGGCTTCGCTTTCAGCTTTTTCAGCTCGCCCTCGAATTTCCGCTTGGACATGATCGTGAAACGCTTGCGCCCGTACAGCTCGCACACGCTGTGGGCCAGGGTGCCCTCCTCGGCAAAGCTGCTTGTACCGTCGGGGAAGTCCGCCTCGAAATGGGGCGCGGCGGTACAAGCAAGCCACCGGTGGGCACTGGACGGGCTTAAAAAGGCGTGTCCAGTAGGGGTAGGCATTTATACTCCCCTCCTCACACCTGCGCGCCCAGCGCCCGCAGACCGGCCAGGAAGTTGGCAAAGGCGGCGTCGTCCAGGTTGTAGGCCTGCGTCACCGTCTGTACGCCGTAACTGTTCAGCAGGCCTACCAGCTCATTGGTCTTGCCCTGCTCACACAGGGCCGCTCCGGCGTTTGCTATGACCTCCATAGACGGCTTCTCCGGGGCCGCGGGCTTGGTCACAGTCTGCTCCACCGCCGCGCTGCCTCCCGGCTCCCAGGTGCCGTCAGGCGCCGTCACAGGGGCCACAGTCCCAGGGGTAGCCGTCGCCGGGGTCTCGGAAGGGGCCGCAGTCGGGATAGGGACCGGGGCCGGTGCCTCACTCTTGGTCGCCCGGCGCTTGCGTCCAATCGTCGCCTCCGGCGTGTAGCCACTTGCCCGGTTCCCGATCGCCAGCGCCAGCGCCATAATCGCGTCGGCCAGCTCCGGGGCTTCAATGGTCAATTTTGCCTCCAGCATTTTTCATACCTCCGTATATAAATTTTTTTTGGTTTATTTCTTTTCTTCGGGGACGCTGACGTGTACGGAAACATCTATTTTCCGTATTTCATCCCGGACTTTTGCCCGGATGGAATCATACGTCATTGCGGAAACGTCGGCCTCTATTGTCCTGCGGATCAGCCCCTCCAGGCTTGGCCCAAGGTCATGGACCATTCGCCGGGCTGCCGCTTCCACCTTCTCCTCGATGATATTTTTCACGAACGGCATAATGGTCTCACGGTTTATGCCGTTATCTGCAAGCATTTGCGAAAGAATCTTCCGCAGTTCGATCTCCTCAACAGTCATATATCCTCCTTACTCAAAGGGGCTTTTACCGCTCCCGCCCAGCAGCACCAGGGCCGTGGCCGGGTCAAATTTGAAGTACCGTGTAACCGCTGTGATAGTGAAAAGGTCAAAGGGCCTCTCGCCGTTCACCCGGCGGATGAAGGATGTATAAGGGAGATTGCATATCCGGGCAAGCCGCCGCAGGCTTATGTTTTCTCTTGCGGCGGCCACCCGGATGATACGTGCCCGGCGTGCCTCCAATCGCTCCGCCGCGCCCCGTTCCCGGTCATTCTCCGTCAAATAAACTCGTGGCATCGTGTTCTCCTTCCTTCCTCCGCAGGCTTAGTCCGCCCCCAGCCCACACAGGGCCAGATCATCTACGCCCCCAACGATGTACGCTTCGTAGCGCTGATAGCGTTCCAAAAGGATTTCAGCATTACCGTAGGGCCCGCCGGCCAAGCGATACGCATTTCGTGCAACCGCCAGATCTTGGATCGTGGGATTATCCCACTTGCCCGCCTGCGGGATATCCCGTATCACGGCGGACGCCACGAAAAACCATACCGCCAACAGCCCCGCCAGAATCAAGGCTTTGCCTCTTCGCCGGATGCGTCTCCGGCGTACGCGCGGGCCGATCATCTAACCGCCCTCTTAGGGTAGTGCACCACATCCCGCCAGTGCTGCGCGAAATAGGACGGGAACACGCGCCCCTTGCTCTCGCGGGTTCGGTTGATCCGCCGCACGCCCTCCCGCTCCATGCGATGCCGGGCGATCCGGCGCAGATACTTTCTCACCGGGCGTCCTCCTCTCCCAGCGGCAAGCCGCCGATGAAACGCTCCAGGCGCGGGCTGCGGGCCATCCACCGCTCTGCGGCGCACCCGACGGCCAGCACCATGGACCAAACCGCCAAAACCAACATATCAGTGCCTCCTATCCGATCTGGATGTGTAATGTGATCTCCCTGCACACGTGGCAGTACATATCCTTCAAATGCCCCGGCTGCGTCCGCCCGCGATACTTCGTGGCCGGGGCCACCGTGCCGCACTCCTGACACACAAACGTTCTCACCTGCGGGCAGCCCCTTGTTCTCTTGGACATCGCTCAGGCTTCAATAGTGACGTCCATGCCCTCCGTAGAGCGAATAACAAGCAACGACGCCGCTTGCGTCACGGATATACCCTTGCCCCACGCAAGAGCATGTACCCGCTCCCAGGCGTCCGGATTCAACCGCACCACCCTGTTGACCTGCCCGCTGGGCACGAACCACTTCGGCGGTCGCCCTCTCCTGGTGTAGCTCTCCATCCGCACCTGCGGGGTTCGCTGCTCCTCCAGCATGGAAAGGCGTCTATTCATAGCATCCATCGTCCGCTGGATGGACAGCAGCGCCCATGCTAGGCTGTCACCCTGCGGCTGCCCGGATAAGTACCCACCGTACCTGCGGATGGACGGCAGAACCTCCTGCGTCACCCAATCGGTGAACTGCTCGGCCGTTGGCAGTTTGGAACTGAACGCCAGCCGGTAGAGATCACTCTCCGGGATGAAAGACATCTCCTGCACGCCGCTTTTCGTCTGGGTGTCGCGTTTTACGACGCCCTTGCAGTGCCGCTGGAGCGCGTCGCGTGTGTTGCTGTATCCCAGCGCCCGTGCCACGTCCGCGCCGCAGAAAAGGATCTGTCCGTCCTCCTCCAGCGTCCGTACCTGCCCAAAGTCCTCGTTGTTGAATACCTGCAAATCGTTCATGTCGTAGCCTCCGGCTGTACTAGCGTTGCCGTCTACAAAAGGCAGTTGTCACGTTTACGCGACAAATTGACTAAAAAATATTTCGTTGGCCTCGTGGGCCGTAAGACCCAAGAGTTTAACGATAGCATCAGCTTCTCTAATGGTCATATCACACTCACCGGACAGTTTGCGGTAAAATGTACTTCGGTGTATGCCAATGGCCGTTGCCACGGTTTCTACGGACATTCCGTGCTCGACAATTCGGCCACGCAACTTATTGACATTTAGCATAGGTTTTCCTCCTTTCGTTATGTCGCGCATCCGCTACAAACAAAATACCACACATCCATGCCCTAGTCAAGAACAATTTTCGCATTTCCGGTAATTTTTTTGATATTCTTTATTTTAAGTGTTGCAAATATGCGAATTTCGTAGTACAATATCTGCGAAAGGAGGCGAAAAGCCCGTGACAATACAGGATCGAATCAGGCAACGCCGCAAAGATTGCGGTCTCTCCGTCATTGACGTTGCAACCGCCCTCGGCGTATCTCGCGCAACAGTTTACCGCTACGAGTCGGCAGAAATTGAAAATATGGGCATTGATAAAATCGGCCCGCTTGCAAAGGTTCTGCATACAACCCCCGCCTACCTCATGGGCTGGGAGGACGACCCCATAGATTACGACGACGGAGATTTGCTCGCAAGTATACCGGACGCGTATATGAAGGCCTGCAACGGCAACGCGAAAAAAGCTGTAGCTATGATGATCGCTGCAGATAAGGACACCGCCTGGGAACAAAAAAAGGGTTCCGCAATGTCTCTTTACCGCCCCACCCATCGTATTCCTATCTTAGGGCGGATCAGCGCCGGGTTGCCACTCTACGCGGAGGAACAGGTGGAGGGTTACACGTATACAGAGCTGAATGGCGGGGCGGAATACTTTGCGTTGCGTGTCTCCGGCGACAGCATGAACGCAGCCCGTATTCAGGAAGGCGACCTACTCATTGTTCGACGCATGGACATCGTGAACAACGGTGACATTGCCGTAGTACTCGTAGGAGACGATGACGCCACTGTAAAACGCTTCTACCAAGAAGGAAACACCGTCACCCTCATGCCCCAGTCCACAAACCCGGAACACCAGCCGCAGGTATATGACACACGCAAGACCAGAATCCGCATACAAGGTAAAGTCGTCAAGATCGAGATAACCGTATGAAAGGAGAATCACGCCATGGGAAAAATACGCTGCCCACGGTGCCGCAGCACCAACGTACAGGCTCTTGGGAATGACCGCAAGGCCTTCTCGGTGGGTAAGGCCGGCATCGGCGCCGTGCTCACCGGTGGCATCGGCGTGCTTGCGGGCTTCGCCGGGAAAAAGGGCAAGTATGAGTTCTACTGTCCCAACTGCGGAAAGCGCTTCAAGCACAAATAGGCATAAAAAATCCCCGGCTTCCGCCGGGGTGTGGGTCACTGGATATTCAGTTCATGCTTCAGCGCCGTTTGGAGTACCAGCGAGAAGTTCACGCCGTTTCTCTCTGCCATCGTGTTCAGCCAGGCCGGAATAGTCAGCGTCTTTTTTACGGCCTTGCCGTCATAGAACCGGCGGTATTCGATGGTGTCACACCGAATCAGGCTTGCGAACGCCCGCCCCTCCGTTTTCACCGCGCGCAGATCGGAGGCTGCAGGGATCGGTTTTCCCTCTTCCTCCAATCCATAGAGCGTCAGGCAAAGCACATCCGCCGCCATTTCCATTCCCTCTTCCAGCGTCGGCGCCGACGTATAACAGCTCTCCAGATCGGGGAAGTTGATGGAATACCCTTCCGGTTCCGGCGTGAAGATCGCGGGGTATACATATTTCGCCATTGTCATTGTCTCCTTTCATGCTTGGGACGGGGGCTTATTTCAGCCCCGCATCCCGCTCAATTGATCTTAGTGTGCCCATCGGCACATCCTGTCCTTTATGGTGGCTCACCGGGAATGTCTTGCCGGTCACCGGGCTGTACCACATTGAGTGGTTTGCCCCCTCCCTTATGATGTAGCATTTAATCTCCCGTAGCCGCTTGTAAAGCTCACTGTACTTCACCGGCATTACCTCTCTTTCTGTTATCATTATAACACGTATCAACACGTATGTCAACGCTTTTTACGTGTAAACACGTATCTTTTTCATGGCAAAAAAAGACCGCCCCGGTGCTGGAACACCAGGGCGATCAAAGAGGGCAGATTTTCATAGCCGACCAGCTACACATCTGCCCTCCAATACTATCACGATATTGGAGGAAAAACAAGTGAAAATTCCAAAACCGAGGCGGCTGCCGTCCGGGACGTGGTTTATCCAACTGCGCCTTGAAGGGAAAAGCGTTTCCGTCACCGCCAAGACAGCTATAGACTGCCGCAAACAGGCTGAACTTATCAAGGCCCGCCACAACGCGGGCCTGCGCCCCACAGAAGGCCGGACAGACAAGACATTCCGTCAGGCGATTGACGACTATATCCGGGATAAGGACGCGGTGCTGTCCCCGGCCACGATCCGGGGTTATCGAATGATCCAAAAGCACCGCTTCCCCGCAGTTATGGACAAACGGCTGGATAAAATCCGCACCTGGCAACGGGAAATCAATGCAGAGTCTAAAAAATATTGCGGGAAAACCGTAGTAAATGCGTGGGGCCTCGTCACCGCGGTGCTGAATTATAACAAGATACCTGTGCCAGACGATTTAACGCTGCCTCAAGTGATAGAGAATGAAAGTCCGTGGCTTCGGCCGACGCAGATATTCGCCTTCGTGGATGCTGTGCACGGCACCAACATTGAGATACCGGCACTCCTGGCCCTCCACAGCCTTCGGTGCTCGGAGATATACGCGGTGAACGAGAAACGGAGCATAGATCTGGCGGCTGGAATGATCTACGTCCACGGCGCTGTCGTATCTGATGAACACGACAAACGGGTTTACAAGGAGACCAACAAGAACAGCAAATCCCGTCGGGAAATCTCAATTATGATCCCAGAGTTGAAAGACGCATTAACCGCTTGCGGGGATAAGCCTTTCGTGACTATCTCCCCAAGTGGCTTTTACCACGCCGTTAACAGAATATGCCGGCACAATGGCCTGCCGGAGGTAGGCGTACATGGACTGCGGCACAGCTTTGCCTCCCTCGCTCATTATCTGCACATCACAGAGCTGGACTGTATGCGCATGGGCGGCTGGTCTGATTACCGAACAATGCATAAGATATACACCCATTTGGACGAGGATATGGCGCGTGAGCAGGAAAGCATAATGGCCGCGTTCTATCAGCAGCGTCAAAATGCTAATGAAATGCTAACGGACAGCGCTCCATCCTTAGAGCCGCAAGGCCCAAAGGGCTCAAAATAATGGGTTCGAATCCCACCGCTTCCGCCACGTCAGAACGACTCCGAAGATTCATGGCACTGGCAAGCCAGTCCCATTCATCGGTCGGAGTCGTTCTTCCTTTTCCCCAAAGGGCAGGCATGCCCTTTGGGGGCCCCGAGGGGAACAAGGAGGATGTCGGATTCCCGCAAGCGGGTCTCCTCCATCGGTCAGAGCCATTCTTCCTTTTCCCCAAAGGGCAAGCGTGCCCTTTGGGGGCCCCGAGGGGAATAAGGTGTTCTTGCTTTTCCTCGGCGGGATTGCTATAATGGGTTCTCCCCTTTCGGGGAAGATCAATGACTGAGGAGCATATATTATGATGAAGGATTTTGGCGTCAAGCCCTATCTCTACCCCATGCCCACCTATATGATCGCCACTTACAACGAGGACGGCACGGTGGACGCGATGATGATGGCCTGGGGCGGCATCTGCGCCGAGGATATGGTGGCCCTGAATCTGGAGGCCAGCCACAAGACGGTGGCCAATCTGAAGGCCCGGGGCGCGTTCACCCTGTCCGTGCCGGGCACGGACACCCTGGCCGCCTCCGACTACATGGGCATCGCCTCCGCCAACGACACCCCCGACAAGTTCGCGCGCACCGGCCTGCACGCGGTCAAGAGCACCCGGGTGGACGCCCCGGTCATCCAGGAATACCCCCTGACCCTGGAGTGCACGGTGGAGAAGTTTGAGGACGAGCCCTACGGCCTGCGGGTACTGGGCCGCATCCAGAACGTGATGGCCGACGAGAAGGTGCTGGACGAGCTGGGCCGGATCGACGCGGGCAAGCTGAACGCCTTCGCCTTCGACCAGATGCGCAACGGCTACTACGCCGTGAGCGAGAAGGTGGGCCAGGCCTGGCATGCCGGTGCGGATCTCATCAAAAAGTGATATCCTCCCTCTGACAACGCCCCGGACGGACACCGCCCGGGGCGCCGTCTTTGATTTGACAGCGCCGGAAAAACCGGCTATACTTGAGACAATTCAATTGGTTAGGAGGCCATTTCATGGAAAAAGTATACCAGTTTTTGAAGGACGCGGGCACCTATTACCTGGCCACGGCGGACGGTGACCAGCCCCGGGTGCGGCCCTTCGGCACCGTGCACATTTTCGAGAACAGACTCTACATCCAGACCGGGAAGAGCAAGGACGTCTCCCGCCAGCTGGCGGCCAACCCCAAGGCGGAGATCTGCGCCTTCAAGGACGGGGTCTGGCTCCGGGTGGCCGGCAGGCTCATCGAGGACGACCGGGTGGAGGCCCGCAAGGCCATGCTGGACGCCTATCCCGATCTGCGGGCCATGTACGACGAGAACGACGGCAACACCCAGGTGCTCTATTTCCAGGACGCCGTCGCCACCTTCAGCTCCTTTACGGCGCCCGCCCAGACGGTGCGCTTCTGACACGCCGCCGGCAGACGGCAGAGAAAGAGAGGTATAATCGCCATGCCACTGGATCCTGAACTGTTTACCCACGACTCTGACAGAGCCGCCCTGCAGGCGCTCAAGGCCATCCCCGGCTTCACCCAGCTGCTGAAGGCCTACATGAACATATGGAACGAGCGGCAGTACCGGATCGAGAACATGTCCAGCAACCTGCGCATCAGCGACCGGCAGATGAAGAAATACCACGACATGCTGCCGCCCATCTGCGAAAAGCTGGGCATCGACGTACCGGATATGTACATGAAGCTGGACGTGTACCCCAACGCGTACACCTACGGGGACACCAACCCGTTCATCGTGCTCACCTCCGGGCTCTTCGAGGTAGTTCCGGAGCGGCTGATCCCCACGGTGCTGGCCCACGAGTGCGGCCACATCGTCTGCCACCACACCATGTTCCGCACCATGGGCTATCTCATTTTGAGCAACACGGTGAATTTCCCCCTGCTCACCGTCCCGCTGAAGGTGGCCTTTGCCTACTGGATGCGGTGCAGCGAGTTTTCCGCCGACCGGGCGGCGGCGGTATACGACGGCTCCGACGACAAGACCATCGAGCTGTGCATGCGCCTGTCCGGCTACGACAAGGATCTGGATGCCACCGCCGACGTAAACGCCTTTTTGGAGCAGGCCGTGGAATACAAACAGATGGTCAGCGACTCCAAGTTCAACAAGACCCTGGAATTTCTCATGTACAACCAGATCCAGCACCCGCTCAACGCCGTGCGGGCCTACGAGCTGCGCCAGTGGACGGGCAGCCCCCAGTTCCAGCGGCTCTCCTCCTACGTGGAGGCCATGCACACCGGCGCGTCCCAGCCCCAGCATCTGCCCATGCCCCTGTCCGCCAAGGACTTCGTGGGCAAAAACTGCCTCCAGGCGGAGCAGCAGCTGCGCGCCGCGGGCTTTACCAACGTGGCCCTGTTCAAAAAGACCGAGAAGGGCCTGCTCACCAAGCCCGGCCAGATCCTGCGCATCACCGCCAACGGGGACGACAGCTTTGAAAAGGGCGCCTGGTTCCCCGCCGACACGGCCATCCAGATCCTCTATTACGACGCCCCCACCCCGGAGGAGATCGCCGCGGCCCATCCCGGCCAGATCAAGGTGCCGGACGGGGCGAAAAAATACGTGGGCATGGACTGGCAGCAGGCCGTCACGGAGCTGACCGACGCGGGCTTCACCCAGGTGTCCGCCTCCGGCCAGACGGTCAAGAAGGGCCTGTTCACCAAGCAGGGCGCCGTCAGCCGCATCACCATCAACGGCCAGAGCCATTTCGACAAGGACAGCTGGTTCGCCCCCGACGCGCTGGTGCGCATCACCTATAACGTGATCGCCCCCGACTGAAAACGCTGTCAGGCAGTAAAAATGACCCCGGAGCGGGAGTATCCCGTTCCGGGGTCATTGTACGCCTTACAGCGTCAGCGCCTGCCGCAGGGTGCGCAGGGAGGCGATGTGTCCGTCCAGCATGGGCAGCGTCAGATCCTCCATCTCCAGGGAGACGTACTCGTCGTACCCGCCCATGCGCACCACGGAGAAGAACTCCTGCCACCACTGCACCCCGTGGCCAGCGCCCACGGACACATAGTTCCAGCTGCGCTGGCGGAACTGGTCGATGGGTTTGGTGTCCAGCATCCCGTTGGGGCCGCACATATACCTCTCCGGCCGGGAGTCCTTGCCGTGGACATGGTAAATGGCCCCGGCAGCGCCCAGCACCCGGGCCGCCTGAATGGGGTCGCCGCCCATCCAGAACATATGGGACGGGTCAAGATTCATGCCCACCATGGGCCCCACCGCCTGCCGCAGCCGGAGAAGCGTCTCCGGGTTGTAGACAAGCTGCATCCCGTGGTTCTCCAGGGCGATACGCTCCACGCCGCAGTTTGCCGCCTTGCGCACCAGCTCCCGCCAGGCGGGGATGGCCACCTGGTTCCACTGGTAGTCCAGGATGGTCTGGGTCTCCGGGGGCCAGGAGGTGGTGATCCAGGTGGGGGTCTTGTCGCCGGGGCACCCGGCGGGCAGGCCGCTCATCATCACGATCTTGCGCACACCCAGAAGCTCCGCCAGCTGGAAGGTCTTTTCCGTCACGGCCATGTCCTGGGCGTAGGCAAGAGGGTTGCCCGAGCAGTTGAGGGCGCACACCTCCAGGCCCCGGCTCTCGATCTCATAGAGCCACTTCTCCCGGGCGGTCTGGGAGCGGAGCATCTCGTCCAGGTCAATGTGGGGCGCGGCCGACCAGTTGCCGGTGCCGATCTCCACGGCGCTCACCCCCTGCCGGACGCAGAAATCCAGCATCTCCGTAAAGGGCATATCCAACGTACAGGTCTTGATGGCAAGCTTCATAGGAAGGGCCTCCTCCGCAGTTTTATGCGTCCAGTATAACACAGCCGCTCAAAAGGGACAAGCGCCGATAGTATAGTTATGTAAATCGAATTATGTTAATAAACGCCCGGCTGTGGAGGCCGGGCGTTTGCTCATCTGTCGCTCTGCTCTGTTATTTCCTGTTCCTCCGGCGGGTCGGTCTGGGCCAGGTATTGCTCTTCGCACTCCTGCTGGGCCTGTATCAGAATGTTGATCGCCTTTTCCATGGCGCGGTTCATCTTGTAATACATCTGCTCATAATTGACCACAGTATCACCTCCAAAAGGCTATGTATAGCCCAATAGTAGCATGGGTAGCCTACTTTGTCAAGAAAAGTTCCCTACAATGCCGGTAAGGAGCGTGATGCACTATGACAGCACAGCAAGCTGTGCGCAACCGTATACTACAGCTCTGCGGCGAGCGGAACATCACCATCAACCGGCTGGCAACGCTGGCCGCTCTGCCGCCGTCAAGCGTGAAAAACATCCTTTACGGCAAGAGCCAGAATCCCAAGCTGCTGACCATCAAGCTGATATGCGATGGGCTGGGTATAACGCTCAGCCAGTTCTTTGACGCAGACGACTTCCTGGATCTGGACGAGCCATAGAGAAAACATGCCCTCTTGTCAGAGCGGGCATGTTTTTTTGCTTGGTGAAGAATATGCCTCCCCTGTGTAAGGGGAGGTGCCGAGCGTCAGCGAGGCGGAGGGGTTGTAACGGGGCAGTAGGATCAACATGACAATCCCCCAGCCACCGCCGTGACGGCGGTGACAGCCCCCTTTGCACAAGGGGGCCTTCCATATGGTGCGCCTGCGGGCGCGATTGATGGGAATTATCTGGGGTGCATTACCGTCCATATTCCCTTTTCAGCCGCTCCAGTATGGCCTCGTCCGCCGGGCAGAAATCATACTGGGATATCTCCGCCGGGGTGATCCAGGCCAGGGCCGCGTGCTCCAGAAGCCTCGGCGTGCCGGCGGCGATGCTCGCCTCAAACAGCGTCAGGTGCACAGTGATGTCCGGGTATCGGTGCGTCACGTCCATAAACACCGGCCCCACCCGAACCGTCACGTCCAGCTCCTCCCGGCACTCCCGGACAAGGGCCTGCTCCCCCGTCTCGCCCGGCTCCACCTTGCCGCCCACGAACTCCCACAGCAGACCCCGGGCCTTGTGGGCAGGCCGCTGGCAGATCAGAAACCGGCCCTCCTGCCATATGAGCGCCGCCACCACCTCGATCGCGTCAGAAGGGCTTTGAGGATTCGAGGTTCTCGCACGCGAGACCTCTTCATCGGTCAAAGCCCTTCCTCCTTCTCCCCAAAGGGCAGGCGTGCCCTTTGGGGGCCCAAAAGAAGAGTCTTGTAAAAACTGTTTCATATCCGGTTCACTCTCCTTGTCTTCTGGGCCCAGTATAGCACACCGGCGGTTGAAAATCACGCCCCGGCGGGATATAATGCGGGTAATATATCCTTTTGAGGTGTTTCATGAACCGTTCCAAAAACGACCCCGGCGCCATTCAGGTACGGGGCGCGAGGGTACACAATCTGAAGAACATCGACGTGGACATCCCCCTGCACCGGATCGTGGGCGTGGCGGGGGTGTCCGGCTCCGGCAAGTCCTCGCTGGCCCTGGGGGTGCTGTACGCGGAGGGCTCCCGGCGGTATCTGGAAAGCCTTTCCACCTACACCCGCCGGCGGATGACCCAGGCGGCGGCCGCCCAGGTGGACGAGGTGCGTTATATCCCCGCGGCGCTGGCCCTGCACCAGCGGCCCGGCGTGCCGGGCATCCGCAGCACCTTCGGCACCATGACGGAGCTGCTCAACTCCCTGCGGCTGATGTACTCCCGTCTGGCCAGTCACCGCTGCCCCAACGGGCACTATCTGGAGCCCACCCTGGACGTGGCCGCGGAGAGGCCCATGTTCTGCCCGGTGTGCAAAGCGCAGGTGCGCGCCCCGTCGGCGGAGGAACTGGCCTTCAACAGCCAGGGGGCGTGCCCCACCTGCGGCGGCACCGGCGTGGTGCGCACGGTGAACCGGGCGTCCCTGGTGCCGGACGAGTCCCTGACCATCGACCAGGGGGCGGTGGCCCCCTGGAACAGC
>CANQDL010000040.1 GCA_947591105.1 uncultured Oscillospiraceae bacterium
CCGGAGGAGCGGTACACGTCCATCTTGATGTCCTCGTCCCGCAGCTCGATCTCCCCGGCGTCCTCGATCTCCGGCATGACCTCCACGGCGGCGAAGCTGGTCTGGCGGCGGCCGGAGGCGTCGAAGGGACTGATGCGCACCAGCCGGTGCACCCCGTGCTCGCTCTTCAAAAAGCCGTAGGCGTTGTCGCCCTCGATCTTGATGGTGGCGGACTTGATGCCCGCCTGATCCCCGTCCTGCCAGTCCATGAGGGTGTACTTGTACCCGTGCCGGTCTGTCCACATGGTGTACATCCGGTAGAGCATCTGGGCCCAGTCCTGGGCCTCGGTGCCGCCGGCGCCGGCGTGGAAGGTGACGATGGCGTTGTTGGCGTCGTATTCCCCGGTGAGCAGGGTGGAAAGACGGGTCTGCTCCAGCTCGGCGGCGAACTTCTCATAGCTCTCCCGCAGCTCCGGCAGCATACTCTCGTCGTTCTCCTCCAGGGCCATCTCGCATATGGTGGTCATGTCGTCCCAGGCGGCGGTCAGCTTCTGGTACCGGTCGCACTTGCTCTGCAGGGATTTCAGACGCTGCTGTCCCTTCTGGCTCCGCTCCAGATCCGACCAGTAATCCGGCTCCTCCGCCTCGGCGTGGAGCTTTTCGATCTCCAGCCGTGCGTCCTCCAGGTGCATGGCCTCGGCCAAATGCTCCAGATCCGGACGGCAGGCGTTGAGCTTGGTCTTATATTCCTCAAATTCCAGCAATGCCATTTTTCACATTCCTCTCATAGTCTTGCCAGGGGATTATACAATAAAATATCCGTCCTGTAAATCATACCGTGAAACCGCTGGAAAATCAAGGCTTTTCCGGCCATTTGCAAATGTAGGCCGTTTGTGTTATCCTTATAGCGCTATGAAAAAACGACTTTCTGTACTTTTCGCCATGTTCCTGCTGCTGGCGGCCGTGCTGCCAGCCTGCTCCAAAGAGGAACCGGCTCCCACGGAGAGCCCCTCCTATACCTCGCCGCCCATGCCCACGGAAGATCCCCACATCGGGGAGGTGGAGGTGGCCAAGGCCGGAGGCGGCACCATGTGGGTGCCGGAGGCGCCCAGCCTGACCCCCTTCGGGCGCGATCCCTCCAGCTTCACTGTAGTGGATCAGATCCCCTATTATAATGGGGAGGATCTGACGATGCGCCGGGGCATCGACGTGTCCGATCACCAAAAGCAGATCGACTGGCAGCAGGTGGCCGATTACGGCATCGACTTTGCCATCATCCGCTGCGGCTGGCGCAGCTACGACGAGGGAAACGTCAACGAGGACTCCCGGTTCCGGGAGAACATCGAGGGGGCCCTGGCGGCCGGCCTGGACGTAGGGGTGTACTTCTTCTCCCAGGCGACGAACATCGTGGAGGCCGCGGAGGAGGCCGTCTTTGCCCTGCATCTGATCGAGGGCTACAACATAACCCTTCCGGTATTTTTTGACTGGGAGACGGTGGGCGTGTCCTCGGCCCGGTCGGAGAGCGTGGACGGGGCGACGGTGACCGCCTGCTGCCTGGAATTCTGCGAGCTGGTGGAGGCCGCGGGCTATCAGCCGGGGATGTATGCGTTCAACATGCTGGCCTACTATACATACGATCTTGACCAGCTGGCCGGCATCACCCTGTGGATGGGCGACCCGGGCACCAGGCCCATCTTCTACTTTGACCACGATTTCTGGCAGTACTCCTACACCGCCACTGTGCCGGGCATCGAGGTGGAGGTGGATCTGGACGCCATGTATGTGCGGCAGGATGCGGCCGCCGCCGGCACGCCGGCGCAGATCCCGCCGGACAGCTCCCCGGAGCCGGCGCAGGAGGTGGCAAACGGATGATACAGATGAACCCGGCCGATCTGACCAGCCAGGCGGGCATGGAGCGGGCCATAGAGGCGTATCTGGCCAAGCTGGCGGAGAACCGCGACGGCACCTTCAACGGGATGCTGGAGGCCAGCCTGCACAGCTGCGACTTTGAAAAGCGCTGGCTGATCCTGCGGATAGACTCCAAGCCCTGGATGGAAAACCCCAATAACGTGGTGCACGGCGGGGTGTCCGCCGCCATGCTGGATATGACCATGGGCACCCTCACCCGGTACTTCACCGGCGGGGGCATGACTCCCACCGTGAGCATGCAGGTCAACTATCTCCACCCGGTACCGGTGAACGCCCCCATCTATCTTCTGGCGGAGCTGCCCATGCTGGGCCGCACCCTGTGCCACGCCACCGGCCTTCTCTGGGCCGGTGAGGAGAGGGACAGACCTCTTTGCACCGCCACCGGCGTCTATTACGCCGGCCCGGGCACGCACCAGAGCTGAACACAGGCGCCCGTCTCGACCCGGCGGGCGCTTTTTCTATTCCATATTTTGAAGAAGTATGGTAAAATATACGATCAGAAACTATTTTTGAAAGGTTGGGCAGTATGGGCGGCACGGCGAAAAGGATCATGATACTGGACGGAAACTCCATCGTCAACCGGGCTTTTTACGGCATCCATATGCTCAACGCCCCGGACGGGACGCCCACCAACGGGGTCTATGGTTTCATCACCATCCTCCAGCGGCTGCTGGATCAGGAGCAGCCGGACGGGGTGTGCGTCACCTTCGACGTGCACGCGCCCACCTTCCGCCACCGGATGAGCGACGCCTACAAGGCCACCCGCAAGCCCATGCCGGAGGAGCTGCAGGTGCAAGTGCCCATCCTGAAGCAGATGCTGGACGCCATGGGCATCCGCCGCTACGAGCTGGCGGGCTGGGAAGCGGACGATCTGATGGGCACCATGGCCGCCGTCTGCGAAAAGGAGGGCTGGGACTGCCGTCTGGTCACCGGGGATAAGGACGCCTTCCAGCTGATCACCGACAGCACCCACGTGATCCACATCAAGACCTACATGGGCCGGACGGAGACCCTGGAATACGACGTGGCCCGCTTCCAGGAGGAGTACGGCATGGCGCCGGCGCAGCTGGTGGATCTGAAGGCCCTGATGGGGGACACCTCCGACAACATCCCGGGCGTGCCGGGCATCGGGGAGAAGACCGCCCTGGATCTGCTGCACCGATACGGCTCCCTTTCGGGGATCTATGACAATCTTTTCGACGAGAATATCCGGCCCGGCCATCTGGTAAAGCTGATGGGCGGCGAGGAAAGCGCCAAGCTGTCCTATACCCTGGCCACCATCCGCCGGGACGTGCCGCTGGAATTTCATCCAGCGGAGAATCTGTGGCAGCTTCAGCCAACCCAGGAGCTCTATACCCTGTGCCGGAGGATGGGCTTTAGCCGCTTTATCGAGCGCTGGGGCCTGGAGGAGATGGAGGCTGCTCCCGTTCTGCCCCGGGTGACCGGGGACGCCGAGGCGGCCCTGGGGGCGGTGCGGAGCGCGCCGTATATCGCCGTGTGCCCGGTACAGGGCCTGGACGGTCTGGCGCTGTGCGACGGCAAGACCGTCTACGAGGTGAACTGGGCCGACAGCGGCGACAGTTACAACCGGCTTCTGCGGGCCGTGTTCTCCCCCCAGGTGAAAAAGATCGGCCATCACGTGAAGGAATTGATGGGCCTGCTGCTGGCCGAGGGACTTTCCACGGAGGGATTTATTTTCGACACCGCCCTGGCCGGGTATCTGCTGGACGCCATCGCGGGCGACTACCAGCTGCCCCGGATCAGCTTGAAGTACCTGGGCAAGGAGCTGGACGGGCCGGAGGCTGTCCACGCCCTCTACGACGTGCTGCCCGGGGAGTTGAAAAAGCTGGGGATGGAGCGGCTCTATTATGAGATCGAGCTTCCCCTGTGCCCCGTGCTGGCGGAGATGGAGCGGGCGGGCTTTCTGGCCGACCGGAAGGCGCTCTATGACTTTGGGCAGGAGCTGACCGCCGGCATCGCGGACATCCAGGAGCGGATCTGGGCCATGGCTGGCTGCCAGTTCAACCCCAACTCCCCCCGACAGCTGGGGGACATCCTCTTCGACCGGCTGGGGCTGCCGGGGGGCAAGCGGAACCCCCGGGGCTGGAGCACCAACGCGGACGTGCTCAGCCGGCTGCGGGACAAGCACCCCATCGTAGGTCTGGTGATGGAATACCGGGAGCTGACCAAGCTGAAAAACACCTATACCGACGGCCTGCAAAAGGCCATCGGCCCGGACGGCCGTATCCACACCACCTTCCAGATGACCGCCACGGACACCGGCCGGCTCTCCTCCCGCGACCCCAATCTGCAGAACATCCCCGTCCGGCGCAAGCTGGGCGCCGGAATCCGGCGCATGTTCGTGGCCGGGCCGGGCAATGTGCTGGTGGACGCGGACTACAGCCAGATCGAACTGCGGCTGCTGGCCCACATCTCCGGGGACAAGACCATGCAGGAGGCGTTTCTTTCCGGGGAGGACTTTCACGCGGTCACTGCCAGCCAGGTGTTCGGCCTGCCTCTGGGCCAGGTGAATAACGAGCTGCGCGCCCGGGCCAAGGCGGTGAACTTCGGCATCGTCTACGGCATATCCCCCTTCTCCCTGGCCCAGGACATCGGGGTGACCCAGGCGGAGGCCAAGCAGTATATCGACGCGTACCTGGCCAGGTACCAGGGCGTGGAGCAGTATATGGAGAGCACCATCGCCCAGGCCAAAGAGCGGGGCTATGTGGCCACGCTGTTCGGCCGCCGGCGGGCGCTGCCGGAGCTGCACGCGAGCACCTACGCCATGCGCGCCTTCGGCGAGCGGGTGGCCCGGAACATGCCCATCCAGGGCACGGCGGCGGATATCATCAAGCTGGCCATGATCCGGGTGCACAGCCGGCTGGCCCGGGAGCTGCCGGAGGCGAAGCTGCTGCTGCAGGTGCATGACGAGCTGATCGTGGAGTGCCCGGCGGCGCTGGGCGAGCAGGCCGCTGCCATCCTGAAGGAAGAGATGGAACACACTGTAGACTTTCCGCTGCCGCTGGTGGCCAGCGCCGGCGTCGGCAAGAGCTGGGCCGACGCCCATTGAGGCCGTCCTGTGCCCGCCAGAACGCGCTGTGGGGGTGAGAGCGTGACCATCCGAAATGCACGACCGGCGGACATTCCCGCCATCACCGCGCTGGAGGCGGCGTGTTTTCCCGCCGATCCCTGGCCGGAGCGGTTTTTTGTCCAGGCGCTGGATGGCGTCCTGGCGGCCGTGGAGGGCCAGACCCTGATCGGGTATGCGGTTTTATCCTCCGTTTTGGACGAGGGGAGCCTGGACAACATCGCCGTGTCGCCGGAATACCGCCGCCGGGGTACGGCGGACGCGCTTGTCGCCGCAGCCGAGGACTGGGGCCGGGCAAGGGAGCTGGCCTTCATCACCCTGGAGGTGCGGGCCGGAAACGAGCCGGCCATCGCTCTTTACAAAAAGCACGGCTTTGCCTCGGTGGGCCGCCGTACCAATTACTATGAAAAACCCAGAGAGGACGCCATTTTGATGACGCTGGTACTGCAAACATGAATATCCTAGCCGTTGAATCCTCCTGTGACGAGACCGCCGTAGCGGTGGTGGCGGACGGCCGCCGCGTGCTGTCGGACGAGATATTCTCCCAGGTGGCTCTGCACGAGATATACGGCGGCGTGGTGCCGGAGATCGCCGCCCGGAGCCATCTGGAGGTGATCACCCTGCTGGCCGAGAGGGCGCTGGAGAGGGCGGGCGTCGCCCGCCGGGACATCGACGCCGTGGCCTGCACCTACGCCCCCGGCCTGATCGGGGCGGTGCTGGTGGGGGTGAACTTCGCCAAGAGCGCCGCGCTGGCGCTGGGCGTGCCCCTGATCCCGGTGCACCACATCCGGGGCCACATCGCCGCCAACTACCTGGCCTATCCCCAGCTGGAGCCGCCGTTTCTGTGTCTGGCCATTTCCGGGGGAAACACCATGCTGGTGGACGTGCGGGGCTATACGGACATGTCCGTGCTGGGTCAGACCCGGGACGACGCGGCGGGGGAGTGCTTTGACAAATCCGCCCGGGTGCTGGGCCTGGGCTACCCCGGCGGCAAGCCCATAGACGATTTGAGCCGGCAGGGCGACGACAGAGCCTACGATCTGCCCCGGCCCTCGGTACACGGGGACAACCCCTACGACATGAGTTTTTCCGGACTGAAGACCGCCGTGGTCAATCTGGCCCACCACGCCCAGCAGACCGGCCAGCCTCTGGATAAGCCGGGGCTTGCCGCCAGTCTGTGCCGGGCGGTGAGCGAGATCCTGCTGGGCCGCACCATGGCCGCGGCGGACGCGCTGGGCTATGACCACGTCGCCGTGGCCGGCGGCGTGGCCGCCAACTCCCGCATCCGGGGGGACTTTGAGCGCGCCTGCGGGCAGACGGGCAGGCAGCTGTACGTGCCGCCCCTGCGCCTTTGCGGCGACAACGCCGCCATGATCGGCGCCCAGGGATATTATGAATTCCTGGCCGGCCATACCGCCGACAGCGGTCTGAACGCTTATGCCACCATGGCGCTATAAAAAGGCAGAGGATCCATCGCCGTAGGCGATACCATATTGAAGGCTCCCTTGTGAAAAGGGAGCTGGCAGCGCGAAGCGCTGACTGAGGGATTGTCATGTTGGCCCTGCTGCGCACTCACAACCCCTCCGAGCCGCCTTCGGCGGCCCACCTCCCCTTGCACAGGGGAGGCATCAGATCCTTTGAAGATTTGCGAGGCAACATATGACATACACCACCCATTCAGAATCAGAGACCGAGGCCCTGGGGGCCAAATTCGCCGAAAATCTGCCTGCCGGGACTGTGGCCGCCCTCTATGGGGAGCTGGGCTGCGGCAAGACCGCCTTCGTCCGGGGCATGGCCCGGGGCATGGGCATCGACTGCATCGTGAACAGTCCCACCTTTACCATCGTCAACGAGTACCTGGACGAGGAGGGGGAGAAGCCCCTTTTCCACTTCGATATGTACCGGCTGGCGGGGGCGGACGAGCTCTACGACATCGGCTGGGAGGACTATCTTTGCCGGGGCGGCGTGTGCGCCGTGGAGTGGAGCGAGAACGTGCCCGGCGCCTTCGACGGGGACGAGATCACCGTCCGCTTCGAAAAGACCGGCGACAACGACCGGCAGATCACCATCGAGGGAGGGCCTGAACGATGCTGACGCTTGCCCTGGAGAGCTCCGCCAAGGCCGCCTCCGCGGCGGTCTTTGAGGGCGACAAAATGCTGGCCTTTGCCATCCAGAACGCGGGGATGACCCACAGCCGCACCCTGCTGCCCATGGCGGAGGGGCTGGTAAAGGGCCTGGACAAGACCATGACCGATATCGGTCTTGTGGCCGTGAGCCACGGCCCCGGCTCCTTCACCGGGCTGCGGATCGGCCTGGCGGAGGCAAAGGGTCTTTGCTGGGCGCTGCAGATCCCCGCCGTGGGGGTGTCCACCCTGGAGGCCATGGCCTGGGGCGGGCCGGTGCTGGACGGACAGATGCTCTGCTGCTGCATGGACGCCCGCCGGGGACAGGTCTACAACGCCCTGTTCACCGTGGAGGGGGGAGAGCCTGTGCGCCTCACGCCGGATCGGGCCATATCCATCCCGGAGCTGGAGAGTGAGCTTGTGGCCCGCCAGGAGCCGTGGATACTTCTTGGCGACGGGGCCGAGCTGTGCTATAATACCATCGACCGGAGCCAGGTGAGCCTGTTCATCGCCCCGGAGCCCCTGCGGCTCCAGAACGCCCGGGGGGTGGGTATGGCCGCCAGGGGAAAGGAAACGGTCACGGCCGACGGCCTGCTGCCGGTATACCTGCGCTTGAGCCAGGCGGAGCGGGCCAGACTGGCAAAACTGGAGCAGTGAAAATCTTCCCACAAAGGAGTATTGAATATGAGCAAAGTCATGGTATTTACCCATCCTCTCATCCAGCACAAGCTGTCCATCCTTCGGGACGAAAATACCAGCGTCAAGGAGTTCCGGGAGCTGGTCAGCGAGATCGCCCAGCTGATGTGCTATGAGGCCACCCGGGATCTGCCTCTGGAAGAGGTCAAAGTCCAGACCCCTGTGGCGGAGGCCGTCTGCCACCGTATCGCCGGCAAGAAGCTGGCCATCGTCCCCATCCTCCGGGCCGGTCTGGGCATGGTGGACGGCATGGTAGCCATGATGCCCAACGTGAAGGTGGGGCATGTGGGCCTGTTCCGCGACCCGGAGACCCTGGCGCCGGTGAAGTACTACTTCAAAATGCCCCCCGACATCACCGAGCGTGACGTGATCATCGTCGATCCCATGCTGGCCACAGGCGGCAGCGCCATCGCCGCGACCACCTTCCTGAAGGAGGTGGGCGTGAAGAACATCAAGCTCATGTGCATCATCGCCGCCCCCGAGGGCGTGGAGGCCATGCAGGCCGCCCACCCGGACGTGGACATCTTCGCCGCGGCGGAGGACGACCACCTGAACGAGCACGGCTACATCGTCCCCGGCCTGGGCGACGCCGGCGACCGGATCTTTGGCACGAAGTAAACCCGCTTATAGTCAAGTCCGCACTCTCTTGGAGAGCGCGGACTTTTTATGGTACTTGACGGCCGGTGATCGTTATGCCGGCTTGCGGTGCAGCAGCTGGTAAAGCCGCACCCGGGCGCTGTATATCAGCACGGTCAGATAATAGGCGTGACACTTGAGGGGCAGCAAAAACAGCCGGTTACGCAGGGACACCCCCTCCAGACGAAGCTGCCCGGCCAGCCCCGTCCCGCGCAGGTCGGCCTTCAGCCGGCGGGCGGCTTGGCCCAGGCTGGCGCTGTGGCGGATCTCCAGGCCGACGGCGCGGATGGTCTGGGCGGCGAAAAAGCAGTTGGCCTGCGCCGTCATCTCCGGCGCCTGCCGGAGCAGGTGGGCCGCCAGGTAGTCACGGCTGCGCTGGATCTTGGCGAACAGCGCGGGGTCGTACTGGTGCAGGGAGGACTGCTGGTGGATGCGGTAGCAGTACAGCGCCTGGGGGCAGACGAAAAGGGACTGGGCGTTGTACATACACTCATAGACCATGGCCACGTCCTCGAAGGTGGTGACGGCGTCGTCCCGGACGAAATGCTCCAGCAGCAGCGGCCGGCGGATGAGCTTTGTGCACTGGTAGCCGGGGATCAGCTGGGCATAGCCGCCCCGGCGCCGGTCGAAGAGCATATAGGGGTAGATCTCCCGCTCCATCCGGGATTTGTCGTAGTACCCGGCGGCGGCGAGCAGGGGTTGATCTGTGCGGCCGTCGTCCTGGACGTAGTCGAAAACCACCACGTCCGGCCGGCTGTTTTGGCCGATGCAGTCGGCCATGGTCTGGAGCCACTGGGGCTTTACCCAGTCGTCCCCGTCCACGAAGGCGATATACGCCCCCCGGGCCCGGTCAAGGGCGGCACGGCGGGCGGAGGTCACGCCGCCGTTTTGCCGGTGGATCACATGCACCCGGGGATCTTTGGCGGCGTACCGGTCGCATATGGCCGGGCAGCCGTCGGGAGAGCCGTCGTCCACCAAAATGAGCTCAAAGTCCGTATACGTCTGGGCCAGGATGCTGTCCAGGCACGCCGGCAGCCAGCGCTCCACATTGTAGACGGGCACGATGATGGAAAATTCAGTCTCCATGGGCGCCTCCCTTTCCGGCACCGCCGGGCATATACCGGCCCAACAGCTCCCGGGCCGTCCGGGTGAAGAAGCGGAACTCCTGCGTCCGGCAGAAGCACAGAGGGAACAGTACGCCGGGCACCAGCGCACACACGCATCCCCGGAGGATGAAGCCGGCGACGCCGCCTGTGGCGATGCGGGCGCACAGCCACCAGCAGAGCACCCCGGCGGCGGCCATCACCAGCCGGTAGAGGATGTTTCGCAGATAGTAGCCCCAGGGGGAAGTCTGCAGCGCCCGCCGCCAGATGACCCAGGGGTCTACCAGAAGGTAGGTGAATTGGTGGGCGATGATGGTGCTCACCACGCACCCGGCGATGCCAATTTTGGGCACCAGCAGGATGGAGAGGATCAGGTTGACGGCGATGCTGGCCAGCGGCCGCAGCCGGAGATACCGGAACGCGGCGGTGACCTCCCGGAAGATCATCAGATAGTGGCCCTGCCCGGCGATGTAAAACTCCACGCCGATCAGCACCGCCAGGGGCGTGCGCACGGTCACCCCGGCCGCCGTCGTCCAGTTGGTCACCACGAATTGGGGCCCCGCCCACAGACGGATGAACTCGTCCATCAGCACCGCCATGCCAATGGCCCCCACGCCGAACAGCCACACGGTGAAGAAATTGACGGCCCGGAAGGCCAGACGCGACCACTCCAGGTTGCCGGTGGAATAGAGGCTTCCCAGCGACGCCTGCAGGGAATTAACCAGCTTTGCCAGCAGGGAGGAGATCTGGTTTTTGACCAGCAGATACTGGGAATAGAGTCCCACGGTCTCCAGGCCGGCCATGGCGGACAGCACCAGGATGTCGGAGCTGTTGATGACCGTTCCGCTCACCAGGTGCAGCAGCAGCACGGAGCAGTCCTTAAAGATGCTCCGCACCTCCTGCCGGGAGATGCGCTCGTCCGTCTTTTCCCGCAGATAGGGGTGGCGTCTGTCGCAGATGATGGCGTTGAGCAGGTTTTGCAGGACGGTAAAGCCGATCTGGGTGAGAAGATAGAGCACGAAATCATGGGTGAAGATCAGCACCAGGATCTGGCAGGCGCTGTTGCACAGGGCGATGACGTAGCCGGCGACGGTCAGGATATAGCTCTTCTGGGTGGCCTTGACAAAGGCGTTTTTGTAGGCGAAGAACCAATAGGAGCTGACGGTGTTGAACAGGTAGAGCAAAAAGATCAGCACGCCGTTCAGTCCCAGCTGGGCCAGCCGGTCGTAGTCCTTTGCCAGGTAGGGCAGGAAGGGGATCAGACAGAGCCCCAGCCCGGCGATGACAAAGCCCACCACAAGGTAGACCTGGCGGTACAGCTTCATGAGCAGCTGGATGCGCCGCCGGTCGCCCTCCTCGATGGGCCGGTAGAGCTTATAGGCGATGGCGGTGTCGAAGCCCAGATTGGCCAGGCTCAACACCGTCAGGATATTGGAAAACACGCCCTCCAGGCCCAGATAGTCCGTGCCCAGCGTGCGGATGAACACCGTGCGGGTGATGAAGCTCAAAACGATGAGCAGGATCGATGAGCCGATGCTGGTGACCATATTGAAGAAGGAGTTTTGAGAGCGGGTCATACGGTTCCTCCAGAGCGGCGGGCGTGGGGGCGGAAGGTCAGCTTTTTTGGCCGGTCAGGGCGGTGTGGAGCGACGCAAGCCACACGCAGGGCCCGGTCAGGCCCATGGCCAGCAGCCGGTAGAATACGCGCAGAACAGGGCTTTTCCGGGCCCGGACGAACGCTTGCAGCGTTCCGTCGGGCGCCTGCCGGAACAGGACGCCCATCCGGCGGCCCCTCTCCCCGGAGGACAGCTCCGCCGCCGCGGCCTGCCGGTATATCCGGGCGTGGATCATGCTGCCGATCAGGGCCCGGGCGGCCCCGGCGTCCAGATCCTTTTCCGCCGCGACGCGGGCCAGGGCCCGGTGTACGGCCAGGATGCGCTCCATCTGGCCGCTGTCCGCGCCGTGGGAGACGGTGTCGGACAGGATGCGGTGGTGGTATTTTGCGCCGGTGGGCACCGTGACCACCTTCCCGCACGACGGCAGGACGGCGGCGTTGAGGATCACGTCCTCCCCCAGGGAAAGCCGGACGTCGTAAAACGGCAGCGCGCGGCGCAGAAGCTGCGTGCGGTAGAGCTTGTCCCACTTGCCGTAGGTCAGCGGCCGATCCGGCTTGTCAGGGACGCCGTCGTAGACAAAGGACAACAGATACTGGTTTGCCAGACGCCGGATGTCCTCCGGCCCGGCGTATTCCGCCGTCCGGGAGCGGAGAGCGCCCACCGTTTTGGCCGCGCCGCGGACGGTACACTCGCAGACGAACTGCCCCTCGCACAGATCCGCGTGCAGGGACTGGGCGCTGTGCCAGAGCTGGGCGTAATAGTCCGGGTCGATCCAGTCGTCGCAGTCCACAAAGCCCACATATTCTCCAGCGGCGGCCTGTATGCCGGCGGTGACCGCCGACGCCACGCCGCTGTTTTTCTGGTGGATGACGCGCACCCGACCGTCCCCGGCGGCGTACCGGTCGCATATGGCCCCGGAGCTGTCGGCGGAGCCGTCGTCCACCAGAATGAGCTCCAAGTCCGTATGGGTCTGGGCCAGGATGCTGTCCACGCAGGCGCGCAGATACTTCTCCCCATTGTAAATGGGCACGATGATGGAGATCATAAAAGGCTCCTTTGCGGTCACATTCTGCGCCGGGTGAGGGCGGCCGCCATGTAGGTGAGCCGGCACTTGAGCAGCAGCAAAAACACCGTCAGCGGCAGATCCAGCCCGCCCAGCGACAGCTTGCGGACAAGCCGCGTGCGGGCCATGGCCTCGGACAGCGCCCTGGCCGCCTGGCCGGTGCGCATGTCATGCTGCCGCAGCTCTCCGGCGGTGAAGAGCACCACCCGCCGGGCGCAGAAGGCGTTGATCTGGGGGCCGAATACCGGGTCGAGCCGCCCCAGATGCTCGGTCAGATAGTCGAAGAGGGCGTCTATCTCCTCCAGATACCGGGGCCGGTAGTGGCGCAGGTTGGAGGAGGGCAGATACCGGTAGGCGTAGAGCTTGTCGTGGGCGATGTAGGCGTCGGAGGCGTAATACATGCACTCGTAGGCCATGGCCACGTCCTCGAAAATGGTGATCCGGTCATCGGAGATGAAGTGCTCGGCGATGAGCTGGCGGCGGAACGCCTTTGACCAGAGATAGCCGCCGAACAGCTGCCGGCTGCCAAAGCTCTGGCGGCGGGGGTCGTTGGGGATCTTTCGCCGGTCGCAGAGCATATAGGGATAGATCTCCGCTGTCAGGCGGGCCTTGTCGTAGTACCCCGCCGGGGGGAATATGTCGGGCAGATCCTCGTCCCCGTCCACCTGAAAAAAGTCGAACAGCACCATGTCCGGCCGGCGGTTTTCGTCGATGTAGCCCTTGATGGTCTCCAGCCAGTTGGGGACGACCCAGTCGTCCGCGTCCGCGAAGCATACGTACTCCCCCCGGGCCCGGGCCAGAGCATTGCGCCGGGCGGGGGTGGGGCCGGCGTTGGGCTGGCGCAGGGCCTGCACCCGCCCGTCCTTGGCGGCGTATTGGCCGCATATGTCCCCGGAGCCGTCGGCGGAGCCGTCGTCCACCAGAATGAGCTCAAAGTCCGTATAGGTCTGGGCCAGGATGCTGTCCACACACTGGCCGAGCCAGCGGGCCCCGTTGTAGACCGGCACGATCACGGAAAAAAACGGCGTCATGGCGTCGCACCCTCACAGCATCGCCGTGAGCTCTCTGTACCAGCCCCGGCGATCCACAAACTGGCGCACGCAGATGTCCGCCCGGTCGTTGCCCTCGATAAGGCACACCCCGTCCTCCGTCACGGCCACGTCCCAGCCGATATACCGCATATCGGGGATCTCCTTTGCCGCGGCGGTGACGGCGGCTTTTGCCTGCTCCCAGTGGGGGACGCGAAAGCCCACGAAGGGCACGCCCGTGACCGGATGGACGATGTACTCCCGCCGGTGCATGTCGATGGCGGGGGTGGTGACAAGGCCGGTGTCCACGTCGATGTGGGCGGCCATGCCGCCGGCGCCCATGTTGTCCACCACCGCCTCGCCCGTGCCTGTACGCAGGAAGGCGGAGAAGATGTGTACGTTGCCCTGGCCGTCCACCATGGTGTTCAGGCGGGGGACGTTGGTGCTGCCGGGATTGAACGCCGCCAGTGCCGGGTGCTGCGCCACCACCTGTTCCAGAAGCATGTCCCGGTTTGCCTCATACAGCGCCTGCAGATCGTCCGCCGGATCGTAGACGTATTTGGTGATGCCCTTTCCGCAGGAGAGGCTGGTGGCCTTGATCATCACCTGGCCGTGGGCGCGGATGAAGGCGGCAAATCCCTCGAAGCTGGCCTGGGACACGTCCAGCCAGTCCCGGCGCAGATAGGCGGAAAAGCGCCGGTTGAAGGCGGCCTTGTCGATGAAAAGCTGCTTGTCCCCGGCGTTTGCCTTTTTGATGAACCGCTCGAAGCGGAACATGGTGAAGTACCGGGCCCGCTCCCGGTCGCTCTTTTTGTCGAAGTTCAGCTGGGCGTACTCGGCGGGGCTGGCGCCGTGGCGCACCACGCACCAGAGCATGCTGATCCATACCCCGAAAAGGCGCAGGCCGGCATACTGCTTTTTCATCTGCTCCCGGAAAAAGCCGAAGGAGCTGGCGAAAAGGCCCTTGAGAGTGGCCTCGCGGAAGATATCCTTCACCGGACGTCCTCCTTTTTCTCATCCGGCGCGTTCACCGCCTGCCGGACGGTATACTGGGGCATGTTGCTCACGGTCATGTATATCCTGCCCACATACTCGCCCAGAATGCCCAGGATCATCATGATGACGCCGCCGATGAACATCTGGGCGGCGATGCTGGTGGTGAATCCCGCGGCGATCCTGGGGTTGATGAGCTTACGTATGACCATGGTCACGCCGGTGATAAAGCCGAACACGGAGCAGATCACGCCCACGAAGGAGGCCGCCCGCAGGGGGATGATGGAGAAGTTGGTCAGCGCCGTCACGGTCAGGCTGATGAGCTTGCCGAGAGTATAGCCGCTGGTTCCGGCCAGCCGATCCCGGTGGGGCACGTCCACGTTGGCGATGCGGGAGGTGATCTTGTTCAGGTAAAGGCCCGCCGCGGGGAAGGGGCTCTTATACCGGCGGACGGCGTCGGCCGCCATCCGGCTCCAGGCGGTGAAGGAGGACACGGAGATGCCCTTGGGCTTGTTGCCGATCCACTCGGACACCTTCTGGTAGAGGGCGCTGGTGATGCGCTTGAAGCGGGAGTGGTGCTTCTGGGGCAGGCGGGCGTAGACGATATCATAGCCCTCGTCCAGCTTGTCCAGCAGGGAGAAGATCCCCGCGGCGGGGTGCTGGCCGTCGTCGTCCATATACACCACCGCATCGCCGGTGGCATAGGCCAGGGCGGCCATCTTGGCGCTGGCCTGGCCGTAGTTGCGGGACAGATCCACGCCGACGATCTTCGGGTCCTCCCGGCACAGGCGGGTTATGGTGCCAAAGGTATCGTCGGGGGAGCCGTCGTTGACCAGAACGATCTGGTAATCGTAGCCCTCCCGGGCGGCAAATTCCCTGCGTATCTCATCCACCACGGTGGGGAGGGTCAGCACGCTGCGGTAGCAGGGGATGCAGACGGATACAAGCATAGCGGTCACACCTTCTCTGTCAGGATCATTTCAGCCGGAAGACCCCGGGGCCGGCCGGCTCCAGCGGATGGTCGAATATGCCCGTCCGCTGTAGGGGCAGCACAGCGGCCAGATGCTCCGACCGCCGGAAGAAATCGTAGCCCAGCGCCACGTCCACATAGGACAGGCCCACGGCGTTGAAGTAGATGAACTCCTCCTCCGACTCCCGGCCGGGGAGCAGTCCGGCGGCGATCTTTGAGAGGTCGCCGTATATGTCCTCGTTCCGGAGCTTTCCCGCCTGGTAGAGCCGGGTGAGGGTGGGGCTGCCCCGGTGGCGCAGGTGGTACCAGCTGTCGCAGACGATCTTGTCCGCCCGGTAAACGGTCTCGTCGTCGTCCTCCCAGCCGCCCACATGGGTGTAAAAGGCGCCCTTTTTGCACCAGGCCCCCCGGAGCACCGGCTCCTGGCCGCTGATGGCCGTGACCAGCACGTCCGATCCGGTGGCTGCCTGCTCATAATCGCCCTTGCAGGGGATAAACTGCACGTCGGGATAGAAGGGGGCGATGTGGTCGATGAAATCCCGTTCCGTGGCCTCTGTCCGGGAGGACACCCGGCAGATCCGCAGGGACGGCAGCACGGCCTTCAGGGCCACGAAGTGCATCCGGGCCATCTCCCCCGCGCCGAGAAAGCCGATCTGGACGGAATCCGGCCGGGCCAGATACTTGGCGGCCACGGCGCTGACGGCGGCGGTGCGTATGGAGGAGCAGAGCATACCCTCCAGCAGGGCGATGGGGTAGCCCGTCTCCAGACTGGACAGCAGGATCACCGCCGATTGGTTTTGCAGACCCAGCAGCTTGGGGTTGTTGGGGAACACGGAGATCCATTTTGCCCCGCAGACCCCCTCGTCCAGCAGAGTGGCGGGCAGGATGTTGATCCGGCTCTGGACGGCCTGGTCGAAGATCTGCACCGTCTTGTCCGGATAGAGCACCCGGCCGTTTTCATAGGCCCGCAGGACGTTCTCCACCACCGACACGGCGTTGGGCATATCGAAGCACCCCGCCTGCAGCTGATCCTCCTGGGAGAGATATTTTATGAAGAGCTCATTTTTCATGATGGGTCGCTCCTTTTCTGTCGGTATTTCAGGAAAAGCGGTAGAGCTGAAACAGAAGCTGCTCCCCGCTCTCGCCCTCCACGTGCAGCGTTTGGACGATCTGCTCCGTGGCGGCGGCCAGATCCGCCTCGGTGTCGTACAGCAGATGCAGATAGCAGAACACCTGCTGCACCGTGCCGGTGGGCCGGATGGTATCCCCCGCCCGGTGGATGGGCACATAG
>CANQDL010000041.1 GCA_947591105.1 uncultured Oscillospiraceae bacterium
TCTACCGGGGCGCGCAGATCCTCATCCTGGACGAGCCCACCGCCGTGCTCACCCCCCAGGAGACGGAAAAGCTGTTCGCCGTGATGCGCAACATGCGCGCCGACGGCAAGAGCATCATCATCATCACCCATAAGCTCAATGAGGTGCTGGCCATCTCCGACCGGGTGACGGTGCTGCGCCACGGGGAGTACATCGGCGACATGGACACGTCCAAGGCCGACGCCCGGGCCCTGACCGACATGATGGTGGGCCGCACCGTCACGCTGAACATCCAGCGGGACGAGCCCGTCTCCCCCCAGCGGCGGCTGGAGATCCGCAACCTCACCGTGAAGGACCCCGACGGCGTGGTCCGGCTGGACGACATCAACCTGGACGTGTATGCCGGGGAGATCCTGGGCGTGGCGGGCATCTCCGGCTGCGGGCAGAAGGAGCTGCTGGAGGCCATCGCCGGCCTGCAGACGACGGCGTCCGGCTCCAGCGTCAAGTACCGCCCCACCGGGCCGGACGGCCCCGCCGAAGAGCTGGTGGGCCAGAACCCCCGCTCCATCGCGGAAAGGGGCGTGCGCCTGGCCTTCGTGCCGGAGGACCGGCTGGGCATGGGCCTGGTGGCCAGCATGACCCTGGTGGGCAACATGATGCTCAAGGAATACCGCGCCGGCAAGAGCCCTCTGGTGGATCGCCGGCACCCCCACGACGTGGCCCAGCAGGTGGTCAGGGACCTGGAGGTGGTCACACCCAGCATCGAGACCCCCGTCCGGCAGCTGTCCGGCGGCAACGTACAGAAGGTGCTGGTGGGCCGGGAGATCGCCATGCACCCCACCGTACTCATGAGCGCCTACGCCGTCCGGGGCCTGGACATCAACACCTCCTATACCATCTACCGGCTGCTGAACGAGCAGAAAAAGGCGGGGGTAGCGGTGATCTACGTGGGCGAGGATCTGGACGTGCTGCTGCAGCTGTGCGACCGCATCGCGGTGCTGTGCTCCGGCAGGCTCAACGGCGTGCTGGACGGCCGCACCGCCACCAAAGAGCAGGTGGGATACCTGATGACCAACCTGGAACAGAAGGAGGCCGGCAAATGACGAGCCATGAACCTCTCATCCATATCGCCAAACGGGACGGCATGGTCTGGTGGCGCGCTTGGCTGGTGCGTCTGGCCGCCATCCTGCTGGCGCTGGTGGTGTGCGCGCTGTTCATCTTCAGCGTCACCCGCATGAATCCCCTGAGCGTATACGCCTCCATGTGGGACGGGGCCTTTGGCACCAGCCGCCGCGTCTGGATCACCCTGCGGGACATGGCCATGCTGCTGTGCATCGGCGTGGGCCTGGCCCCGGCGTTCATGATGCGCTTCTGGAACATCGGCGCGGAGGGCCAGATATTGGTGGGCGGCTGCGCCACCGCCGCGGTGATGATCTACGGCGGCGCTTCCCTGCCCTCCTGGGCACTGCTGCTGCTGGGCACGGCAGTCAGTCTGCTGGCCGGCGCTGTGTGGGGCCTTATCCCCGCAGTGTTCAAGGCCCGGTGGAACACCAACGAGACCCTGTTCACCCTGATGATGAACTACATCGCCATCCAGATCACCTGCTTTCTCATCCCCAAGTGGGAGAACCCCGTCGGCTCCAACGCCGTGGGCATCATCAACCAGAAGACCCAGGCCGGGTGGTTCCCCAAGCTCTTTGGCCAGCAGTATATGCTCAACGTGATCATCGTGCTGGCCCTGACGGTGGCCATGTTCCTGTATCTGCGCTACACCAAGCAGGGCTATGAGATCAGCGTGGTGGGCGAGAGTGAGAACACCGCCCGGTACGCGGGCATCTCCGTGCGGCGGGTGATCGTGCGCACCATGGCCCTGTCCGGCGCCATATGCGGTCTGTCCGGCTTCATCGCCGTGGCCGGCTCCGGGCACACCATCTCCACTGGCACCTCCGGCGGCCGGGGCTTCACCGCCATCATCGTGGCGTGGATGGCCAAGTTCAACACCTTCGTGATGATCCTCATTGCCCTGCTGCTGGTATTCCTGGAGAAGGGCGCCATCGAGATCGCCTCCAAGTTCAAGCTCACCGACTACGCCTCCGACGTGGTCAAGGGCATCATCCTGTTCTTCCTGCTGGGCAGCGAGTTCTTCATCCAGTACTCCGTTCGGCTCCGTCACAGCCACAAAAAGGAGGTGCAGGCATGACACAGCTGATTTCCCTGCTCACCAGCGCCGTGATCTTCGGCACGGTCATCCTCTACGGCGCGGTGGGCGAGATACTCACCGAAAAGTCCGGCAACCTGAACCTGGGCATGCCCGGCATCATGTACCTGGGCGGCATCGCGGGCCTGGCCACGGCGTTCTTCTATGAGATGTACACTCCTTCGCCCATCCCCGCCCTCAGCCTGGCGCTGAGCTTTCTGGCGGCGGTGGCCGCGTCCATGCTGGGCGGGCTCATTTACGCCTTTCTCACCATCACCCTGCGGGCCAACCAGAACGTCACCGGGCTTACTCTGACCATCTTCGGCTCCGGCCTTGCCAACTTCTTCGGCAGCAGCCTGACCACCCTGGCCGGCGGCGTGGGCCAGATCAGCGTGGCCGCCACCAGCCAGGCATACCGGGCCTATATCCCCGCGCTGGGCGGGCTGGGCAATTTCGGCAAGCTCTTCTTCTCCTTTGGCTTCATGGTGTATCTGGCCATCGCCATCGCCCTGATCGCCGGCTGGTTCCTGGGTCGATCCCGGGTGGGCCTGAACCTGCGGGCTGTGGGCGAGGACCCAGCCACCGCCGACGCCGCGGGCATCAACGTCACCCGCTATAAGTACCTGGCCACCTGCATCGGCGCGGGCATCTCCGGCCTGGGCGGGCTGTACTACACCCTGGACTACATCAAGGGCGCCTGGACCACCGGCAGCGCCATCGAGTCCCTGGGCTGGCTTGCCGTGGCGCTGGTCATCTTCGCCACCTGGCGGCCGGCAAGGGCCATCTGGTCGGCCTACCTGTTCGGCGTGCTCTACTGGGTCTACAACTACATCGGCGGGCTGACCCGCTCCAGCGTGGAGCTGTTCAAGATGCTGCCCTACCTGGTCACCATTTTGGTGCTGGTGGTGGTGAGCATGCGCCGCTCCAAGGAGGCCCAGCCTCCCAGATCCCTGGGCTTGAGCTACTTCCGCGAGGAGAGATGAGTCGATTGAAAGACTGAGCCTTTTAATCGAGAAGACTTCGGCCTGCTGCAGCACCAGACCGAATGCCTCCCCTGTGCAAGGGGAGGTGTCGAGCGGCAGCGAGGCGGAGGGGTTGAACAATCCCCCAGTCAGCGCAAAAGCGCTGACAGCCCCCTTTGCACAAGGGGGCCAATAAGGTGATACATGGGGTTGTTGCACTCCGGTGAACAATCCCCCAGTCAGCGCAAGAAGCGCTGACAGCCCCCTTTGCACAAGGGGGCCAATAAGGTGGTATATGGGGTTTTCGCGCTCCGGTGAACAATCCCCCAGTCAGCGCAAAAGCGCTGACAGCCCCCCTTTGCACAAGGGGGCCAATAAGGTGATATATTATGAAGTATAAACACATCTTTTTCGACCTGGACGGCACGCTGACCGATCCGGGCCCGGGCATCACCAACGCCATCATGTACGCCCGGCAAAAACGGGGGCTTGACCCGGGCAAAAATGAGGATTATTATAAGTTCATCGGCCCGCCCATGCCCCAGAGCTTTGTGGATTACTGGGGCGTGAGCATGGACGAGGCCAAGAGCATTCTGGCCGATTACCGGGAATACTACGTGCCGAAGGGCATCTTTGAAAACAGCGTCTATCCCGGTATCCCCGAAGCGCTCTCGGCGCTGAAGGCCGCCGGATGCAAGCTCTACGTGGCCACCTCCAAGCCCACGTTCATGTCCGTGCAGATCGTGGAAAGGTTCGGTCTGGCGCCCTATTTTGAGACCGTCTCCGGCAGCGACCCGAACCAGCCCGACAGCACCAAGGCAGACGTGATCCGGGCCGCCCGGGACGCCTTTCACATCGACATGGGCCGGGCCGTCATGGTGGGCGACCGGAGCTTTGACGTGATCGGCGCCGGCCAGTGCGGCATCCCCTGCGTGGGGGTGAGCTTTGGCTACGGCAGCCGGGAGGAGCTTCTCCAGGCCGGAGCCGTATACGTGGCGGACACGGCGGCGGAATTGGCAGCATACCTTTTGGCCTGACGCGGCATCACGGAAACAGACTTATTAAAAACTGCAATGAGGGATGTTTTCGCGAGGCGAGAAAGGCGGCGCAGGGAATACTTTGTGTATTGCCAAGCCGCCTGACGCGGCATCGCGGAAACAGACTCATTAAAAACCGCAATGAGAGATGTTTTCGCGAGGCGAGAAAGGCGGCGCGGGGAATACTTTGTGTATTGCCAAGCCGCCTGACGCGGCATCGCGGAAACAGACCCATTGACGAAAGGAGTGGGACAATGGACGCAGGCGATAGTAGTACCGGCACAAAACGAGGCCGAACCCGGCGGGCCATGGCCCGCTCCCGGATAGGATAGGGGCGCACTGCCCCTTCCCGGCCTTTCTGTGCCTTACTCCTGCCTGTGCGGGCGCTTGCCCGCAAGGGCCCGGTCACTGCCGGGCATTTCCAAATAAGGAGGAAGGACAATGGCTGAACGCACCCTCTCGCTGGATCAGACCGTTCTGACGCTGGTCGAGCAAAAAAAATACCCCGCTCTGCGGGACATCCTGGCCACCATGATCCCGGCGGACATCGCCGCCCTCTTCGAGGAGATGGACGACGAGCGCTCTCTGCCGCTGCTGTTCCGGCTGCTGCCAAAGGATCTGGCGGCGGAGACCTTCGTGGAGATGGAGCCGGAGTTTCAGGAACTGCTCATCCGTGGCTTCTCCGACAGCGAGCTGAAGGAGGTCGTGGACGAGCTTTACGTGGACGACGCGGTGGACTTGGTGGAGGAGATGCCCGCCAACGTGGTTCGGCGCATCCTCAGACAGGCCGACCCGGAGACCCGCAAGCTCATCAACAACATCCTCCAGTACCCGGACGACTGCGCCGGGTCGCTGATGACCACGGAGTTCGTGGATCTGCTGCCCACCATGACCGTGTCCGACGCCGTCAAGCGCATCAAGCGCACCGGCACCGACAAGGAGACCATCAACATCTGCTACGTCATCGACGACGGACGGCACCTGCTGGGCACGGTCTCCATCCGCACCCTGATCCTCTCCGAGGACGACGAGGCGGTCTCGGAGATCATGTCCGAAAACGTGGTCAGCGTGGGCACCCTCACCGACCAGGAGGACGCAACCGCCCTCTTCTCCAAGTACGATCTGACCGTGCTGCCGGTGGTGGACAACGAAAACCGCCTGGTGGGGATCATCACCGTGGACGACGCGCTGGACGTGCTGGAGACGGAGACCACCGAGGACATCGAGATCATGGGCGGTATGACGCCCACCGACAAGCCCTACCTGCGCACCTCCGTGTGGGAGACCTTCAAGGCCCGGTTCCCCTGGCTGCTGCTGTTGATGATCTCCGCCACCTTCACCGGCCAGATCATCTCCAGATTTGAAAACGCCCTGGCCGCCGCGGCGGTGCTCACCGCCTATATCCCCATGCTCATGGACACCGGCGGCAACTCCGGCTCCCAGGCAAGCGTCACCGTCATCCGCGGCATTTCCCTGAACGACATCGAGTTCAAGGACTACTTCAAGGTGGTGTGGAAGGAGATCCGGGTGGCCGTGATCTGCGGCGCGGCCCTGGCGGCGGCCAACTTTGTAAAGCTCATGCTGGTGGATCGGATGCTGTTCCACAACCCGGAGGTGACCGTCACCGTGGCGGCTGTGATCTGCATCACCCTGGTGTGCACGGTGCTATGCGCCAAGGTGGTGGGCTGCACCCTTCCCATGCTGGCGGAGAAGATGGGCTTTGACCCGGCGGTGATGAGCTCCCCGTTCATCACCACCATCGTAGATGCCTTGAGCCTGCTGATCTACTTCCGCTTCGCGGTGGCCATCCTCCATTTGTAAAGCGCAAGATCGACCATCCCCCGCTCCCTCCGGAGCGGGATTTTTTATGAGCCGGCACATTTTTCTGCAACGAAACGCCCACGCTGCGCGAATATATAGCTGAAAGGATGTGAGACGCCTTGCCCCTGGAGCAGGAGCAAAAGTGGATACGGGCCATCCTGCGCCAGGGCGACCGGCAGGCGGCGGATCTGCTGATCCGCCGGTACTACGACGAGATATTCGCCTTCATGTACCGGCAGAGCGGGGATCGGGAGGATGCGCTGGATCTGACCCAGGAGTGCTTTATCGCCGCGCTGGGAAGTCTGCACACCTACGACCGGCGCAAGGCCGCTTTCCGCACATGGCTGTACCACATCGCAGTCCACAAGCTCATCGACCGGCGGCGGAGAAGCCGCCCCGTGACCGTTCCCCTAGAACAGGACACCCCCGTCCCGGGCGACTTTACAGCGCTGCTGGAGGATCGGGAGCTTCTCCGCCGGGCGGGGGAGCTGGTGTGTCAGGCGGACAGTCTGGATCAGGAGATCTTCCGCCTGCGCCTGTACGCGGAGCGCTCCTTCCCGGACATCGCCGCCGTATGCGGCCAGAGCGAGGCCATGGTAAAAAGCCGGTATTACCGGCTTCTCGCCTATATCAGAAAGGAGCTGACGGAGCATGATCCATGAGGAATATATCCCCTATCCCTCCCCCGTCGAGCGGGACGGGCGCATCGCCGCCATCATAGAGCGGGCCCTGCCCGCCCCCAGGCGGCTTTGGACGGCTGTGCCCGCCCTGTGGCGGAGCATGGGTTTCCGGGGACTGTTCTTCGGCGTGTGGGACTGCACGTTTCTGGCGCTGCTGACCGGGGCGGCGGCGTGGTGCAGCGCGGCGCTGCTGGCCGTCCAGCAGGAACACGGGGCGTGCACGGCGCTGTTCATCACCTCCCCCGTGCTGTGGGCGGCGCTGCACGGCCTGACCATGTGGAAGGAGCGGATGAGCGGCGTGTGGGAGCTGTTCATGACCGCCCGGGTGACCCTGCGGCAGCTGTCCGCCCTGCGGATGCTGCTCTTCGGCGGGGTGTCCGTGGCGGCCAGCGTGGCGGCCAGCGGCGTGGTACGCCTTGTGGTGAGAGGGGAGATGTCCATGCTGCGGCTGTGCGGTGTGTCCTTCGCGGCGCTGTTTCTGTTTGCCGCCGGCTCGCTGCTGGCGGAGGAATACCTCAGGCCGCCCCTGGGCTATCCCGCCGTCCCCGTGACCTGGGCCGTGCTGGGCGCCGTGCTCATAAAGCTGGGGCCCCGGGCCGAGGTCTTTCTCGCCGGGCTGCCCGCCGCGGTCACCTGCTGCATCGCTGCGGCGGCGGCTGGGGTCTATCTGGCGCTCATAAAGCGCCGCTGTTTCACCGGAAAGGAGGCTGCGGCCCATGCTGTCAGTTGAAAACGTCACGAAAAAATACGGCTCCTTCACCGCCCTGGAGGACATCAGTCTGACCTTCGAGCGGGGGGTGTACGGCCTGCTGTCCCCCAACGGGGCGGGCAAGACCACCCTTATCAAACTGCTCACCACCCTGCTGTTCCCCACCGCCGGCGTCATCCGCTGGTCGGGCCAGGACATTCTGGCCATGGGCGCGGACTGGCGGGGCATGGTGGGATATCTGCCCCAGGAATTTGGGTATTACAAGAGCTACTCCCCCCGGGCCTTCATGGCCTATATGGCCGCGCTGCAGTGCATGGACAAAACGTCCGCCCGGGCCCGGATCGACGAGCTTCTGGAGCTGGTGGGCCTGGGGGACGTGAAGGACAAGAAGATGCGCACCTTTTCCGGCGGTATGCTCCAGCGGGTGGGCATCGCCCAGGCCATGCTGGCCGATCCCCAGGTGCTCATTCTGGACGAGCCCACGGCCGGTCTCGACCCCAAGGAGCGGGTGCGCTTTCGCAACCTCATCCACAGCCTGTCCAGCGACCGGATCGTGATCCTCTCCACCCACATCGTCTCCGACATCGAGACCATCGCGGACAGGATCGTCATGCTCCGGGATCACCGGCTCTACGCCTGCGATAGCCCCTCCAACATCTGCCGCACCCTGGCCGGACGGGTATTCTCCGTCCCGGCGGGCGCCGCTCTGGGCCCCGGCGACCTGCCCTTGAGCGAGTACCAGGGGGAGCAGGGCCCCATGCTCCGCATCGCCTCCGATGCGCCTCCCCAGGGAGCGCAGGCCGTGACGCCGGGTCTGGAGGACGCGTTTCTCTATATCTATCGGGACAGCCGGATATGAGCGGCGCGCTGATAAAATGGGAGCTGAAAAAGCTCTGGAGCCTGCCCATGCTGCCCGTGTTTCTGGCGCTGTGCCTGGGGCTCGATCTGCTGGTGATCGGCTCGGCCTGGTACGGCCAGCGGGACGCGGCGGAGGCGGTGGAATATATCGGGGAGGTGACCGCCCAGGCGGGGACGCGCATGGGCCCGGCGCTGGATCAGGCACTCTCCGCCCTGCCGGAGTCCCGGTGGCGGGACGGCCTGGCCGCCTGCCTTGCGGGAACGCGGGACGTGTACGAGGATCTTGACGCCGCCGAGCTGGGGGAGGGCTTTCTACGGCAGTTCGGCATGACCGGCCCCATGGGGGAGCGCATCCGGGAAAAATTCGCCCGGTTCCAGACCTCCGTGGATCGGCTGGCGGCGCTGGACGTGTCCATGGACGCGGCCGCCGCATCCGTCACCAGCGATCTTTACAGCCTGCTTCTCGTCACGGTGTGCCGGCTTCTCATCGCGGAGGGGGCGCTTCTCGCCATGCTGCTGGCCCTTTACGCGGCCGGCAGCGAGAAGGTCAGCCGCACGGCCCAGACGGTCTACGCCACCCGAAAGGGCCGGACAGTGCAGCGCAGCAAGTACGCCGCCGGGCTTTTGTCCGCCCTGGGGAGCTATACGCTTCTCTGCCTGACCACTCTGGGGGCCTTTGCCTTTCTGTGGCGGCTGGGGCCCATGTGGAGCGAGAGCGTGTCCACCCAGTTTTACATCCTGCCCTTCTTCGGATACTTTCTCACCTGGCGGCCCTTCACCCTGGCCGGATATCTGGCGGCGGAGCTGGCCATGGGGCTGGGGCTTGTGGCCGTCTTTCACGGCCTGGCCGCCGGGGCGGGCCTTCTCGCCGGGGATATGTACCGGGGCTTTCTGGGCCTGTTCACCCTGCTGGCGGCGAGCTTCGCGGTGGTGACCGCCGCCGGGAACGGGGGGATGTGGACGCTGTACGAGGCGGGGTATTTTCTGCCCACCATGCTGTGGGTGAATACGGGCCAGTGGTTCACCCACAGCGCGATCAGCACCCTCTTCCGTGGCCAGGAGCTGGCGGTACTGCTGCTGTGGCTGGTTCTGGCGGGGCTTCTGGCCTGGGGAGCCTACCGGCGGTTTCTCCGAAAGGATGTGGCGTGATATGCTGGCTCAGGAGCTGAAAAAGATCTTCCGGCCCCGGCTCATCCTGGCGGCTCTGGCCCTGGGAGTCCTATATTACTCGCTGTTTCTGTCCTCCCTCGGGGGCCTGAACATGGCGGTGCGGGACATGCAGGCCCAGTGGGTGCAGACCTATGGCGCCATCTTCTCCCCGGCGGACATCCGGGAGCTGGGCGCGTCCCTGGACGAGCTCAACGCCCAGGCCGACCGGTATCTGGCCGCCCACCCCGTCGCCCAAAAGTACGGCATCACGGATCACCAGTCCTACCTTGCCTGGGCTGCGGGGGACTTTGACACGACCCAGCAGATCCTGGACGACCAGGCCCTGTTCGACTACCTGACCGGCCCGGAGACGGGCGACATCTTCTCCCGCGCCCAGATCACGGAATCCGTCATCCAGGAGTACGGGCGCATGGAGCAGGCCTCGGCCGATCACGGCTACGACAAGTGGAGCTACGACAGCATCACGCCTCGGGAGCTTGCCCACGTAAAGGCGGTCTTTCACGGCCGGGACGAGGCCTGGCGGAACTTCAGCCCCGCCCGGGACGGCGGCGTCGTGGCCGATTACACCGTTCTCACCCTGCTGTGGACGTGCGTTTTTCTGGGCCCGGCCATGACCCGGGAGCGGATGAGCCGCATGATCCCCGCCCAGTACGCCTCCCGCCGGGGCAGGAGCCATATCCGCACCCAGCTGACGGCCTATCTGACCGCCGCCCTGCTCTGCACCGCCGCCAGCGCCCTGGTCTTTGGCGCCGCGGTGCTCTGGCGCGGCCGGGAGTACGCCTTTCTCCGCTGCCGGATGTTCACCTTCTGGCAGGTGCCCTACTGCTGGCCCAACTGGACGATGGGCGTGTGGTATCTTTTCCAGTGGGCCATGAGCGCCCTGCTGGCCATGGCCGGGGCGGGGGCGCTGTTTCTCCTGTCCCGGACAAGCGGCAACTATGTCTCCATGCTCTTCAAGCTCATTCCCGTGTTCTGTCTGCTCCGCTGGGTCATCACCCGGACGCTCACCGACAGTTTCTACTTCAGCAACGCGCTGTACCGAACCGCCAAGATCCCCTATATCGAGACCGCCGTGCCGGCCGCCCTGGCCGTTCTGACCCTGGGTCTGTGCGCCTGGTATGTCCGCCGGATCCGGCGGCAGGACGTTCTCAGCCCATAGAAAGGAGTCAACATGCTGGCGCAAGAACTGAAAAAAATATTCCGCCCCCGGCTCGTGCTGGGAGCGCTGGCCCTGGGGGCCGTTTACGCCCTGCTGTTCATCTACTTTTACGTGACCGTCTACCCCACCAACATCGGCGGCAGCGACGGCCTGTCCATTCTGGACACGGTGTCCGGCTGGGTGGAAAAATACGGCCCCAGCCTCTCTCCGGAGGAGGAAGCGGAGATTGAAGATCAGCTTCCCGCGCTGTACGCCCAGGCGGACGGGTATATCGCCGCCGATCCCACCGCCCAAAAATACGGCCTGGAGACCTATCAGGATTTTCTGCGCTTTCAGCAGACCGCCAGCCGGAGCGCCGGCGAGGACAACGAGGATATGTGGCGCATCCTGGAGCGGCTGTGGAGCGATGAGACCGGCAACATCCAGGGCCGGCTGTACGTCTACAGCTTCTACACCGAGCAGTACCGGTACTTCGCCGACGGCAGCATCCAGACCTGGCTGGCGGAGGATCTGGCCGACGGCGGCCTCACCCAGCGGGAATATGATAATATTATGTCAACTTATTTTGGCCCGGAGGGCAGCTATGAAAGCCTGCTGCCCCAGCAGCTGACGGCCTACCACGTGTCCGACTGCGCCCGCCGGTTCACCGTGCTGGCGCTGCTGATCCTGTGTCTGCTGCTGGGCCCGGTGATGACGACGGATCGGATGAGCCGGATGGTGCCGGCCCAGTACGCCTCCCGCCGGGGCCGGGCCCTGGCCCGGACGCAGCTGGCCGCGGCGCTGCTGACGGCGGCTGCCCTGGCGGCCGTGACGGCGGGGCTTTTTCTGGCGCTCTTCATCTTCCGCCATGGGCTGCAGGTGTTTTTCCCCTGCCGGCTGGCGTCCTTTGACCGGGCGTACGCCTGGCCGGACTGGACTTTCGGCGGGTACCTGGCGGCCCTGGGCGCGATCCACCTGGGGGTGTGCCTGGCCGGGGCGGCGCTGGTATGGCTCCTGTCCCGGACGAGCGGCAGCTACATCACCCTGCTGCTGAAGCTCATCCCCGCCTTCGGGGCGCTGTACGGGGCGCTGCTCTGGGTCATGGACGACGCCTTTTACTACGCCAACAGCCTCTACAAGCGCACCGGCGTGCCCTATGTGGAGCCCATGGCCGGGGCGGCGCTGCTCCTGCTGGCCGGGGCGCTGGCGGCGCTCTTTCTGCTCCGGCTCCGCCGCCGGGACATCCTCCGGACATAAAAAGGCGGGACTGGCAAGCCAGCCAGTCCCGCTTTACATTTTTTGCTCACACGATGCCCTTGAAAACGGGCAGCTTTTTCATGCCCATGTCGGTGATATACGCCATCACAAAGGCGAAGAGCACCACCGCCAGGATGCCGGGCACACCGGCCATTCCCAGGGCGTAGGGGTCAAAGTGCAGGTATTTATACAGCAGCCGCACATATGCCATATGGATCAGATAGATCCCAAAGGAGTGCCGGTCGATGTTGGCCAGCACCTTTTTCACCCCCGCCGCTCCCTCCTGCCCGCAGCGGAAGAACCACCCGGCCATCCCTGCGGCCTGGAGGATCACCAGCACGAAGGAATAGCCGTCCCGGAAGTTGTAAGCGGCCATAAAGGAGCCGTCGGAGGCGAACAGCCCGTCCAGCGCCGGCAGGCCCCACCGCATCCGCGCCCAGGTCAGCAGACCCAGGGCCGCCGTGCCCAGCAGGGCCATGGCCCCGTAGATCCACCGGGGGAGCCTGTCCCCCCAGCGATATAGGTAGTAGCCCAGAAACAGCCAGAAGGGGTAGATGGTGCCCACGTGGATGTAAAACCCGCAGGAGATGTGCAGCAGCCCCAGCAGCGGCACCAGGGACAGAAACACGCCGCACACGATCAGCAGGTACCGGATGTCCCGCTCTTCGGACATGGCCGCGATCTTCTTATAGGCCGGCAGCAGCAGGTAGAGCCCCAGCAGGCAGTACAGATACCACATATGCGACCAGGTGCCGCCGGTGAACACCTCCCAGCACCCGCCCAGAAACGCGCTCCAGGTGCGCATTTCCGGGTTGAAGATGGCCTCCAGCACCGCGAACAGCACCCCGAACACCACAATGGCCTTCAGTACCCGGGCGATGTAGCGGGAGAAGAGCTTTTTGTAGCCGATCTGCTTTTCCGGCTGGAGCAGAAGCGCCCCCGTCACCATGATGAAGCAGGGCACCGCCCAATACTGGAGGTTGAGCGCGATCTGGCACACCGCCGCCCGGGCGAAGCTGGTCATCTTCATGCCGTACATCAGCTGGGTGGAGCGGGCCGTGTGCATCAGGATGATACACAGGCAGGCCACCGCCCGCAGACAGTCAAAAGCCGCGCTGCGCCGGGGCCTTTCCGCCCCGGCGCTGCCGTTTGTCACAGAACTGTCCATCAGTTGAAGATGGCGTCGCCGCCAATGCAGCCGGAGGTGTTGCCGCCGCCGGAGCTGCTGCTGGAGCTGCTGCCACCGGAGGACTGCGTGGCGTAATACTCCTCCAGAGCGATGGCCTGCTCGGCCTCGTTGGTGTCCACCTGCTCGCCGGTGGCGATGCTGGTGTATACCAGATAGGGCACGCTGTTCCAGGCGCGCATGAGCTGCACGTCCTGCATGTCCTCCAGGATGGCGTTGTGGATGATGCCCACCGTCCAGTCGGTGAAGACGATCTGCAGATCCTGGGGCACGGGCTCCGCCGCCTCGGCCTCTTCGCCGTCCTCGGTCTCTTCCCCGTCCTCGGCCGCCGTCGGCGTGTAGCACAGCACGGAGGTCTCGTCCACCTCAAAGGTGTCCTCGTCGGCCATGATGTCCTCCGACCAGGCCCAATCGTCGCTGGGCTTGATGTTGATGGCCATGATGTCCGTCCCGGCGGCGTTGGTGATCTTCACCAGCACACAGCCCTCGGTCTCCTCGCCCAGGCGATCCAGACCCTCCAGGTCGTCCTCTTCGGCCTCTTCAGCCTCTTCTCCGGTCTCTCCGCCGGCCGCCTCCTCAGCTGTCTGCTCCGCGGGGGCGTCCTCCGACTGCTCATCCCCCGCCGCCAGCGCGCTCACGCCGCACAGCAGGCTGGCCAGCATCGCCAGGGTCAAAAGCACCGTGATCCATTTCTTCATCGCAGTTTTCTCCTTATGCTGTGAATTAGTCGATATAGCCGTACTGGACATACGCCCAGGTACCGCGCTGGCCGTAGTTGATCTGGTAGCCGTTGCGGCCGGTCTCGTTGTTGAAGTTGGAGTCGAACACGTACCACTTGCCGTCCACCTTGATCTCGCACCAGCCGTGGGGGGACGCGCCGCCGCCCGCTTGGGCCACGCCGCCGGACATGAACTTCACCTCGTAGCCCAGCACCTTCGCCATCTGGTACAGGCAGGAGTTCATCACAAAGCAGTTGCCGGTGTGGTTATTAAAGCCGTAGTTGGCATAGGAATCCACGCTGTCCGTCCGGTACCACCGGTTGGAATAGGGCAGTCTGGCCGCCCACTTGTAGGCGGAATAGAGATCCCATCCGCACTGATCCAGGGCCTTGACCGCCTTCTTGGACACGTCCGTCAGATAGCCCTTGATCTCGCCCTTGCCATTGACCTTGTACTGCTTTCTGCCCAGGGTGACGGTGGTGGATTTCACCATGCTCCCGTCGCTGTCGAACATATACATCTTGCCGTCGATGTAGGTGGGACGGCACGCCATGGCGCCGTCGGCCCGGAAGTAGAGGGTCTTGCCGCCGACGGTCTGCCAGCCGGTCTGCAGCACGCCCTTATCGGAGAAGTAGTACCGCTCGCTGCCGATCTTCACCATGCCGGTCATCATGGCGCCCTCGCTGCGCTTGCTGGTGCGCTCGCTGTAGGTGGTGAAGTAATACCGGTTCCCCTTGATGGTCTGCCAGCCGGTCACGCGCCGGCCGTCGCTGCCGAAGTAATAGAGCTCCTTGCCGTTCTGGTACCAGCCCTTGACCTGCGCGCCCTTGGAATCGAAGCAGTACCAGTTGCTGCCGCCCAGCCACAGCAGGCCGGTCACCATGGTGTACTCGCCGCCCTGGCTGCTCCACTCGTTCTTCGCGTCCGTGCGGAAGTAATAGCTCTTGCCCTTGATGGTCTGCCAGCCGGTCACACGCTTGCCGTCGGCGCCGAAATAGGAGGTCTTGCCGTCCACCTTCTTAAAGGCGCTGCGGACGATCTTTCCGTCCTTGTCGAAGTAGTACCAGGTCTTGCCGCCCAGCCACAGGGGGCCCGTCACCATGGCGTACTCGCCCTTCTGGCTGCTCCACTCGTCCTTCGAGTCCGTGCGGAAATAGTAGTCGTGACCCTTGATGGTCTTCCATCCGGTCACACGCTTGCCCTCGCTGTCGAAGTAGGAGGTCTCCCCGTCGATCGTCTCAAAGGAATTCCGGACGATCCGTCCCTGCTCGTCAAAGTAATACCAGGTCTTGCCGCCCAGCCACAGGGGGCCCGTCACCATGGCGTACTCGCCCTTTTGGCTGCTCCACTCGTCCTTTGAGTCCGTGCGGAAGTAGTAATCGTGGCCCTTGATACAGCACCAGCCTGTCACACGCTTGCCGTCGGCGCCGAAATAGGACGTCTCCCCGTCGATCTTCTCGAAGGCGTTTCGTACGATCCGTCCCTCGTCGTCAAAATAGTACCAGTTCTTTCCGCCCAGCCACAGGGGGCCCGTCACCATGGCGCCCACGCTCTTGGCCTGGCACCACTCCTGGCCCTTGCCGGTCTTGAAGTAGTGATCCTTGCCGTCGATGGTCTTCCAGCCGGTCACCCGCTTGTTCTGCTCAATGTAAAAGGTCTCGCCGCCGGAGATCTGCCAGGGGCTCTTCGGCGTATCGACGCTCTGGGTCACCGTCTCTGCGGGGGCCTTCGTCGCCGCAGGGGCCTCCGTCACCACGGGAGCCTCCGTCACCACGGGGGCCTCCGTCACCACCGGAGCTTCCGTCACCACCGGAGCTTCCGTCACCACCGGGGCCTCCGTCACTGCCGGGGCCTCCGTCGCCACGGGGGCCTCCGTCGCCACGGGGGCCTCCGTCACCACGGGGGCCTCCGTCACCACGGGAACCTCCGTCGGCGCGGGATCGGAGGACACTTCCTCCGCCGCCGGTTCAGCGGTGGGGAGGATCTGATCCTCTCCCTCGGCAAAGACCGGCGTCCACAGTCCCGCCAGCGCTACGACAGCCAAAAGAAAACTGATCGCTCTTCTCTTCATCACGGCTACCTCTTCGTCTCTTGTCATATTGAAGCCAGATTTGGCAACATACTTTATTTATCATAGTCTTTTACTGTGCAAAAGTCAATACTAAATCATTTAATAGTAGCGGACTGTTCCGTTGACAAGGCCCTACAGAATATGCTATCATAACCTGGCGGAAGGGGGTGCAGCCCATGGCCCAAATGACCAAACAGAACATCCTGAAGGACGCCAGGCGCATGGTGCGCGGGGAGAAGGTCGCGGATTTTCTCAACGATCCCAAGCAGTTTTTCCGCCGCGTCCGGGTGGGCTATTACCACGACCGGTTCCTGCTGGCCTCCCGCTGGCTCATCAACGACGAACAGCAGCAGATCGACGAATATTACGGCAGACAATAAGCAGCGCGGACGAGGGGCCCCTTCGTCCGCTTTTGATTTCACCCAAGGAGCCTGCGAATAAAAAGTCAAGCCCCAAATGAAGAAAAAGTGCAGGAAAGGAAAGGGCACGACAAAAAGGCT
>CANQDL010000042.1 GCA_947591105.1 uncultured Oscillospiraceae bacterium
AGTGCCCGTTGTGACGGAAGTGCCGGCGGAGCCGGAGGTCACCCCGGAGCCGGAAGCGCCCGCGGCCCCTGTTGAGGAGCCCGTGGAAGAGCCGGCGGAAGAACCCGCAGAGGAGGCGGCGGAAGAGCCCGCGGAGGAAGATCTGGCCGCCGAGGAAGAGGCGGAGGACAAGGATGCCAATTCCGGCAGCTGCGGCGCCAGCGGCGACAACGTGAAGTGGAAGCTTTCCGGCGGCACCCTGACCATCTCCGGCAGCGGCAAGATGAAGGACTGGAAGGGCTTCGATTACAAGACCGACACCAGTGATTATTCCCCCTGGAGGGATCAGTGGGAAGACATCAAGAAGATCGTCATCGAGAGCGGCGTCACCCACATAGGCAGTTACGCCTTTTCCGCATGCGCGGCCGCCAGCGTGAGCATCCCCTCCACCGTGACCAGCATCGGCGATTATGCTTTTGAGGGCTCGTCGCTCAAGAGCGTCACGCTGCCCTCCAGCGTCACCACCATCGGCGAGTGGGCGTTTGCCGTCTGCCCGTCTCTTACCAGCGTGGATCTGGGCAGCGTAAAGACCATCAACAGCTATGCCTTTGCCAGCTGCGAAGCTCTGACCAGCGTCACGATACCCGCCAGCGTCACCAAGCTGGGGGAGAACGTCTTCCAGAGCAGCTTCTCCCTGAAGACCATCAAGGTCGCCAGCGGCAACAAGAACTACGCCTCTGTGGACGGGGTGCTGTTCAACGCCAGCAAGACGAAGCTTCTCGTCTATCCGCTGGGAAAGACTGCCACCAGCTACACCATCCCCAGCACAGTGACGGATATCCAGTACCCGGCGTTCAGCAACAACGGCTCCCTGCAGAGCGTGAAGATCCCCGACTCTGTCAAGACCATCGGGGAGCGGGCGTTCGCATGGGTCGCGCTGACGAAAGTGGATCTGCCGCGCAGCGTGAGCAGCATCGGCGAGGGCGCTTTCAGCGGCATTCTGGAGGGCCCCATCACCGTCCGCAACCCGGACTGCAAGATCGCGGCCGGCGGGCAGTATAACCCCACTCTGGGCACGGATCCCTATTCGTACTATGACGAAAACCACCAGGAAGTAACGAGACCCGGCACGCCCATCCAGGGCTATGACGGCTCCACGGCCGAGAAATACGCCAATGCTCACGGCCGTGAATTCAAGAGCCTGGGCAAGGCCCCAGCGGGCCCGGATCAGCCCAAGAACCTGAAGGTGAGCAACACCGCCACCGGCGTGAAGGTCAGCTGGAGCAAGGCCTCCGGGGCGGCCAAGTACAGCGTATATTACAAGAAGAGCGGCAAGTGGACGAAGCTTGCGGACGTGACCGGCACGAGCTACACCTGGAAGAGCGCCAAGGTGAACACCAAGTACACCTTCACCGTCAAGGCCCTCGACAAGTACGGCAAGGCCAGTACATACGATAAGACCGGAAAGAGCATCACCTACTACAAGCTGAAGACCCCGGCGGTGCCCAAGCTGTCCAACACCACCACGGGCATCAAGATCAGCTGGGACAAGGTTTCCGGCGCTGCCAAGTACCGGATCTTCTACAAGACCGGCTCCGGCGGGTGGAAGAAGATCGGCGACACGGCCAAGACCAGCTACACCTGGAAAAAGGCCAAGAGCGGCACCAAGTACAGCTTCACCATCCGGTGCGTGACGAAGGACGGCAAGAGCTACACCAGCGCCTACAACACCACAGGTAAGTCCATCACCTTTGTGGCCGCGCCGAAGATCAGCAAGGTGTCCAACGCCGCCACGGGCGTGACGATCACCTGGGGCAAGGTGACCGGCGCGGGCAGCTACCGGGTGTACTACAAGACCGGCAGCGGCAAGTGGACGAAGATCGCCAACACCACCAAGACCAGCTATACCTGGACGAAGGCGAAGAGCGGGACAAAGTACAGCTTCACGGTGCGGTGCATGAACAAGGCGGGCACCAGCTTCACCAGCTCCTACGACGGCACGGACAAGAGCCTGACCTACATCGCGGCGCCGAAGAACATCAAGGCGGCGGCGTCCGGAAGCGGTGTGAAGATCAGCTGGAGCAAGTCCGGCGGCGCGGCGAAGTACCGGGTATTCTACAAGTCCGGCAGCGGCAAGTGGACGAAGCTTGCGGACACCACCTCCGCCAGCTACACCTGGAAGAGCCCCAAGACCGGGACGAAATACAGCTTCACGGTACGGTGCATCGACAAGGCGGGGAAGAAATACACCAGCGGCTATGACACCACCGGCGTGAGCTGGACGAAGACCCCCAAGGTGATCGCCAGCGGCAACTGCGGCGCGGACGAGTTCTACGCTCCTGCGACGGATAGCTGCATCTGGAAGCTGGACGAGACCGGCACCCTGACCATCACCGGCACGGGGTATATGTACACCGGCTATTATCCCGAAGACTACGACTGGTATAAGTACTACAGCGCGCAGGTGAAGAAGGTCGTCGTTGGAGAGGGCGTCACGAGCGTGGGCCACTGCGCCTTCAGCGGCCTCACCAATCTGACCAGCGTCACCCTGCCCTCCACCGTCAAGAACGTGATGGACTCCGCCTTTGGCGGGTGCACGGCGCTGAAGAGCTTCAGCGGCCCCTCCGGCGCGGTATATGGCCAGAACGTATTTTTCGGTTGCGGCCTGACGGCGGTGCCCAAAGGTGTCACGTCGGGTTTTTACAGCATGATGTTTTGCGAGTGCAAGGATCTGGTCGAAGCGGATCTGCCGGCGGAAGTGACCGAGCTGACGACGCACTGCTTTGGGAATTGCACCAGTCTGGCCAAGGTCATCATCCGCAACCCCGACTGTTCGATCAACCTTGGTTATGATGAGTTTGGCCCGATGGGCGTGCCCGGCAAGACCGTCATTTGGGGCTATGCCGGCTCCACGGCGGAGACCTTCGCCAAGGAAAACGGCTATCCCTTCCAGGCCCTCTGACAGCCGGAAATATTCACCGCCAACTGAAAATATACAAAATACACCTTGAATTTCAAGGTGTATTTTGTTATGATAATGAGACCTATGAAAATAATCCCCCATGGGCGATAGATATTGGTGCTGAACGATATGGGTCTGTTGGATAACATCCGCAAACCGGCCGACGTGAAGGCCCTCCCCCCGGAGGCGCTGGACGAGCTGTGCCGGGAAATACGTGAATTTCTCGTCGCCTCCCTGTCGGAGCAGGGGGGTCATCTGGCGTCCAATCTGGGCGCGGTGGAGCTGACGGTGGCGCTGCACAGGGTGTATGACACCGCCCGGGATCGGCTGGTGTTCGACGTGGGACACCAGTGCTATACCCACAAGATCCTCACCGGCCGGATGTACGGCTTTGCCGGGTTCCGGGATCTGGGGGGCATGGCGGGGTTCCCCAAACCGGCGGAGAGCGTCCATGACGCCTTTGTGGCCGGGCACGCGTCCAACTCCGTGTCCGTGGCGCTGGGCATGGCCCGGGCCCGGACGGCCCTGGGGGCGGACTACGACGTGGCGGCCCTGATCGGCGACGGCGCCCTCAACGGGGGCATGGCCTTCGAGGGGCTGTCCGACGCTGGCAAGAGCGGCGAGCCGCTGGTGGTGGTGCTCAACGACAACGGCATGAGCATCAACGAGGGCGTGGGCGGCCTGGCGGAGATGCTGGGCCGGATGCGCACCCGGGTGGAATACATCCAATTCAAAAAGTGGTACCGCAGTTCCGTCATACCCCATATGCGGCTGCTGTCCGGGGCCCTCAGCCGGGGAAAACGCTGGCTCAAGGAGCGGATCATCACGGAGAACATCTTTGACGATCTGGGCTTTGAGTACATCGGCCCCATCGACGGCCACGACATCCGCAAGGTGGAGAACGCCATCCGCTGGGCCAAGGAGTACCGGGCCCCGGTGCTGGTGCACGTCATCACGAAAAAGGGCAAGGGCTATCCCCCCGCGGAGAAGGCCCCGGAGGCCTTCCACGGGGTGGGGGCGTTCGACGCCAAGAGCGGCGTGCCCAAGTATACGGGGGAGGACTTTTCCTCCGTGTTCGGCCGCGCTCTGACGGAGATCGCCGGTGAGGACAAGACCGTGGCGGCCATCACCGCCGCCATGAAGGAGGGCACGGGCCTGATCGGATTTCAGGAGACGTACCCCGACCGGTTTTTCGACGTGGGCATCGCCGAGGAGCACGCCTGCGCCATGGCTGCGGGCATGGCCGCCCAGGGGCTCAAGCCGGTGTTCGCGGTCTATTCCACGTTTTTGCAGCGGTGCTATGACATGCTCATCCACGACGTGGCCCTGATGGGGCTGCACGTGGTGTTCGGGGTGGATCGGGCCGGCATCGTGGGCCGGGACGGGGCCACCCACCAGGGGGCCTTCGACGTGGCGTACCTGTCCAGCGTGCCGGGGATGAAGATCTACGCCCCGTCCAACTTTGAGGAACTGCGCAGTATGCTGCGCAAGGCGGTGCTGGAGGATACGGGCCCGGTCGCGGTGCGCTATCCCCGGGGCGGGGAGGGCCTTTGGAAGGCGGATACCTCTGACGAGACAGCCCACGTGGTCATGCAGGGGACGGACGTGACCATCGCCGCTTACGGCACCCAGATCAACGAGGCGATCATGGCCGCCCGGATGCTGCGCGGCGCGAACGTGCAGGCCGAGGTGGTGAAGATCAACGTGCTCTCGCCCCTGGACGCGGAGCCGGTGCTGGAATCGGTGCGAAAGACCGGGGCGCTGCTGGTGGCGGAGGAGGCCTGTGCCGCCGGGTGCGTGGGGGAGAAGCTTTTGGCCGCGGCGGAGCAGGCGGGCGTGTGTCTGAAGCAGGCCCGGCTGGTGAATCTGGGCGACGGCATACTGGAGCACGGCGCGCCGCTGGATCTTTTGAGAAAGACGGGATTGGACAACGGCTCTCTTGCCAAGACCGTTATGGAGATGCTGCATGGGAAAAACGAGGCTTGACCAGCGGGTGCTCGACCTGGGCCTGGCGGAGAGCCGGGAGCGGGCCAAGGCCCTTATCATGGCCGGCGCCGTCTATGTGAACGGAGAGAAGCAGACCCGGCCGGGCAACACCGTGGCGGAGGACGCCAAGGTGGAGCTGCGGGGCGGAAAGCTGCCCTATGTGAGCCGGGGCGGGCTGAAGCTGGAAAAGGCCCTGGACACCTTCGCCATCGACCCGGCGGGGATGGTCTGCGTGGACTGCGGGGCCTCCACCGGCGGATTTACCGACTGCCTTTTGCAGCGGGGCGCGCGGCATGTGTACGCAGTGGACGTGGGCTACGGGCAGCTGGCCTGGAGCCTTCGCAACGACGGGCGGGTGACGGTCATGGAGCGCACGAACGCCCGGAACCTGACGCCGGACATGTTCCCGGAGCCCATGGATATGGCGGTGATGGATATGTCCTTCATCTCCCTGCGGCTGGTGCTGCCGGCGGTGAAGAGCCTGCTGGGGCCGGAGGGCCGGGTGGTGTGCCTGGTAAAGCCCCAGTTCGAGGCCGGCCGGGAGAATGTGGGCAAGAAGGGCGTGGTGCGCGACCCCGCCGTGCACCGGCAGGTGCTGGAGCGCTTTTCCCAGGACGCGGCGGCCATGGGATTCTTCCTGCGGGGACTGACCTTCTCCCCCGTGCGGGGGCCGGAGGGAAATATCGAATATCTCGCCTGGCTGGACACAGCCGGGCCGGGCATAGAGGCGGATTGCGCCGGCGTGGTGCGCCAGTCCCATGAGGCGCTGGACGCCGGCAGAGGGGAGAGCGAATGAAAAAGATCGTTCTGTGTCCCAATGTGCAGCGGGATCGGGACTTCTCCTTCACAGCCCAGGTGAAGGCCATGCTGGAGCGGCACGGCTGCCAGGTGGCTGTGAGCCCCGTGTGCGGGGAGCGGTGGGACGCGCCCCCCTTCGAGACGCGCCCGCTGGAGCAGGCCCTGGAGGGGGCGGCGCTGCTGGTCACCCTGGGCGGGGACGGCACCATACTGCGCATCGCGCCCCAGGTGATGGTCTACGACGTGCCCCTGGTGGGGGTGAATCTGGGCCATACGGGCTTTCTGACCGAGCTTGACCGGAGCAACGCGCCGCTGCTGTGCAGGGCGGCGGAGGGGGACTTTGTCCCGGTGCCCCGGATGATGCTGGACGTGGAGATACGCCGGCAGGGGGAGCGGGTATTTTCCGACACCGCCCTGAATGACGCGGTGATCTCCGGCATCGTGCAGAACGTGCACCTGACGGCCATGGGGGACGGAAACCGCATCCTGGCCTTCTCCGGGGACGGGGTGATCGTGTCCTCGCCCACGGGCTCCACGGCCTATTCCATGGCCGCCGGCGGCCCGCTGGTGGAGCCGGGGGCGGAGGCCATCATACTCACGCCCATATGCGCCCATATGCTGGCGGCCCGCTCCTTTGTGCTGGGGCCGGAGCGCACGGTGACGGTGCTGCCCTCGGACGTGAGCGAGGGGCGCCGGTGCGTGCTGTCCGCGGACGGCAGGGGGATGACAGACCTGCTGGACGGGGACGAGGTAATCGTAAAAAAGTCGGCTCATAGGCTGCTCATGGCGGATCTGGGCACCAAAAGCTTTTATGAGACGGCATTTGAAAAATTGGGGGAGAGAGCATGAAGACAGCAAGACAGAGCGTGATCCTGGACATCATCGCAGAAGAGAACATCGAGACCCAGGGCCAGATGCTGGAGGCCCTCCAGGCCCGGGGCGTGAAGAGCACCCAGGCCACCGTTTCCCGCGACATCAAGGAGCTGCGCCTGGTCAAGGAGATCGGCCCGGACGGCCGGTACCGCTACGCCCAGGCCAGCGAGGACGAGGCCAGCGAGGCCGCCCGCCGGATGGAGGAGATCTTCCGGGAGGGCTGCATCAGCTTCGACCACGCCCTGCACACCGTGGTGGTGCGTACCATCCCCGGCCTGGCCTCCGCCGTGTGCGGCGCGGTGGACGCCATGGGCGAGGACGCGGTGCTGGGCTCCGTGGCCGGCGACGACACCGGCGTCATCGTCATGCGAAACGCCGCCGCCGCCGAGCGGCTGTGCGCCCAGCTGCGCCGGGCCTACAAGAGGTAACGCCGATGCTGAAAAGCCTCCACATCGAGAATATCGCGGTGGTGGAGCGGGCCGACGTCCAGTTCCGGCGGGGACTGAACGTGCTGACCGGCGAGACGGGCGCGGGCAAATCCATCATCATCGACGCGCTGTACGCGGTCACCGGCGGCCGTACCAGCCGGGAGCTGGTGCGCACCGGGGCGGACAGGTGCCTGGCCGCCGCTGTGTTCGACGCCGACGCGGCGCTGGACTGGTGCCGGGAAAACGGCGTGGAGCCGGAGGACGGGGAGCTGATCGTACAGCGCACCGTCTCCGCCGACGGAAAGGGCGCCTGCCGTGTCAACGGCGTGCCCGTCACCGTGGGTCAGCTGCGGGCCCTGGGCGCGCTGCTGGTGGATATCCACGGCCAGAACGACGGCCGCCAGCTGCTGGACGAGAGCAGCCATCTGCGCTATCTGGACGCCTTCGCCAAGGACAGCGCGGAGCTGGAGGCATACCGGACGGCCTACGGCGCCTATGAGGAAAACGAGCGGCAGATCCAACGCCTTTCTCTGGACGACGACGCCCGCCGCCGTCTGGCAGAGAGCCTGACCTACCGGGTGCAGGAGCTGGAGAAGGCGGCGCTGCGATCCGGCGAGGAGGCGGAGCTGGAGGAGCGCTCGGCCCTGCTGCGAAACGGGGAAAAGCTCCGGGAGGCCGCCGAGGGGGCGTTTACCGCCCTGTACGGCGACGAGGGCTCCGCAGTGGAGCTGGCCGGGCAGGCCAGAGGGTGGCTGTCCCGGGCCAGGGGCTGGAGCGCCTCTCTCGCCCAGGCGGACGACACCCTGGCCGAGGCGGTGAGCCTTATGCAGGACGCGGCGGAGCTTGTGCGGGACGTGCGGGACAGCCTGGACTTCTCCCCGGAGGAATTTGACCGGGTGGAGGGGCGGCTGGCCCAGCTGCGCCGACTGGAGAAGAAGTTCTCCGCCCCGGACGAGGCTGCGCTCATCGCCCTGTATGAGGAATCCTCCGCCCGCCTGGCGGAGATCGAGTATGGGGACGAGGCCCTGGAGCGGCTCTATGAGAAGCGGCGGGCGCTGGAGAAGGACTGCCAGACTGCCGCCAAAAAGCTCACCGCCGCCCGGATGCGGGCCGGAAAGGCCCTGGCGGAGCAGGTGGAGCGGGAACTGAAGGAGCTCTCCATGCCCTCGGTGCGGTTCGTGACGGTGGTGGAGCCCCTGTCCGGCGAGCCGGGCTTTGGCCCCCGGGGCGCGGACGAGGTGCGCTTTCTCATGAGCGCCAACGCCGGCCAGGAGCCGGGCCGTATCGCCCGCATCGCCTCCGGCGGCGAGCTGAGCCGGATCATGCTGGCACTCAAGACCGTGTTTGGCCGGGACGACCCGGTGCCCACGGCGGTGTTCGACGAGATCGACACCGGCGTGTCCGGGGTGGCGGCCAGCCGGGTGGGGGAGAAGCTGGCCCTGACCGGGAGCTGCCGGCAGGTGCTGTGCGTGAGCCATCTTCCCCAGCTGGCGGCCATGGCGGACAGCCAGTACCTGATCGAAAAGACCGAGCGGGACGGCCGCACCTATACCACCGTGACGGAGCTTGACCGGCCCGGCCGCCGCAGAGAGATCGCCCGCCTGACCGGCGGCGACAACATCACCCAGATCACCACCGCCTCCGCCGAGGAGCAGCTTGCCGCGGCGGACGGCTGGAAAAAACGCGTTAGAGGAGAGGAACGAGCATGACCCTTTATGACGAGCTGGTCGCCCGCGGACTGCTGGCCCAGGTGACGGACGAACAGGAGGTCAAAGACCTCATCAACAACGGCAAGGCCACCTTCTATATCGGTTTTGACTGCACGGCGGACAGCCTGACCGCCGGGCATTTTGTGGCGCTGACCCTGATGAAGCGGATGCAGATGGCCGGCAACCGCCCCATCGCCCTGATCGGCGGGGGCACCACCATGATCGGCGATCCCTCCGGCCGGACGGATATGCGCAAGATGCTCACCAAGGAGACCATCGACTACAACGCCGAGTGCTTCAAGCGGCAGATGTCCAAGTTCATCGACTTCGGCGAGGGCCCCGGCCAGGCGCTGATGGTCAATAACGCCGACTGGCTCTTGAACCTCAACTACGTGGATCTGCTGCGGGAGGTGGGCGCCTGCTTCTCCGTGAACAATATGCTCCGGGCCGAGTGCTATAAGCAGCGGATGGAGAAGGGCCTGTCCTTCCTGGAGTTCAACTACATGATTATGCAGTCCTATGACTTCTACCATATGTTCCAGACCCTGGGCTGCAACATGCAGCTGGGCGGCAACGACCAGTGGAGCAATATGCTGGGCGGCACGGAGCTGATTCGCCGGAAGCTGGGCAAGGACGCCTACGCCATGACCGTGAGTCTGCTGACCGACTCCCAGGGAAAAAAGATGGGAAAGACCGCCGGCAACGCCGTGTGGCTTGACCCGGAGAAGACCTCCCCCTACGATTTCTACCAGTACTGGCGCAATGTGGGCGACGGGGATGTGATGAACTGCATCCGTATGCTCACCTTCCTGCCCCTGGAGCAGATCGCGGAAATGGATACCTGGCGGGATCAGCAGATCAACCAGGCCAAGGAGATCCTGGCCTACGAACTGACCAAGATGGTGCACGGCCAGGCCGAGGCCGACAAGGCCCAGACCGCCGCCCGGGCCCTGTTCGGCGCGGGCAGCGGCGAGGACGTGCCCGTGACGGAGATCGGCGAGGCGGATCTTGCCGACGGCGCGGCCGACATCAAGACTCTGCTGGTGAAGGCGGGCCTTTGCAAGTCCAATTCCGAGGCCCGGCAGAACATCGCCCAGGGCGGCGTGACCCTGGACGGGGAGAAGGTCACGGACATGTTCCTGTCCGTGCCGGCGGAGAAGCTCAGATCCGGCGTGCTGCTGCGCCGGGGCAAGAAGAGCTACCGGAAGGTCATTCTGAAGTAAAGAGCGACAAACAGGAGAATTTGCATTAACGGAATTGATGTCAATGTGCGGTTTTTGGGGAAACTGTACATTGACATCATCCATTTAAAGCGATAGAATACTGCCATACATAGAGATGTATATCCCTGCGCGCAATTTCTATAATTGACAGAGGAAAGGAAACGAAATCATGAAAAAGATCCTTGCAGTTGTTCTGGCTCTGACGATGATGCTGACCGTGTCCGCCATGGCTGCCGCCGACGGGGAAGAGAGCTTCACCGTGGGCATCTGCCAGCTGGCTCCCCACCCGGCGCTGGACGCCGCCACCCAGGGCTTTAAGGACGCTCTGACCGAGGAGTTTGGCGAGAACGTGAAGTTTGACGAGCAGAACGCCGGCGGCGAGGACGCCAACTGCGCCACCATCATTGACGGCTTCGTGGCCAACGACGTGGATCTGATCCTGGCCAACGCTACCGCCCCGCTGCAGCGGGCCGCCGCCGCCACCGACACCATCCCTGTGCTGGGCACCTCCGTGACCGACTATGCCTCCGCCCTGGGGATCGAGGACTGGACTGGCACCGTGGGCAACAATATCTCCGGCACCTCCGACCTGGCTCCCCTTGACCAGCAGGCGGATATGCTCCAGGAGATGTTCCCCGACGCGGAGAACGTGGGTCTGCTGTACTGCTCCGCCGAGCCCAACTCCGTGTACCAGGTGACCGTGATTAAGGACTACCTGGAGGAGAAGGACTACACCTGCGAGATGTTCCCCTTCACCGATGTGAACGATCTGCCCGCCGTCACCCAGAGCGCCTGCGATGCCTCTGACGTGATTTACGTGCCCACCGACAACACCGCCGCCAACAACACCGAGGCCATTGCCAACGTGGTGATCCCCGCGGGCGTGCCCGTGGTGGCCGGCGAGGAGGGTATCTGCGGCGGATGCGGCTGCGTGACCCTGTCCATCAGCTACTATGACCTGGGCGTGATGACCGGTCAGATGGCCGTGCAGATCCTCAAGGGCGAGGCCGACGTGTCCGAGATGCCCGTGGCCTTCGCGCCCGAGGTGACCAAGAAGTACAACGCCGCCAACTGCGAGGCGCTGAAGCTGGAGGTTCCCGAGGATTACGTGGCCATTGAGGTGGAAGAGGCCGCCGAGTAAGGAACGTTTCGGAAAAGACGCAAAAACAGCGGAAAAGGGTATTTCCTTTTCCGCTGCGTTTTGCTATAATCGACACCGGCGCATATGCCCATCTCACAATGATTATCTGACGGCGAAACGCCGCAAGGCGTTGTGCCGTGTAATCATTATCGGAGGAACATACTAGATGGATTTTCTGCTTTCTTTCGTAAAATCGCTGCCCGGCGCCTTCGGACAGGGCCTGGCCTGGGGCCTGATGGCCATCGGCGTGTATCTGACGTATAAGATACTGGATCTGGCCGACCTGACCGTGGACGGCTCCCTGGCCACCGGCGGGGCGGTGTGCGCGCTGCTGATCACCATGGGCTATAACCCCTGGCTGGCGCTGGCCGCCGCGATCCTGGCGGGCATGGCGGCGGGCTTTATCACCGGATTTCTCCACACGGTCTGCGGCATTCCCGCCATCCTGTCGGGCATTCTGACCCAGCTGGCGCTCTATTCGCTGAACCTGCGGATCATGGCGCTGGAGGACGTGCTCAAGATGGGGGAGGCGGCCGCCAAGACCAAGGCCACTCTGGCCCTGAACGTGGACAGAAATCCGCTGCTGGTGTCCTCCCGCTTTATCCGGGAGCTGTCGGCGAGAAACCCGCTGCTGCTGCTGACCATCATTGTGGCGGTGGTGATCGGCCTGATGTACTGGTTCTTCGGCACGGAGCTGGGCTGCTCCATCCGCGCCACCGGCGCCAACGCCGGCATGGCCCGGGCCCAGGGCATCAATACCAATAAGAACAAGGTGCTGGGCCTGGTGGTATCCAATGGCCTGGTGGCCCTTTCCGGTGCGCTGCTGGCCCAGTATTCCGGCAGCGCCACCATCGACATGGGCCGGGGCGCCATCGTCATCGGCCTGGCGGCCGTGATCATCGGCGAGGTGCTGCTGGACAAGCTGTTCCGCAACTTTGCCCTGAAGCTGCTGGCCTCCGTCATCGGCGCCATCATCTATTACGTGGTCATCACGCTGGTGCTCCGGCTGGGCCTGGAGTCCACCGACCTGAAGCTGCTCACCGCTCTGGTGGTGGCCATATTCCTGACGGTGCCGTACTGGAAGGAGCGCTATTTTACCAAGACGAAGAAGGAGGTCAAGACCGATGCTTGAGCTGAAAAACGTCTACAAGACCTTCAATCCCGGTACGGTAAATGAAAAGCGCGCCCTCAACGGGGTGAATCTGACGCTGAACGAGGGGGATTTCGTCACGGTGATCGGCTCCAACGGCGCCGGCAAGTCCACGGTGCTCAACGCCATCGCCGGGGTGTGGCCCATCGACAGCGGCTCCATCCTGATTGACGGCCAGGACGTGACGGGCCTGCCCGAGTACAAGCGGGCCAAGTTCCTGGGCCGGGTGTTCCAGGATCCCATGACCGGCACCGCCGCCACCATGCAGATCCAGGAGAACATGGCCCTGGCAAAGCGCCGGGGCGCCCGGCGCACCCTGCGTGTCGGCATCACCAAAAAGGAGCAGGCGGAGTTCAAGGAGCTGCTCCGGGGCCTGGATCTGGGGCTGGAGGATCGGATGACAGCCAAGGTGGGCCTGCTCTCCGGCGGCCAGCGCCAGGCGCTGACCCTGCTCATGGCCACGCTGCAAAAGCCCAAGCTGCTTCTGCTGGATGAGCACACCGCGGCCCTTGACCCCAAGACGGCGGAGAAGGTGCTGAACACCACCGACACCATCATCCGGGAGAACGGTCTGACGGCGTTCATGGTGACCCACAACATGAAGGACGCCATCGCCCACGGAAACCGGCTCATCATGATGAACGAGGGCCGGATCATCCTGGACGTGGGCGGCGAGGAGAAAAAGCGGCTGACCATGCGGGATCTGCTGGACAAATTCGCGGAACTCTCCGGCAGCAGCATCCAGAGCGACAAGGTGCTGCTGGCCTGACAGAAAAGCAAATAGAAACAGCCCGACAGAGGCGGCGCCTCTGCCGGGCTTCTTCTATCTTTAGATCTCCAGTATGGCCGCGTCCCAGGGGCCGAGGGTGAAGGGTGCGTCCTGGGCCAGGGCCGTCCCCTCCGGCAGAAGCGTGCCGCCGGGGTGCCGGGCCACGGCCAGGGGGGAGGCGGAGTAGTTGAAATAGAACAGGATCTGACGGCCCTGGCCGTTGACGCCCCGGCGCAGGACGAGGGGAAAACGCTCCGCCGGCGGGACGATCCCCAGCTGGGGCAGAAGGATCTCCAGCACTGCGTCCAGGCCCTGTGGGGAGAAGCAGGCGGCCAGATAGGCGGCCCGGCCTGCGCCGTAGTCGTTCAAAGTCACCGCGGGAACGCCGCCCCACACCGGATGGCTGTATGTGCACAGCGCCCGGGCGGTGGTCAGCGCCGGCAGCTCCATCCAGTCCGTGACGGGCAAGCGCTCCGGCAGCCCTATGGTCTGGGAGGTCAGGTATACGTCTGCGGGGGCGGTAAACCGGTCATAGGAAAGACCCAGGCAGTCCGTCAGCAGGTGGGGCTGGCTGTCCTGGTAAATCTTCAGATACTCGTTCGCAAAGCCGGTGCGGAAGGTGGCCAGCAGATGCCCGCCGCCCCGCACGTAGCCGTCCACCGCCCGCAGAAGATCCTCGCTCGCGGCGTACAGGCAGGGCAGCACCAGCAGCGCGTAGGGGGAGAGATCCCGCTCTGCGTCGGAGATGATATCGTATTCCACGTTCAGCCGGTAGAGCGCGTCGCACAGCCAGCGCAGATAGTCGCTGTAGTTTTTCTCCGGCGTCTGGCCCAGGGGGCAGGTGGGGAACCACTGCATACCGGTCTGGGCGCGGGAGCTGACCAGTACCGCCACCCGGTTTTTCTTCTGCAGATGCAGCAGGTGGGGGGAGAGCTGTGAAAGCTCCCGGCCGATCCGGCTGGCCTCCCGGTAGGTCTGGCCGGGGGTGAAATCGTGGCTCAATACCCCTTTCCAATAGCTCTCCGGGCCGTTGTGGATGCTGTGCCAGTGCCAGTATTCCACCCCGTCCGCGCCGGAGGCAATGTGGCTCAAGGCCTGCAGCCGCAGCTGGCCGGGGTAGGGCAGAAAGCCGAAGGAGCCCTGGGCCTGGGTCTCCAGCACCAGGTAGTTTGCCTTTTTCAGCCCCCGGGCCAGGGCCCCGCCAAAGGCGATCTCCGCGCCGGTGAGATCCTGCGCGCCGGGGTGGTAGATGTCGCACCCGGCGATGTCCACCGCGGCGGCGGCCTGGAACTGATCCACGTCCGGCTGCAGGCCGAAGGAGATGTTCCGCCACTCGTAGTCGAAATTGTGAGTGACGAACTGATCGGGCCGCCTGTACTCGTCCACGATGGCGCGCTGCCACAGGAGAAATTCCGTCACCAAATGCCGCTGGAACGCCTGGTATTCGGCAGCCAGACTGCCGTTGACGGCGCCCCGCACGTCCGGCATATCGTCCCAGTCGGCGAGGGAATTTGACCAGTAGGCCAGGCCCATGGCCCGGTTGAGATTTTCCACCGTGCCGAACCGCTCCCGGAGCCAGTCCCTGAACAGGGCCTGCGCCCGGGCAGAGCAGGTGTCGTAGGGCTTCGTCTCGTTGTCCAGCTGATAGCCCACGACGCAGGGGTAGTCCCGCACGGCCTGCATCAGCCGGCGGATGATGCGCTCGGCGTGAAAGCGGTAGCCGGGATGGGTCAGATCAAAGTTCTGCCGGGGGCCGTAGCGGCAGGATCCTGCGTGGGTCTCGGAGAGGATGTCCGGGTACTTTTTGCAGAGCCAGGGAGGAATGGCGTAGGTGGGCGTGCCCACGATCACGCTGATGCCGCGCCGGCCGGCGGCCTCCAGCACCCGGCACAGCAGGGAGAAGTCAAATTCCCCGTCCCGGGGCTCCCAGGTGCTCCAGGCGGATTCCGCCACCCGGATCAGATTGAACCCCGCTCCGGCCAGCAGATCCATGTCCCGCTCCAGACGATCCTCCGGCATATATTCCGCGTAATAGGCCGCGCCGTAGTATAGCTTGCCGGTCATGGCATGCCCTCCCTCGCAACATGAGATGGTGGAGTGTCTGTAGACAGGATAGTACCTTCACTGGGCGAAAGACAATAGGGTAAAGTATAAAAAATAGACGAAAAAAGTTGTATAAATTAGTGGATTGACAACAAAAGGTCACACTGTTATACTATAGTTAAGTAAAGTAAACGGCAGGGGGCATGCCCCCTGATTGCTTGTGTCCCGTACACAAGCAATCATGATCTTTTAGAACCGGGGAGCGGAAAGCCCCTGTTCAATACAACGAAATTTTATATTAGGAGGAACCACCGTATGAAGAAGTTACTTTCTGTGCTGCTTGCTGTGGCTATGGTGCTGAGCCTGGGCGTGTTTGCTCTGGCCAGCGACGGCCCCATTGAGCTGACCGTCTGGGGCGCTGAGGAAGATCAGACCTATCTGGCCGAGCGCATCGAGGCGTTCAAGGCCGCTTATCCCGACCAGGAGTTCGACATCACCCTGGGCGTGGAGTCCGAGTCCACCGCCAAGGACACCATCCTCACCGACGTGGAGGCCGCCGCGGACGTGTACGCTTTCGCGTCCGACCAGCTGCCCTCTCTGGTGAACGCTGGCGCCATCCTGGATCTGTCCACCGTTGAGGAGGCCCTGAAGGCCTTCGCCGGCAAGAGCCTGGACGACATCAAGGCCGCCAACGTGGAGGGCTCCATCACCGCCGCCACCTACAACGGTACCATGTATGCCTTCCCCTTTGCTTCCGACGGCTTCTTCATGTTCTATGATCCCGACTACATCTCCGCCGAGGACGCCAAGACCTGGGATGGCCTGCTGGACGCCGCTGCCGCCGCCGGCAAGAAGGTCGG
>CANQDL010000043.1 GCA_947591105.1 uncultured Oscillospiraceae bacterium
GACGCCTGCGGCGCCCAGACGGAGCGGACCTTCGCCGTCAACATCGACGATAGGGGCGGCGGCCGGCAGGTGGGCGAGTATTTCCGCCGGTGCGGCCATCGCCGCGCCCTGTGCCTGGCGGACAACGATGTGGACATGGATCATGAGCGCTGGGAGGGATTTCGCGAGGGCTTTGGCGACGGCGCGGAATTTTGGATGATCCCCATGGCAAAGCGGGAGCGCCTGGCGTTCTATGAAGCGCGGCTCCCGGCGATTTCCCCGTTCACGGCCATATTTGCCGTGTCGGACTACTACGCGGTGGAACTTTGCCACTTCCTGTCGGCCCACGGCGTGGCTGTACCGGAGGAAGTATCGGTCTGCGGATTTGACGACACGCCCCTGTGCGCCATGGTGTACCCCGCTCTCACCTCCGTACATCAGGATACGGCTGCCCGGGCCAAATGCGCCCTGGACGCGATCAGGAAACTCCGGGCCGCGGAAGCGGCGGAGCTGTCCGTCACCCTCCCCACGGAGCTGGTCGTGCGCGGGAGCACAAGAAAGCTGTGAAGTTATATTCAGTTTCTTATTTCTCAAACGAAAATACTTCTTCTACGGTTGTCCCAAATACTTTGGCAATATCCATCCATAAGGTTTCAATTGTCAAGAGGGAAGATCTCCGAAGCATTTCGCTGTCATTTTCAATAAAATTGCGGCTCTGTTTTTGTCACGTCTTACGTATTTAAGTTTTGCAATACCGCCTCCCGACGGGTTATCATCGACCTGTCAGGAGGTGCTTTTATGGAAAAACAGTCTTTTTTCCGTTCCGTCTGTGCCCTGGCCATTCCTGTGGCGCTGCAATCCATGCTTCAGGCGTCCTTCGGCGTGGTGGATCAGGTGATGATCGGCCAGCTGGGCGGCGTGGAGGTAGCAGCGGTGGGACTGGCCGGGAAATTCACGGGGATATTCAACGTGGTCAACGCCGCCGTGGGCGCGGTGGCCGGGATCATGCTCTCCCAGTACATAGGCCAGAAAAATGCCGCCGCGACCCGGCGGAGCCTGACGATCAATCTGCGGGTATGCCTCGTTCTCGCCGCGCTGTTCATGCTGGCTGGCGTGGCCGTCCCGGAGCGGATCATGGGCCTTTATATAAGCGACCGCGCCACGGCGGAAACGGCGGGGCGATATCTGGCCATCGTGTCCGGCACATTCCTCCCCGGGGCGGTGATCACCATGTTGTCCACCTATCTGCGCTGTATGGAGAAGGCGGCCCTTCCGCTGTACGCAGGGCTCGCGTCGGCGTCGGTCAACACCGGCCTCAACTGGATACTGATCTTCGGTAAGCTGGGCGCACCGGCCCTGGGCGTCACGGGAGCGGCGCTGGCGACGCTGATCTCGCAGCTCGTCTACTTCCTGGTCATTCTTGGGATGTATGCAAAATACCGGGAGCGGACGGAGAGCGCCCCGGCCGGTACCTTTGACTGGAGGCAGTACCTTTCCATGCTGCTGCCCCTGCTGATATGCGAGTTCATGTGGGTTCTGGGTGAAAACGTGTACGCGGGCATCTACGGCCACCTGGGCACCGACGCCACCGCCGCCATGACGCTGACGAACCCCGTCCAGTCCCTGGCCATCGGGGCGCTGTGCGGCTTGAGCCAGGCGGCGGCGATCCTCATCGGCAAGCGCCTTGGAGACGGGAACCGGGACGCGGCCTACCGGGAGGCGAGAAAGCTCCTGTTCTACGGCTGGGTGGGCTCCATGCTGCTGTCCGCGCTCATCGCCTGCACCGGGCAATGGTATGTACGTATCTTCAACGTGGAGGCGCCCATCAAGGCGCTGACGGTTCAGATCCTCACCGCTTACGCTGTGGTGCTGCCCTTCAAGGTGCTGAACATGATCGTCGGCGGAGGCATCCTGCGCAGCGGCGGGAAGACAACATACGTCATGGTCATCGACCTTGTGGGCACCTGGGTGTTTGGCGTCCCCATGGGGCTTTTTGCCGCGTTCGTGTATCACTGGACCATTCCCTGGGTCTATCTGACCCTGTCCCTGGAGGAGTGCGTGCGGCTGGCCATCTCCCTTGTGGTATTCGAGCGGCGCGGCTGGATGAATCAGCTGAAAGCGTGACGGCAAAAAGGGGATTGACAAAATCAGTGTTATATTGTTGCCTTTGGACGGTCAAATCAACTGCTGGTTCGTGTTCATTCTCACCCGTTTCAGATAAACTTGGGCCATGAAAGGAGGTGCCCGATGTGGATCAAATCAAAATCGGAAGATTCATAGCCTCATGCAGAAAGGAGCAGGGCATGACCCAGGCCGTCCTTGCGGAGAAGCTCGGCATCAGCGACCGGGCCGTATCCAAGTGGGAGACGGGAAGATCCATGCCCGATTCGGGAATCATGCTGGAGCTGTGCGATCTTCTGAAAATCAATGTCAACGAACTCCTGTCGGGCGAAAAGATCATGGCAGAATTCTATGACAAACGGGCAGAGGAAAATCTTCTGGCTATGAAGCGCCAGATCGAGGAAAAGAACCGGCAGATGCTGAGGATGGAATACTGGATCATCATTCCGGCTGTCCTTGCCGGGCTGGTCATGGTGTTTGTGGCGTCGTTCGTAGAAATGCCCGCGTGGTTAAGGACCGTGCTGATCGCGTTTGCCCTTGTGATGATCTTCGCGGTCGCTTTTATCGCGGTGGGCATTGAGCAGAAGGCCGGATACTACGAGTGCCAAAAATGCGGCCACAGATATGTACCGGCTTACTGGCAAACCAATCTTGCGCAGCACGTAGGCAGGACAAGATATATGAAATGTCCTGAATGCGGGAAACGAAGCTGGCAGAAAAAGGTCTTGACCAGGGAGGATTGATTTCCTTCTGTCGTCATTTTCTGCAAAAACGATGCGCCATTTTTGTCACGCCTTACGGATTTAAGTTTTGAAACCACACCTCCTGGCAGGGTTATCATCGACCTGTCAGGAGGTGCTTTTTATGGAAAAACAGTCTTTTTCCCGTACCGTATGTGCCCTTGCCATTCCCGTGGCGATGTGCGGCTTGAGTCAGGCAGCGGTATCCTGCGCAGCGGCGGGAAGACGAAATATGTCATGGTCATCTCTCTTGTGGTATTCGAGCGGCGCGGCTGGATGAATCAGCTGAAAGCGCGAGGGCGCATAAAGGGGTGCTCTGGGCGGATATTCTTTCCTTGCAAAAAACATTGACCGAAATATCGTTTTTCTATTGGAAATATCGGTCTTATATGATATAGTCAAGCAGTAACTACCTATAAACGACGAAAGCGCATCGTCAGGGTGCTGGGAGAGGGGGCGTTATGGTGAGAAAGCTGTGGCTGTTTGTCGCCGTCAGCGTTCTGCTGGGGCTGCTGTGCGGATTTGCCGTCCGGCCTGACAGCGGCAACGGACTCTTCTCCTGGAGCGGCGGCGCGATAGAGGAGGACGGCCGGCAGGCGCTGTTTGACCGGATGGACGCGGCCGGGCTGACGGTTCTCTACCAGTACTTTTCCGATGACTACTCCAGAAGCTATATCCGGGGCTTTTTGCAGGACGCAGCGGATCGGGGCATACAGGTGTACTATCTGACCGGCGCGCCGGAATGGGCCCTTGACCCGGAGGGAGAGGAGATGCTCGCCCAGGTCAGCCGGGCGGCCAGGATCAACAGGAAGCTGCCGGAGCAGGCGCGTCTGCGGGGCGTGCTGATGGACACGGAGCCGTACCTGACCGACGGGTGGGAGGGCAACGAGGACGAGACGCTGGCCTGCTTTACCCAGGCGATGGAAAAGGTGTACGAGAGCGCGGCGGAGAGCGGCCTGGAGTGTATGCTCTGCATCCCGTTTTACTACGACAACGACGTGCAGCTGGGGCGGCTGGCGGCGCTTATCAAGTGCTGCGACAGTCTTGCCATTATGAATTACAGCAAGTACAAAGAGGCGGAGCAGATCGCGGCGGAGGTGGCGCTGGCGGGGGACAGGCCTGTCACGGTCATCTACGAGCTGCAGGAGCCGGGCAGCCACGGGCTTAAGGAGTCGAACACCTATTACGGCGAGGGCCTGGAGGGCGTGCGGGAGAGCTTTCAGAATCTGGAGGCCATATTTGACCGGGAGGGGTTTTCCTTCGCGCTGCACGATTACGAGGCCCTGAAGGAGCTGGAAGAGCATGAATGAGGTTTTGAGGCAGGAGAAGAAATTTCTCATTACGGCGCCGATGATGTGTGAGTTGAGCGCGGCGCTGGCCCCGGTGATGATGGAAGATCCCCACAACCGGGGGATGGGCTATCCCATCCGTTCGCTGTATTTTGACTCCCTGGATGACCGGGACTATCAGGAGAAGGAGGACGGCGTGGAGCTGCGGAGAAAGATACGCCTGCGCTGCTATGGGCCGGAGACGGACTTTGCCATGCTGGAGATGAAGCAGAAGCAGGGCTCCATGCAGAAAAAGCGCTCCCTGCGGGTGAGCCGGGAGGAGGCGCTCGGCCTTGCCCGGGGCGATTACAGCCCGCTGCTGACCCACCCGGAGCCCTTCGCGGCGGAGTGCTACGGCGTTATGAACATGCTCTGCTACCGGCCCAGGGCCGTTGTGGAATATCGCCGCCGGGCCTTCATTGCCAAGGAGAACAAGATCCGGGTGACCTTTGACCATTCGATCGCCGCAACGGAGAGCCGGTTTGATCTCTTTGCCACAGACCTTGTGGAGAACGCCGCCCTCGACCCGTATCTGGCGGTGCTGGAGGTCAAGTATAACGGCTTTCTTCTGGGCTATATCAAGGACATCCTCCGGCGATGCGACGAGAGTGAGAGCTCCGTGGGCAAGTACAGTCTGTCCAGAGCTGTCAGCAAGCACTATACATTCTAAATCGGGAAATAGAAAGGAAACTGCTTATGCGCGCGTACTTGCAGTCGCTCCTGGCCGAGAGCGGCACCCTTACCACCCAGGACATCGTCCTGCACATCCTTGCTTCCGCCGTTTTGAGCGGGGCGATCTACCTGTCCTACTGGTTCACCCATCGGGGCACGGCGTACAGCAAGAAGTTCAACGTCTCCCTGGTGACGCTCACGGTGCTCACCGGCACGGTGATGACGGTCATCGGCAACAACATCGCCCTCAGCCTGGGCATGGTGGGCGCTCTGTCGATCGTCCGGTTCCGGACGGCCATCAAGGATTCCCGGGACACCACCTACATATTCTGGGCCATCATCGTAGGTATCTGCTGCGGTGTGGGGGACTACCTGGTGGCGTCCGTGGGCACGGCGGTGGTGTTCCTGCTGCTGCTCCTGCTGGGCACGGTGCGCAACGAAAACCGCATTCTGCTCATTGTGCGGGGGGGTAAGGCAAAGGCGATGGACATGGAGGGGCTGGTGTTCCAGCACTTCCATAACAAGGCTCTGCTGCGGGTGAAGAACACCACCCCGGAGGCGGTGGAGCTTATCTATGAGATGCCCCGCAGGGTCTATCAGCTCAACTACAAGCAGGAGAAAGACATTGCCGAAAAGCTGTATGAACTGGGCGGCGTGGAGTATGTGAACGTGGTGACCCAGAGCGACGAGATCACCGGGTGAGAGGCGTGAAGACAAAACTTCTCTACCTTCTCACGGCGGTGGCGGCGCTTGCCGCGGCGGTGGTATTCACCCAGTGGGACGCCCTCAACGGCGGCACGGAGCGCTATCACCAGCATCTGGAGCAGCCCAGCGGGGAGGAACTGGGCCCCTGCGCGGTTTGCGGCGGTGAGGCGGATCTGTGCACCCATCTGCCGGTGATCTGTGTGGACACGGGGGGGCAGTTTATCCCCGGCAAAGGTGTCTACGGCAGCAGCGGCGAGTTGCTTTCCTATGAGACCGGCCCCGACGGCGAGACGGAGATCCCGGTGACTGTCCGCACCGTGGACGGAGAGGGCGTCTGGCATCACGCCGACGATGAGCCGAGCGTCACGGCGCAGGCCACGTTCCGCATCCGTGGCAACAGCTCCCGGGCCTTCAGTAAGTCCAGCTATCGGATCAAGCTGTATGAAAACGGCGACCCGGAGGACGGATTGGATCTGCCGCTGATGGGCATGGAGCCGGGGGACGAGTGGGCTCTGCACGGGCCGTTTCTGGATAAGACCCTGATCCGCAACTATATGTGGATGAATATCTCCGCCGAGGTGATGGGAGACGCGCCCGACGTGCGTTTTTGCGAGCTTGTGCTGGACGGGGAGTACCAGGGGCTGTATCTGCTCATGGAGACGATCTCCGAGGGACCGGGCCGGGTGGATCTGACGGATTACCGGACGGGCGACGCGGTGTGCAGCTATATCGTGCGCATTTGCAGCAGACCCAATCCGGCCAAAACACTGGATGCTTTCTCATTTTACACAGATCGCCTGGACAGCGAAAGAGGGATCGAACTGCTCTATCCCACGCTGGACTATCAGACCCAGCAGGTCAAGGACTATGTGGCGGCGGATTTCAGCGAGCTGGAAAAGGTTCTGTATTCCTCCCAGATCCCCCAGGGGGACGGTGCGTACAAGCGGATGCTGGATCTGGATTCCTTTGTGAATTACTATATCCTGCAGGAGTTTCTCGCTGTCAACGACGCATTCTCCAAATCCACTTATTTCTACAAAGATGTCCGGGGCAAGCTGTACGCCGGCCCGGTGTGGGATTATAACAACGTTTTTGATAACTTTTTTGTGCCCCTGGAGATGGAGGGCTTTATCCTGGATCAGAGGGGCTGGTTCGGTCAGCTGATGATGGACAGCGATTTCGTGGAGCGGGTCATCGACCGCTGGCACTCGCTGCGCCGGGACGTCCTCAGCGAGGAACGGCTCAACGAATACATCGACCAGACCATTGCCTGGCTGGGAGATGCCGTTGACAGGAATTTCCGGGTCTGGGGCTGGAGCTTTGACCCGACGCAGCTGGGCGCGCTGGAACGGCGCGAACCCAACTGGTGGGATGTTGCCCAAGCGAGCGAAGGGCTTGGCCCCGAGGAACAGGAGCAGGCCGCCGCCCAGCTGGTCGCCTCGCTCAATCCCTCGGATTTCGACGAGGCAGTGGATTGGATGCGGGAATACATGAACGAGCGCGGCCGGTGGATCGACCAGAACGTTGAGACGCTGCGCCGGCACTGCCAGCAGTCGAAAAACGCCTCCCGCATTGTGGACTAGGTGGACGCTATGAAGAGCTTTCTGACAGCCGTGACGGCCATTGCCGCAATCGCTTTGGGCCTGTGGCTTTGCACCTTTTATTTCGGATTTTATATCGATCTGCACCCTGACGCCCCTGTGGCGGCGCCCTTCCGGGCCGCTGGCGAGACGCTGGAGCGCCGGACGGACGACGGCGGTTATGAGACGCTGGCCCTCCGGGCGGTGGATCTGTCCGCCAGTATGCCCGGCCATCCTTTTTCCGACGGCGCGCCGGAGCGGGAGGACTATCTGCGCTGGATGGAGCATATCGCCCAGATGGGCGCCAACGCAGTCCAGGCGGGCCAGATCATGGACGTGGACTTTTACGACGCGCTGTATACATACAACACCACCCACGACACGCCCCTGTATCTGATGCAGGTGCTGCCGGTCTCCGACGCGGCCAATCACGGCAGCGAGGACGCCTATGGGGCGGATTTCTCCCCCAAGCTCATCCGGGACGGGAAGGTGGCCGTGGACGTGATCCACGGCCGGCGAAACGTGTCCGTGGGCGGCGGGAGCGTGGGCTATTACCGCAGCGACGTGTCCCCATGGACGCTGGGCTATATCGTGGGCTATGAGTGGAACGCCGACACCGTGGCATACACGGATCACAGCGTCTCCCGGCCCGAGAGCTATGCCGGGCAGTACGTATCCTCCGGCCGGGACGCCTCTCGGTTTGAGGTGATGCTCTGCCAGGTCATGGATGAGATCGTCTCTTACGAGACGGATAAGTATAAACAGCAGCGGCTGATATCCTTCGCCAACGCCATGGACAGCGACCCCTTTGAATATGACGAGATCTATGCCCGCCAGCTGTCCAAGGTCAGCCAGGTGGACGCGGAGCACGTGGCACAGCGGGACTTTGCCGGCTTTTTTGCCTCCTACCGGCTGTACGCTTTCTGCTCCGATCCCATCGCGTACTTCTCCGCCGGGCAGACGGAGCGGATCGGGGATATCATTGCCCAGGTGGATCGGGGCGGGGAGTATGGCGGATATATGCAGCTGCTCAACGCCTACCACACCGTGCCGGTCTATATCGCGGGCTACGGTTTTTCCAGCGCCCGGGCCCCTGTGGCCGACGGCGCCGCGCCTCTGACGGAATATGAGCAGGGCCAGGCCCTGGTCAATGTCTGGCGGCAGGCGGCGGACGGCGGACTGGCCGGGGTGTGCATATCCTCCTGGCAGGACGCCTGGGAGCGGCGGACGTGGAACACGTCTTTTGCCGCAAGTCTCACCCGCACGCCCTGGTGGCACGATCTGCAGTCCGAGGGACAGAACTGCGGGCTGATGGCATTCGTGCCGGGTCAGAGCCAGTCCGTCTGCGTGCTGGACGGATACGCGGGGGAGTGGGACGAGAAGGACGCGGTGCTCTCCAGCCAGGGGATGCGCCTTTCTGTGCGCTATGACGCGGAGGGTGTGTATCTGCTGATCGAGGGAGAGGATCTGGCGGAAAAGCCGATCTATGTGCCCATCGATCTGACCGGCGCGTCCGGCAGCACCCAGTGCGAGGAGCCGGCGCTGCGCTTTGCCGGGGCGGCGGATTTTCTGCTGTGCCTGAACGGGCCGGAGGACAGCCGCCTGCTCGTGCAGGAGCGTTACGACGCCATGCGGGAGAATTTCGGCCAGGAGACCAGCGGCGTCAATCCGTTTTTGTCCCCGCCTGACCCGGACTCGCCGCGGTTTGTCATGTCCGGGACGGCGGTGTCCAGAGAGAACCTTCTGTCCACGGAGCAGCAGCTTCTCATGACCAACGCGGAGTTGCTGGCCAACAGCTTTCTGGGAGTGTGGGATGCCGGCGCTCTGGTGCACGGGTGCGGCGACCCGACGGCGGAGGACTATAACTCTCTGGCGGACTTCTGCTACGGGGAGAACTGCGTGGAGGTACGCATCCCGTGGCTGCTGCTGAATGTGGCAGACCCCTCCCAGATGCTGATCCACCAGGATTACTACGTCAACTACGGCGTGAAGAGCACCCGCGCGGAGGGCTGCGCCATCGGACTGGGGAGCGGGGAGGACGAGATCCCCATGACGGCCCTGCGCCTGGAGGGGTGGGGCGACGACGTCCCGTTCCGGGAGCGGCTCAAGCAGTCCTATTACGTGGTGCAGCAGGCATGGAAGGAGGCGGCAGCGTGAATTTTACCATCAACAGCGTCGTTTACTTCTATGACTTTATCTGCATCGCCCTGCTGGTCTTCAACGTGCTGTACATTCTCCGGTCGGGAAGCCGCTCCAGGCAGGAGATGCGCCGCGTCCGCGCCTGGGGCTCCATACTGGATCGGGAGATGGGCAGCGGCGGCCCCAGCGAGAAGTGTCTGGAATACATGGAGCGCAGGCTCCGGCGCGTGAGGGAGCTGACGGCGTTCAATACCGCCCTGGAGGCGCGGGTGAGCGCCCCGCGCAGCGAAGAGCAGCAGACGTTTATCGACGGCTGCTACAAAGCCTTTCAGGCGCTTGCCCTGCACTATCAGCACCGGCCCTCTATGGAACGGGCCTTTTTCGCCTACGTGATCAGCCATTACCCGCCCCGGGACGGCGGCGGCCAGCTTCCGGCCCGGCTGCTGGAGTTTTTGGACAATTCCACCGTCTATTGCCGGGAGAACGTGCTCCAGGCCCTTTACGCCCTGGGCAGCGCCAGCGGCATCGAGCAGGCGCTGCGGATGTTCAACGAGCGCGGGTGGTATCACCATAGCCATATGCTCTCCGACGGCCTGACCGGATTTAGGGGCGACAGAGTCGCGCTGGCGGCCAGCCTGTGGGCGGACTGCCGGGAGTGGGAGGAAAACCTCCAGGTCGCGGTGATCCAGTTTGCCTCCAACGTGACGGATACAATGAAGGAGCCATTCCGGCAGGCGCTGGCCGACCAGAGCACCACCGTGGAGGTGCGCTTTGCCCTGATCCGGTACTTTACCCGCCACCCCGACGAGCGGGTAAAGCCCATGCTGCTGGAGATGGTGCGCCAGGAGCTGGACAGCGGCGATACGGCCATCGCGGCCTGCTCCGCTCTGGCCCATTATCCGGGGCAGGACACGGAGAATGTTCTGGAGAAGGCGCTTTTGAGCCGGAACTGGTACGTGCGTCATAACGCCGCCCAGTCGCTGCTGGCGCTGGGGGACGAGGCGTCGGCATACGCCGCGGCGGAGCGGGTCAACGACCGCTATGCCCGGCAGATGCTGGACTATGTGACGGGCAAAAGCGTTTCCGGAAGGGAGGCGGTCAGCGTATGACGGGCGTCATATCTGTTTTTCTGAAGTGGACGGGCGGATTTTTCCTTGTCTACCTGCTGCTGTATGCCTCCTATCTCTTCGCGTCCGTGGCCATCGGCGCCTATAACCTCTACAAGCGGGATCGGATGCGCAGAATCAAAAACGAGCTGAAGCACGAATACTATTTCCCTGTGTCCATCCTGGTGCCGGCCTATAACGAGGAGGTCACCATCCTGGACAGCGTGCAGTCCCTGCTGAATCTGGACTACCGGCTGTACGAGGTCGTGGTGGTGGACGACGGCTCCAAAGACAATACCAGCCAGGTGCTCATCGACCACTACCATATGCACGAGGAACGGCGGCCCATCCGTATGTCCATCCCCTGTCAGCGGCTCAAGGCGGTCTATGAGGCCCAGGTAGGGCGCGTGCGCCTGACCCTTGTGCGCAAGGAAAACGGCGGCAAGGGCGATGCGCTGAATATGGGGATAAACGCCTCCCAGTACCCCTACTTCCTCTGCATCGACGCGGACACCATGCTCCAGAAGGACTCTCTGGAGCGGATCGTGCAGCCCGTGCTGGAGCGGGACGATGTGGTGGCGGTGGGCGGCCTTGTGCGCGTGGCCCAGTGCGTGGGCATGCAGGACGGCGAGGTCACCAGCTACCACCTGCCGTGGAATCTGCTGACCAGTATGCAGGTCATGGAATATGACCGCTCCTTCCTGGCGTCCCGCATCCTGCTCAACTGCTTCAACGGCAACCTTATCATCTCCGGCGCCTTCGGTCTTTTCAAGAAGGATGTGGTCATTGCCGCGGGCGGCTATGATAACCACACCCTGGGAGAGGACATGGAGCTGGTGGTGAAGCTGCACACCTTCTGCCGGAACAATATGCGCAGCTACTCCATCCTGTACGAGCCCAACGCCGTGTGCTGGAGCCAGGCGCCCGCCTCTCTGCATGATCTGCGAAGCCAGCGCCGCCGGTGGCATCTGGGACTGTTCCAGAGCATGATCAAGTACCGGCAGATGTTCATGAATCCGCGCTTTGGCCTGGTGGGCTCGCTGTCGTACCTGTATTATCTGCTGTACGAGCTGTTCTCGCCGGTGATCGAACTTTTTGGCCTGGTCGCCATCGTGCTGGCCGCGGTCATCGGACAGCTGAACCTGGTGTTTATGCTGCGGTTCTATGTCCTGTACGCCGTGTACGGGGCGATCCTGACGATGACGGCGTTTTTCCAGCGGATCTATACCCAGAACCTGCATATCAACCGGGCGGACATTGTGAAGGCCTGCATCATGTGCCTGATGGAAAACCTGTTTTTCCGGTTCTTCCTGGATTTTGCCCGAGCTACGGCCTTTATCGGATATCGAAAGAGAAAGAACCAGTGGGGCCAGATCAAGCGCTTTCGTCACAGCGAGATCCGCTGAAACGCGCCCCCCCGCCGTTTTGCCCGGCGGGCCATGACGAATGGCAAACGCTCCGTTTACTGTAAACGGAGCGTTTTTCTCTGGGCGGATCTGGAAAAGACCCCGCGCGCCGGCGGTCATCTTCCAGTGCGGCAGCGCCGCATCACTGCCTGGTATGTGCTTTTTTCTTGCACTGGCAGGTGGGATGGTATATGATGGGGAAAAGAATGGAGAGGTGAAGGCATGACCGTTCGGGAAGTACAGCTGGATGACGAGATCCTCGCCCAGCTCATCGACCTTTCTGTGGATTGGGAGCAGGAAGGGGCCTGCTACGGCTACCGGAGAAACGGCCCGTCGGACATAGAGGGCAACCAGGTGTTTCTGGCATACGAGGGAGAGAAGATCGTCGGATACCTCTTTGGGCACATGGAGACGGAGAAGGATATGGGCTCCATCTGTCCTGCCGGAACGGCGTTTTTCGAGGTGGAGGAGCTGTATGTGCGGTCGGAATGCCGGGACAGGGGCGTAGGCCGGGCGCTGTTTCAGGCCGCAGAGGCCGGGGTGTCCGGTCAGGCGGAGCTGATCATGCTGGGCACGGCCACCAAGAATTTCCGGGCGATACTGCATTTTTACATCGACGAGCTGGGCATGGAGTTCTGGTTCGCCCGGCTGTTCAAGCGGCTGGGCGAGAAGAAAGCGGAGGGGTGAGATCTATGGCGCAGGTATCGATCGTGTCCTGTCCGGTCTATGAGCCGGCGGCCTGCCGGGAAGCGCTGATCAAAGTGCTGGAGCCGGTAGGAGGACTGGATTTTGTCGAGCCGGGCATGCGGGTGGGCATCAAGGCCAACCTGGTGTCCTTTATGAAACCGGAGTCGGGGGCCACCACCCACCCCGTACTGCTCTCGGAGCTGACGAAGCTCCTGAGAGAGCGGGGCGCGGCGTCGGTGGTCATCGGGGACAGCCCCGGCGGGCTCTATACCGCCGCCTATGTGAAGAACGTGTATCGGGCCACGGGTATGCACGAGTCGGAAAAGGCCGGGGCGGAGCTCAACATGGACTTCTCCCAAAAGGAGGCCCAGTTCCCCGAGGCAAAGGTGGCCAAGCGCTTCACCTACACCGGATGGCTGGACGGCTGCGACGCGCTGATCGACTTCTGCAAGCTGAAAAGCCACGGCATGATGGCGCTGACCGGGGCGGCCAAAAACCTGTTCGGCACGATACCGGGCACCATGAAGCCGGAATACCATTACAAATACTCCAACGCCGCGGACTTTGCCCGGATGATCGTGGATCTGGACGAGTACTTCAAGCCCGCGCTGTCCATCGTGGACGGCGTGGTGGGCATGGATGGAAACGGCCCCACCATGGGCAGCCCCAAGTCCATGGGACTGCTGGCCGCGTCCCGGTCGCCCCATGAGCTGGATCTTGTCTGCGCGGAGCTGATCGGGCTCAAAAGGGAGGATGTGCCCACCCTGGAGGCGGCCTATGAGCGGGGTCTGATCCCCGCCAGCTGGAAGCAGCTGGACATCGCCGGGGACATGGATGGGTTCCGTGTGAAGGATTTCAACAACATCGGCACGAAAAACGACGTGGTGTTCTTTGGGGAGATGCTGCTGGGGGAGGGAAACAACCCCTTTAAGCGGGCCTTTGGCAAGATCATGCAGAAGGCGTTGAGCTCCCGGCCGAAGGTGGCGCCGGGGGAGTGCGTGGGCTGCGGCCAGTGCGCCCAGATCTGCCCGGCCAAGGCCATCACCATGCGGGAGAAGCTGCCGGACATCGACCGGAGCAAGTGCATCCGCTGCTTCTGTTGCCAGGAGTTCTGTCCCAAGGGGGCCATGAAGGTGGCCCGTGCGCCCATCGCGCGGCTTTTGAACCGATAATGATCGTTATGATTCTTATAGGAGGGGAGCGAACCGATGTATTTTGACACGCACGCCCACTATGACGACGAGTGGTTTGACGCCGACCGGGAAGAGCTGCTCCAGGCCCTTCCGGAGGCGGGGGTGTCCATGGTGGTGAACGTGGGCTGCGACGAGCGCTCCAGCGCCGCGTCGGTGGAATTTGCCCACCGGTATGACTATATATACGCCGCGGTGGGCTGGCACCCCCACGACGCCAAGGCGTGGACGGAAAAAAGCGCGGATATGATCCGCGCCTGGGCCGCCGATCCGAAGGTGGTGGCCATCGGGGAGATCGGCCTGGACTATCACTATGATCTGGACTGGAAGCAGACCCAGCACCAGGTGCTGGAGGCCCAGCTGTGTCTGGCGGAGGAGCTGGATCTGCCGGTGGTCATCCATGACCGGGAGGCCCACGGGGACTGTATGGACATCCTCCGGCGGCATCCAAACGTCCGGGGGGAGTTTCACTGCTACTCCGGCAGCGCGGAGATGGCGAAGGAGATCCTGTCCTGGGGCTGGTATCTGGGCTTCAATGGAGCCATCACCATGCAGGGGGCCCGGCGGGCCCTGGAGGTGCTGGAGAGCATCCCCACCGACCGGATGCTGCTGGAGACGGACTGCCCCTATCTTGCCCCCATGCCCCGGACGGGCGGAAAACGCAACGACTCCCGCAAGCTGGTTCGGGTGGCGGAGGTCATCGCCCAGGTACGGCACACCACGCCCGAGCTGGTGGCGGAGGTCTGCATGGAAAACGGCAGACGGTTCTTCGGGATCGGGGCATAGACTGCCGGAAAAAGTTTAAGGACGCGGCCTCACACCGCGTCCTTTTCAGTCGAACATGCGCTTATTGAAATACTTTTTATCCAGCAGGGGGGAGAGCTCTGTCAAGACGATGTTCATCCCGTCGCTGCGGTAACGCGCCAGGGGCGTGTTGACCGTGGTGGACTCGCAGGGGCGGATGGGAAGGGAGACGCGCACCGAGGCACCCTGTCCCGGGCGGCTCTCCAGGATCAGCGTGCCCCCGTGGCGCTCGGCGATGCCCCGGGCGATGGTCAGGCCCAGACCTGCGCCGGCGGCGGGATCGGTCTTGTCATCCAGGGGCGCGTCGTTGAAAATACTCGCCAGCTGCTCGGGCGTGATACCGGAGCCGGGATCGTTGACGGCCAGAATGAACCGGTCGCCCTGGCGCTGCAGATCCACGTGGATGGTGTCCCCCTGCTTGCAGTGCAGCAGGCTGTTGGCCAGAAGATTGGCCAGCATCTCCTCCAGCAGATCCCGGTCGGCCATGGTCAGGTGGAGGGAGAAGTCCGCGTTGAACACCACGCTGATGCCCAGACTGCCCGACAGCTCGCCCACCGTGTCGCACAGCTCCCGGCACAGGTTGCCCAGATCGGTCACCCGTGGCTGATAGGGAAGATCCTCCCGCAGAATGCCCATGAGCTGGTTCAGGTGCAGGCAGGAGCGCCGCAGCAGGTAATACTGCTTGTAGAGAGCGGAGGAGGCCTCCTGAATGACAGGGTCGCCGCTGTTTTCAATGTGGTTGTTGAGCGCGTCCATGGCCAGGCGCGCGGTCATCAGCTGGGAGGCCATGGCCTGCAACGCGCGAACCTGGCCGCTGCTGGGCGGATCGGCGCTGAGAAAGCTGTAGGTGCACACAGTCACGTCCTCCAGGCGGAGGACGGACACATTGGCCCGGCGGCTGCCGATACGGAGCGTGGCAATGAACTGCCGGGCCTGGTCGGACAGAATGTGCTCCGGCAGAAGATCCCCTGCGGGTATACCTGCCTGCGCGCCCAGCTGTGCGGCCGCAGGGTTGGCGAAAACGATTTTTCGCTCGTTGTCTATGCCCAGCACCGGATCGCGGTTCATACCGAAAAGCGACGCCAGGACTTCCGGCTGCAAGCTCATATCTTTACCCATACACTCTCTTTTTTATGATATCAGGCCGACGCTTATTCACACCGCATATAATACCAGATACCTCACCAAAGCGCAATCCTTGTCTGAAAATGCCGAAAAAACAGGGGCGGCATCCTTCGGCAATTATTTTTCCGATTTTATACTCTTTTTTTAGGAAAGGGCTAGAAATACCGGGCGGATTGGTGTATAATGACTTTGCTTGGCTTTATGGCCTGGCGCTGAAACAGACAAAAATACTTTTAGGAGGATATAATCATGGTAAAAATTGGTGTGAACGGGTTTGGCCGTATCGGCCGTCTCGTGTTCCG
>CANQDL010000044.1 GCA_947591105.1 uncultured Oscillospiraceae bacterium
CCGCCTGCAGCTGATCCTCCTGGGAGAGATATTTTATGAAGAGCTCATTTTTCATGATGGGTCGCTCCTTTTCTGTCAGTACTTCAGGAAAAGCGGTAGAGCTGAAACAGCAGCTGCTCCCCGCTCTCGCCCTCCACGCGCAGCGTTTGGACGATCTGCTCCGTGGCGGCGGCCAAATCCGCCTCGGTGTCATACAGCAGATGCAGATAGCAGAACACCTGCTGCACCGTGCCGGTGGGCCGGATGGTGTCCCCCGCCCGGTGGATGGGCACATAGGCGTAGACCTGCTCCATGTCGGCCACCGCCCGCTCGCCCTTTACGGCGCGTATGACGCCGGGGCGCACGTGCAGGGGCAGGATGGCGTAGCGCTTTCCGGCGGGACGGTCACGGCGGATGAGGCTGGTGTGCGCCCTCATATCCGGCGTCTGTCCCAGGGCGTAGCGGAGCAGACACTCCAGCTGATCCACCCCGTAGAGATACCGCACAGGGTGGTAGGTCATGGAGCCGCCGAAGCGGTAGCCCATCTCGTTGAAAATGAACCGGCCGTTGTCGTTGAACGCCTCGATCCACAGGGGGCCGTCGTGCATTCCGGCCTGGCGGAACATGGCCTGGACTTTTTCGTCCAGCGTGGCCAGATACGCCGCCGTGCTGGCGGAGGGAAACTGCTGCAGAGCCATGACCGAGCCGCTGTCCGCCCCCAGGAGCATGGAGCGCTTGTCGGAGATGCCGCAGAACATGGCCCGGCCCCCGGCCAGGGTGTAGTGGATGATGGACGAGTCGTAGGGGATGAAGTCCTCGATGAGCACCGTGCCAGACCGGGAGAAGGGCATGGCCCTGTCCACGGCGGGCCGGAGATCCTCCGGCCTGCGGCAGATGGAAAAGCCCTGGCTGCCGGAGCTGTCCGCGGGCTTGACCGCCACGGGATAGGGGATGTCCTCCGGGGCGGTGACGGCCAGGTCGTAGGTGCCCGCCACGGGGATGCCCGCCTGGCGGCACATCTGCTTGAAGCTGGCCTTGTTGGCGCAGCGCTCCCACATGGGCCCGTCGCAGTACATGGGCAGACCGGTCATCCCGGCCGCGGCGATGGCGTGGGGCATGATGTCCTCGTTGCCCCCGGGGAATATGCCGTCGATGCGGGCCTGGCGAATGAGCTGGGCCAGGGCCTGCTCGTCCGCCGCGTCCGCGTCGTAGCACTCCCCGGCGATGGCCTTCAGGGGCGTCCGGCCGTAGCGGGCCGGGGCGGTGGCGACGAGGGTGACGCCGTTTTCCCGGGCGAAGCGGAGAATGTCCTCCGTGCTGTTGGAGCCGCCCAGCAGCAGCAGCCGTTTTCCGTTCAAGCTCATAGGGGGGCTCCTTCCGTGATCCAATAGCCGTGGCGGGTGGCGCTGTCCGTCACCGGGCCGTTGGCGCGGCCGCTGTATGCCGCCCGCCAGATGCTCTCCGGGGCGGTGCGCCGCGCCTGCTCCAGCTCTGCCGCGTCCCGGTCGGTAAAGATGAAACGGATCTGTGCCCGCCGGGGCGTCCGCCGGGGCGTCAGGTCGGGGGCCTGGCCGCAGGCGGCCTGGATGACGGCGGCCATGTAATCTATGCCGGTGGAGAGGTACACAAGATCGGAGCCGATGCAGTCGCCGCCCATCCGGGCCCCCACCTCCACGATGCGCACTTCCCCCTCCGGGGTGAGCAGAAACTCCGCGTGGCTGGCGCCGTAGACGATGTGCAGCGCGTCCAGGGCCGCCTGCACCTGGGCGGCCACCGCCGGGAGCATGTCCGCCGGGATGTCCGCCGGCTCGATATGGCCGGTCTCGATGAAATGGGGCGCGCCGGTGGTGAATTTCTTCGTCAGGGCCAGGATGTGATGCTTTCCGGCGAAGGAGATGCTCTCGCAGCTGTACTCCGTGCCGGTGATGAACTGCTCGATGATGGCCTTTTTCTCAAAGGACAGGGCGGCAGACTGGGGCACGGCGGCCTTCAGCTGTTGGTAGCCGTCCACCTTGAATATGCCCCGGCTGCCGGAGCGGTCGGTGGGCTTGACGATCAGCGGCCAGCCCATGCCCTCCAGATCCTGGGGGGAGGGGGTCTGGGACGCGGTCAGGAACCGGGGGCAGCTCACCCCCGCCTGGGACAGGGCCCGGCGCATGGCGTATTTGTTGGTGGCGACGGTGTCGCATATTTCCGGGTTGCAGGGATTGCCCAGCCGCCGCTGGATGTAATTCACCGTGTGCACCGCCAGGTCGGAGCCGATGGAGCAGCAGGCCGCCACGCCCACCTGCCGGCAGACGTCCCATATGGCCTCCTTCTCCGTGATGCTGATGGGGTGGAACACGTCCGCGGTGCGCTCCCCGATGTCCCCCGCCTGCCAGGCGAACACGTGGGTCTCAAAGCCCATGCGCTTGGCGGTGCGGATGAGGGGGTCTTGAAATTCGTTGGCGCCGATGATCGCCAGCTTCTTTTTTGTCTCGTTCATGGTTCCGCCTCCGGCTGCACCAGACTGTAAGCGTCGGTATAGTATATGGCGCCCTCCGCGCCGGGGGCGGCGGCGAACTGACAGGCGGCGCCGGCGGGGGCGAAGGTATAGCTCTGGCCGTCGATATCCTGCTGCCCGGCCAGGGCCTGGCCGTCCCGGAAGTAATATGTCAGCCCGTTCTGCTCATACCAGCCGGTATAGTTTGGCTCTGCCGGGGCGATCCGGGAGATGTCCGCCAGAAACAGCGTGTTGGTCAGCGTCGCCGCCAGGCGGGCCTGGACAGGGCCGTATTTCACCGTCAGGTACTGGAGCACGGCCACGATGGTGCTGGGCTTTTCATAGATGAACTGTACGTCGTCCCGGAGGAACGCTCCGGCGTAGAGCCGGTCGGCGGAGGCCGTCACGCCCGGGTCGCCCCAGCGGATCAGGTTGGCCGGATAGTCCCCGGGGTCATGGAAGGGATCAACGTCGTTGGACAGGGCGTTGGTGATGAAGGTGGTGTCCGGGTAAGCCTCGGCGATGCTCTCGGCCAGGATCTGGCCCTCGAACACGTCCTGCCGGGACACGCTCTGCCCGGCGTAGGGCACGCTCCGGGCGGTGACCAGGCACAGCAGGCACAGCGCCGCCGTCACCAGTCCGGACAGGAGGGACGCGCCCTGGGAAAACAGGCGGTCGGCGGGCTTTTCAGGCGGCTGTAGCGCCATGAGGGCCATGACGGTCGCCGCCGGCACGATGGGCACCAGAAAGACCCGCAGCAGAAGCCGGCCCTCCCGGATCAGATACAGCACCATCAGCGCCCCGCCGCCTGCGGCGAGAAGGCCGCACAGCGTCTCCAGCCAGCCGTCCCGGCCGCACCGTATGAGCCGCAGCACCAGCAGCGCCAGCAGCAGTCCTACGCACCCGGCCAGCAGCTTTGCCATGCGGGCGCGGTCGGCCGTCATGCTGGCTGTGGCGGCGGAGAGCATGTTTCTCAGCCGGGCGAAAAGTCCCCCGGCGGGGGCGCTCTCCGGCTGGGAGGACGGGCTCTGCTGCCCGCCGTCCCCGGCGATACCGGCCTCTGTCCCGGCCTCCGCCGGGGCCTGGCCGCCGCCGGAAGGCGCGCCGGCGTCTGCCGATGCCGCGTCGCCAATCGCGTCGGGATAGGTCTCCACGATGGCCCTGAATGTGTCGGTGGTGATGCTCTCGTCCAGGAAACACCAGTCCCGCAGCAGGGGCACGAATTCCAGGGGGATGCCCACCGCCGCCACCTGCTCGTCGGAGAGCTTGTCCAGGTAGTAGTCCATGACGGTGGAGCGGTAATACTCAGCCAGAGAGTAGCTGTAGCCGGTCTGCTCGTTCCAGACTCTCTGCCCTCCGTCGGGCAGGGGGGCGTATTCCACGGCCAGCAGCACCGCGCCGGTGAGCACGACGCTCACGGAAAACCGGGCCGCCCGCCGGACGCGGCCTGGCCGGGGCCGGACGAAGAGGAGCCGCGCCAGCTGGTACACCACCGCCAGCACCCAGAAGCACAGCACCGCCTGGGCGGTGGGGGCGCGCTGGAGCCGGCAGAGCGCCATCAGCAACACGCTGGCGATATCCGTCAGCACCCGGCCGGCGGGGCGATCCGTGTCGTCTCGGCAGAGAATGAGCGCCACGGCGGCGGCGCCTGCCGCGGCGGGGGTGACGGTATAGGAGAGCTCCGAGAGCATGTACAAAAACAGCCCCGCACACAGCATCCCGTGCAGCGCGAAGCCCGCGCCCAGCGGCCAGTTCCGTCCCCGCATCTTCAGATGAATGCACCGGCCGATGACGGTCATGGCCGCTGCGTGGATGGCCAGGTGGAGCCCGGCGTACCAGCTCACGCCGGGGGCCAGGCCGTAGAGCCAGTGCAGAGCTGCGCACAGATAGGGGTGGGAGTAGGCGTTGGTGAGCCCCCAGAAGGAGCTGTCGCCGATGGCCTTCATGAGGGTGGTGTCGTCGTTGGTCATGAAGCAGAACACGGTCACCCGCCAGGCCCACAGGAAAAACAGCGCCGTTGTGAGCGCCCCGGCCAGCCAGCAGCCCCGATCCCGATCCAGCAGCGTCCGGAGACGGGCACGCATCGGGACAAGACGTCCGTCGGTGGCGGCGGCCAGGCACAGCGCCAGACAAAGCCCCATCCGCAGAGCCCGCCAGGGCAGAGGCGTACCCCCGGCGGCGGGCAGGAAGAGGTCGAATCCGATCCGGCGGCATATGCCGCTCTCCAGGGCGAAGAAAAGACCCGCGCCCATCAGCGCCCCCCAGAGCAGCGTCCCGATCTGCCCGCCGCGCTCCCCGGCGCGCAGAGTGCGGACGCAGAGCCACGCCGCCGTCCCGACGGACGCGGCGCAGAACAGCACGGTGAGGGCAAGAGAGAAGGTCATGGGGCGTCCTCCGGGACAATGAGACTGTAGGCGTCGGTGGTATACACAAGGGTGCTGCCGGACAGGGCGGTAAACTGGGCCTGGGCGCCGGCGGGGGCGAAGGTATAGGACTGTCCGTCGATGGTCTGCTGTCCGGTCAGGGCCTGGCCGTCCCGGAAGTAATAGGTCATGCCGTTTTGCTCATACCAGCCAGTGTAGTCCGGGCTGGGGGGGACGACCTGCTCCAGGGTGCAGACGGTGATGCCGGAGGCGGGCCTGGCGACGGCCGTCGCCTGCACCGGGCCCCAGTCCAGCGAGAGGTATTGCAGCAGCAGGGGCACGGCGGACAGGTTGTCGGTCATGAACTGCACGTCGGGCCGGAAAAAGGCGTCGGCGTACAGCCGATCCGCCGGATCTTTTGCCAGATCCCCGCAGTAGCCCCATTCCACCAGGTTCTGAGGGTAGGTATACGCGCTGTGGAGCGGGTCGGTGCAGGCGTCGTAATCGTCGTAGACGCAGGTGACGATGGTCGTGTCCGGATTGGCGTTGGCGTAGCTCTCGATGGCGTTCTGCCGGGCAAACACGTCCGCCCGGGAGAGGGACTGGGCGGCGTGGGGGGTGGTATACATCCCCACGGCGCAGCAGACGCTCATCCCCCCGGCGCACACTCCCGCCAGGATGCGGACGGCAATGCGCCGGGCGGGGGGCCCGTCCGGCTCGTCCTCCGGCGCGGACAGGGCCAGCAGCAGCAGCATGACGATGGCCGGCAAGGCCACCACCAGAAACACCCGTATGAGAAAGCGCCCGTCCCTGGCGAGATCCAGCAGCAGCACCGTCCCGCCTCCGGCGGCGCACAGCGCGCACAAAAGCTCCGGCCAGTACCGGCGTCCAAAGCGGAGCAGGGCGGCAAGGCACCCCAGCAGCAGCGCCGCCGCGCATCCGGCGTAGGCCAGCATCTGCCGGTCGGCTGTCACGCTCCGGGCCAGATACCCGGCGGCGTCCGCCGCCTGGGCGGGCAGGGACGGGGTCGTCAGCTCCCCGTAGTAGATCTCTGACACGTCCCGGAACATCTCCGTGGTGACGCGCTCGTCCATGAAGTACCAGCCGTATATGAGCGCGGCCAGCTCCTGGGGGACGCCTACCTGGGCGTACTGGTCGTAGGTGATCCGGTCGTTGAGGTAATCCCCCACCAGGGAGCGGTAATATTCCGATTGGCGGTATGCGTCGTCGCACTCCAGCCGGTCGGCCGCCCACAGGCCGCCGATGAACGCCAGGGTCATCACCGCGCACAGGCACAGGGAGACAAGGGGCCTTGCCAGCGCCTGCCGCCCGGACAGCCGGATGCGCAGCACCTGGTAGGCCACCGCCAGCGCCCAGAAGCACAAAAGACAGTACCCGGTGGCCCGCCTCTGGGCAAAGCACAGCACCATCAGCGCCCCGCTCAGCACGTCGCTCATCACCCGTCCCGCCCGGCGGGAAGCGTGGTGGCGGCACAGCATCAGCGCCGCGGCGGCGGAGCCCGCCACAGCCGGGGTGACGGTAAAGGCGATCCGGGCGAAGGTGTACAGAAACACGCCGCCGCACAGAAGCCCGTGGATGGCGCACCCGGCCCATACCGGCCAGCCGGCCCGGCTGGTCTTGACCAGCACGCACCGGCCGATGACCGTCAGAGAGCCCAGCAGCACCGCCAGGTGGTAATACAGATACCAGTCCCCCTCCGGCGCCAGGCCGTAAAACTGGCCGATGAGCCAGCACAGCAGCACGGAGGTGGAGGAGGTGTTCTCCTGGGCGGAGTGGGACAGGGTGTTTTGCAGTGCGGCCAGACCCTGCTCCGGGACGCGGGCGGCGGCCCGCAGGAAGGACACGTCGTCGATGGTCATATAGGCCAGCGCCGTCACCCGCAGGGCCCAGGCGAAGAAGAGCCCGGTCACCGCCGCGCCGAGGGCCCACCGGAACCGATCCTTTTGGCAGGCGGCGTCCAGAGTCCGGCCCAGGGCCCGCCCCCGCTCCGTCAGAAACAGGGCCAGGCACAGCACAAGGCACGCGGCCAGCCGGGCCATCCGCCCGGGCAGAAACGTGCCCTGATATACCGGCAGAAACAGGTCGAGGCCCACCCGCCGGGCAATGGCGCTCTCTATGGCGAAAAACGCCAGCAGGCCCGCCCCCAGCGCCGCCAGCGGCGCGGCGGAGCGGACAGCGCGGCTGCCGTTCATGCCCGGCGCTCCCGATAGAAGGAGGCCACGGTCTGGGCGGCCAGCTCCACGTCGCTCTCGGCCAGGCCGTAGTACATGGGCAGGCGCAGCAGCCGGCTGCTCTCGGCGGTGGTGTATTTGTCCTCTCCGTGGAACCGGCCAAAGCGCTGTCCGGCCACGGCGGAGTGCAGGGGCACGTAGTGGAAGGGGGCCTGTACGCCCCTGGCGCGCAGGTAGGCGATGAGCTCTGTGCGCTCGGCCAGATCCTTTGCCTTGATGTAGAACATATGGGCGTTGTGCACGCAGCCCTCCGGCACGGTGGGCAGCTGGATGCAGCCGGCCTGGGCCAGGGGCGTGAGAAGCTCGTAATACAGCTGCCAGCAGCGGCGCCGGGCGGCGTTGATCTCATCCGCCATCTCCAGCTGCCCCCACAGATAGGCGGCGTTCAGCTCGCTGGGCAGGTAGCTGGAGCCCAGATCCTCCCAGGTGTACTTGTCCACCTGGCCCCGGAGAAAGCGGGAGCGGTTGGTGCCCTTTTCCCGGATGACCTCCGCCCGGGGGTCGTCCTGGCCCAGAAGGATGGCGCCTCCCTCGCCCATGGAGTAGTTTTTCGACTCATGAAAGCTGTAGCAGCCATAGTCCCCGATGGAGCCCAGCGCCCGGCCCTTGTAGGTGGCCATGACGCCCTGGGCCGCGTCCTCGATCACCTTCAGACCCCGGCGGCGGGCCATGGCCATGATCGTGTCCATCTCGCAGGCCACGCCGGCGTAGTGCACCACGCAGATCACCCGGGTGCGGGGCGTGACGGCGTCCTCGATGATCCGCTCGTCGATGTTCATGGTGTCCGGCCGGATGTCCACGAACACGGGCACCGCCCCCGCCAGCACAAAGGCGTTGGCGGAGGAGGAGAAGGTATAGGAGGGCAGGATGACCTCGTCTCCCGGCTCCAGCTGGCACAGCAGCGCCGCCATATCCAGCGCGTGGGTGCCGCTGGTGGTGAGCAGGGCCCGGGCCGCGCCGGTGCGTTCCAGAAGCCACTGGTGGCATTTCTTTGTGAACGACCCGTCGCCGCTGATCTTATGGGAGTGGATGGCCTGCAGCACGTACTCGTCCTCCCGGCCGCAGTAGGGGGGTACATTGAAGGGGATCATGGTCTGTTCCTCCGGATCGGGGATATGTCAGCGGTTGGCGTACATCCGCTCGTAGTAATTCCGGTACTCGCCGGAGACGATCTGCTCCCACCAGGGGCGGTTGTCCAGATACCACTGGACGGTCTTGCGGATGCCGTCGGCGAAGGCGGTCTCCGGCAGCCAGCCAAGCTCGGCGTGGATGCGGGCCGGGTCGATGGCGTAGCGCAGGTCGTGGCCCTTCCGGTCGGTGACGTAGGTGATAAGACTCTCCGGCTTGCCCAGCTGGGCGCAGATGAGCTTGACGATGTCGATGTTGCGCATCTCGTTGTGGCCGCCGATGTTATACACCCGGCCGATCTGTCCCTTTTGCAGGACGAGATCGATGGCCTTGCAGTGATCCTCCACGTACAGCCAGTCCCGCACGTTCAGGCCCTGGCCGTAGACCGGCAGGGGCTTGTCCGCCAGGGCGTTGGCGATCATGAGCGGGATGAGCTTTTCCGGGAACTGATAGGGGCCGTAGTTGTTGGAGCAGCGGCTGATGGTGGCGGCCAGGCCATAGGTGCGGTAGTAGGCCATGGTCAGCAGGTCGGCGCTGGCCTTGGAGGCACTGTAGGGGCTGGAGGCGTGCAGAGGGGTGTCCTCCGTGAACAGCAGGTCGGGCCGGTCAAGGGGCAGGTCGCCATATACCTCGTCGGTGGACACCTGGTGGAAGCGGATGTTGCCGTGGGCCAGGCAGGCGTCCATCATCACCTGGGCGCCCAGCACGTTGGTCTGCACGAACAGCTCCGGCTCCTCGATGGAGCGATCCACGTGGCTCTCGGCGGCGAAGTTCACCACCGCGTCGGGCTTCTCCCGGTCGAAAATGGCGTTGATGCCGGCCCGGTCGCGGATGTCCTGTTTGTAGAAGGTGAACCGGGGGTCGGCCATGGCCTTGGCCAGGGTGGACATGTTGCCCGCGTAGGTCAGGCAGTCCACGCAGATCACCCGGGTGTCCGGGTGGTTTTCCAGCATGTAATAGACGAAATTCGCGCCGATGAAGCCGGCGCCGCCGGTGACGAGTATAGTGTTCATAATGGCTCCTTTTGGAAAGAATACTAATATCTATCTAATTGCAATTATCTCATTATAGCACAAACTGACGGAAACGCAAGAGCGCCCTTTTTCAGGGCGCTTTTTGCCGGTCAGGCGCCGGCGAAGCGGAACACCGCCCCGGCCACCGCCCCGATGAGGATGAGGAACACCGGGTGGAGCTTGGACCACTTTTTGCTCACCGCCAGAATGACCGCCGCCAGCAGGATGGCCCGCCAATCCAGTACCGTCCAGAACCGGCCCCAGCCCTCCCAGGCGCTCATGCGCAGCAGGGAGCCCATGGCCACGGTGAGTCCTGCGGCGGCGATCAGGCCCGTGGAGGTGGGCCGGATGCCGTAAAAGGCGCCGTTTACGTACTTGTTGTCCCGAAAGGCCCGCAGGAAGGCGGCGATGATCACGATGATGATGATGCTGGGGGTGACGATGCCCACCAGCGCGCACACAGAGCCCAGCACGCCGGCGCTGGTGTAGCCGGTATATACGGCCATGTTGATGCCGATGGGGCCGGGGGTGGACTCGCTGACCGCCAGCATGTCCGCCACCTGGTGGGCGGTGAACCAGCCGGTGCGCTCGCCCATGTCGTACAAAAAGGGCAGGGTGGCCAGACCGCCGCCCACGGCGAACAGGCCGGTCTTGAAAAACTCCCAGAAGAGCAGCAGATAGATCATTTCTTGCCCGCCTCCTTTCCCACCTTGACGGCCACGCCCAGCACCCCGGAGACCAGCACGAACAGCACCGGGGAGACGTTCAGGAAAAAGGCCAGCACGGCCACCGCGATGAAGATGACCGTGGTGAGTTTATCCACCACCGAGGACTTGCACAGCTTGCACACGGCGTTGAAGATGAGCACCGTCACCGCCACCCGGATGCCGGCGAAGGCGTTCTGCACCAGGGCGTAGTCGGCGAAATTTTGCAGCAGCGCGGCGATCAGGCCGATGATGACGAAGCTGGGAGCTACCACGCCGTAGGTGGCCAGCAGCGCGCCCGGCAGGCCCTTGAGCTTGAAGCCGATGAAGGTGGCCGTGTTCACGGCGATGATGCCGGGGGTGCACTGGCCGATGGCGAAATAGTCCGCCAGCTCCTCGTTGGTGCACCAGCCCCGGCTCTCCACCACCTCCCGCTGGAGGATGGGGAGCATGGCGTAGCCGCCGCCGAAGGTGATGGCGCCCATGCGGAAAAAGGACGCGAAAAGATCCCAGTATATCCTCATGCCTGCGCCTCCAGACTCTTGCACACGTCGCACCATCCGGCGGGCTTTGCCAGCGCCTCCAGCTCGGCGCAGCTGAGGGCGATGCCGCTGTGGGCGCTGCCCGCAGCGGGATAGACGGTCTGGTGATCCCGGAGACTGACGTCCAGCCAGACCTCCACCCCCGGCGGGGCCAGGAAGGGACACACCCCGCCGGCGGCGTTGCCGGTGAGGGCCTCCGTGTCCTCCCGGGAGAGCATCCGGGCCTTCATGCCGAAGTGCTCCTTGAATTTGTGGTTGTCGATGCGCCGGGTGCCCGCGGCTACCACCAGCACCGCCCCCTCGCCCCGGTAGAAGGACAGGGTCTTGGCGATCTGGTCAGGGTCTACCCCCAGGCACTGGGCGGCCAGCTCCACCGTGGCGGTGGACTGGGAAAACTCGTGCAGCCGGTCGAGCAGGCCGTTTTCTGCCAATAGGGCCTTTACTTTTTCGATGGTCATAGGGATTCTCCTTGCAAATCGTGAGCGTTAACGGTAGAATAATACCATGAATACGACAAAAAAGAAAGTCGCCGTTATCGGCGCGTTGAATGTGGATATCGGGGGCAAGGCGGACGGCCCGCTGAACCGGGGGGACTCCATCCCCGGCACGGTGCGCACCACTCTGGGAGGGGTGGGGTGGAACATCGCCAGAAACTGCGCCCTGCTGGGGGCGCAGACCGCCTTTTTCTCCCTGCTGGGCCTGGACGAGCACCAGGCCGCCATCCGGGAGGAGGCGGAGCGCTTCGGCGTCTGTCTGGACGGCTGCCGCTGGGAGCGGCGGCCCAACAACCGCTATCTGTACATATGCGACCAGCGGGGAGACATATCCGCCGCGGTGAACGACATGGGTCTGTGCGCGCGTATGGACGAGGATCTGGCCGCGTGCTGGCTGCCCGCCCTGGCCGGCTGCGGCGCGGCGGTGGTGGACGCGAACCTGCCGGAGCAGACGCTGGCCTTTCTGGCCAGGGAGGTAACGGCGCCGCTGGTGGCCGACTGCGTTTCGGCGGCCAAGAGCGTGCGCCTGCGGCCCGTGCTGTCCCGGCTCCACACCATCAAGGCCAACCGGCTGGAGGCGGAGGCCCTCACCGGCCGGAGCCGGCCCCTGGACTGCGCCAAGGCCCTGCTGGACGAGGGGGTGCGCCGGGTGGTGATCTCCCTGGGGGCGGAGGGGCTCCTGTGCGCGGAGGAGAGATCCTTCCGGCGGGAGGACGCCGTCCGGGCCCGGGCGGTGGACGCCACCGGCGCGGGGGACAGTCTGACGGCGGCCATGGCGGTGGGCCTGGCGGCCGGACTGCCGGCGGAGGCGTGCGCCCGGCTGGGGGCGGCCGCGGCGGGGATCACCATTTCCCACCCCGGCTCCGTGACGGAACATCTGCGCGCCCTGGCAAAGGCGGTGCCGGGTTAAGATCGGGATCGGGACGACTGACCAGTCAAAAGAGAAAAAGAAAGACCTGCTGCAACTTGCAGCAGGCCTTTTTCATTTATAAAAGCCACACCCCTGCGCGCTTTGAGGTCGGAAAGGAGTTTCCTGTATGAGAAAGCATCAAGAGGAGAAAGGGGAGTTACACAAAGGGCCCATTACAGGGGCGTGGCCGGCGGCTGATTCATTGGCGCCAGATCCGGGTCTTCTCCAGCTCCTATACATATATAAGCACATTTTCGGCGGTACGTCAAGCATTATTTTTCAAATTTCTGGAAATTTTTTCTCGGAGGCGGACATAGGACAAAAAATGGCCAAAAATCACAGGATGATTGTCCATGATACGTGGACAATCATCGCCGTGCGCCGCCCGGTCAGAGACGGTGATCCTCCAGCGCCGCCAGAAGGGTATCCTGGATCTGCTGTGGGGAGCCGCTGACCACGGCGCCGGCCGCGTCGGCGTGGCCGCCGCCCCCGACGGCGCTCATCACCTCTCCCGCGTGGGGGGTTCCATTGGTGCGCAGGGATACTTTCCAGCGGCCGTCGGGAAGCTGCCGCAGCAGCAGGCCGGTCTGCACGCCCTCTGGGACGGTGGTCAGGGTGGAGAGTTTGTCCATGTCGTCCTCCGTGGCGCCGCAAGCGCGCACGCTGTCCATAGGCAGGGTCATGACGCACACCCCGGGCCGGGGAAAGCGCATGGTGGAAAACATGGCGGCCTCCAGCCGCAGCCGGGCGGGGGAGCAGCTCTCGAACAGGCGGCGGGTCAGCTCCGCCGCGTCGAAGCCGGTCTGGCGCAGCGCCCCGGCGATGGACAGGGTGCGGGCGGTGGTGCCGGGGGTGCGAAAGCACCCGGTGTCCGTGGCCACGGCCGCGTAGAGTGCCTCGGCCATGTCCGGGGACAGGGGCACGTCCGTGGCGCGCAGGATGAGATAGACCAGTTCGCCCGTGGCGGCGCTGTCCGCCTCCAGGCAGGTATATTTTGCGTATCCGCTGTTGGAGCCGTGGTGGTCTATGGCCAGATCGACGCCCCCTGGGGGAGGCGTCCACCCCGGGGGAAACTGGCCTGGGCCCGGCACGTCCACCGCAGCCACGAAGCCGGCCGCAAAGCCGGCCGGGGCGAAATAGGGGGTCATGTATTTCTCATACCGCTTCATGGAGGGGGGATTGGCCGCCAGATAGGCCCGCTTTCCCAAGGCGCGCAGCCCCAGACAGAGGGCGCAGCCGCTGCCGGCGGTGTCCCCGTCCGGGCGCACGTGGGTGAGGATGAGCACGTCCTCCGCGCCGGCCAGCAGCGCCCCGGTCCGGGATATGCCGATCTTTTCCATAGGCCGTCCTCCTCTCACTGGTCGGTCAGATTCTGGGCCTTCCACAGCCGGGCAAAGGCCCCGTTTTTGGCCAGCAGAGCCTCCCGGGTTCCCAGCTCCACGATCCTCTCGTCCTCCACCACGGCGATCAGATCCGCGTTTTTCACCGTGGAGAGCCGGTGGGCGATGATGATGCCGGTGCGGCCCTTCGCCAGCTCGTCCAGAGAGGCCTGGATGCGCTGCTCGGTGACGCTGTCCAGGGCGCTGGTGGCCTCGTCCAGGATCAGTACCGGCGGATTTTTCAGAAAGACCCGGGCGATGGAGAGCCGCTGCTTCTGCCCGCCGGAGAGCATCACGCCCCGCTCGCCCACGTAGGTGTCATACCCGTTGGGCATGGCCAGGATCTCCTGGTGGATCTCCGCCCGGACTGCCGCAGCCACGATCTCCGCATCCGTGGCGTCCGGCCGGCCGTAGCGGATGTTTTCACGGATGGTGCCGGCAAAGACGAACACCTCCTGCTGGATCACGCCGATGGCCCGGTGCAGGCTCTGCTGGGTCACATCCCGCACGTCGTTCCCGTCGATGGTGACGGCGCCGGAGGTCACGTCGTAGAACCGGGGAAGAAGTTGACATAATGTTGTCTTGCCGCCGCCGGAGGGGCCCACCACGGCCAGGGTCTTTCCGTGGGGCAGGGTGAAGCTCACGTGCTCCAGCACGGGCACCCCGTCGGTGTAGGAGAAGGACACGTCCCTGTATTCGATGTCCCCCTTTACGTCCTTCAAATCCTTGGCATTGGGACTGTCCTGGATATCCGGCTTGGTGTTCATGATCTCCCGGAAGCGGTTGAATCCTGCCCGGCCGTCGGTAAAGGTCTCCACAAAATCCGCCAGCTGGGTGATGGGGCGGGTGAAGGTGGAGACGTACAGGGAGAAGGTGATAAGGTCGACATAATCCATCCTGCCCCGCATGATGAACAGCCCGCCGGCGGCGATGGTGATCACCTGCATCAGGCTCATGGTGGAGTCGATGCCGGCGTGATAGATGCCCATGACCTTATAGGACAGGCGCTTGGCGTTTTTGTAGGCGTCGTTGGAGGCGCGGAACTTGTCCGCCTCGATGTCCTCGTTGGCGAAGGCCTTGGCGGTGCGGATGCCGGAGATGCCGGACTCGATGGAGGCGTTGATCTCGCCCACGGTCTTTTTCACCCGGACGCTGGCCTCGTCCAGGCGGCGGTTCCAGTGGGCGGTGAAGGCCACGAAAAAGGGCACCACCGCCAGGATGATCAGCGCCAGCGGGCGGCATATGGTGCACAGGATGCAGAATGCGCCGATGAGGGTGATGAAGCTGGTCATCAGATTCTCCGGCCCGTGGTGGGCCAGCTCCGTGATGGAGAACAGATCGTTGGTGACCCGGCTCATCAGCACGCCCGTCCGGTTGTGGTCGAAGAAGGAGAAGGACAGGGTCTGGATGTGGGTCAGGATGTCCGTGCGCATGTCCGCCTCCATCCGCACGCCCATCAGGTGGCCCAGATAGGTGATGATGAATTTGCACAGGGCTTTGACCAGGTACGCCCCGGCCAGAATGGCCATCACGGCGAAGAACAGGCCAAACATCCGATCCGGCAGCAGGGCGTTGAGGCTGTACCGGGTGACGTAGGGGAACGTCAGATCCGCCGCGCAGGCAACGAGCGCGCAGAACATATCCAGCAGGAACAGCCGTATATGGGGCCGGTAGTAGCTGGCGAACAGCCGCAGGGGACGGGCGGAGAAATCTTTTTCTTTCATATATGTACGCTCTTTCTGATCGTGTGCCGCCGACGGCGGCACAATATTGAAAGCCTCCCCTGTGTAAGGGGAGGTGGGCGCCGTTTGCGGCGCTCGGAGGGGTTGTTACCAGTATGAGATAACTTCCAGCCTGGGTAACAATCCCTCAGTCAGCGCCTTTGGCGCTGACAGCCCCCTTTACACAAGGGGGCCTTCGATAAGGTGCGGCTGACGCCGCCTTCCCCCTTTGTACAAGGGGGTCGTCAACAAGGTGCGGCTTCGCCGCCCGCTCAAATCGCTGCGATGATGATCTGTCCGTCCACGGCGGACACGGAGATGGTGCGCACCTGGCCCTTGCGCTTGTCGATGATCTCGGCGGCGATGGCGTCCTCGATATCCTTCTGGATCTGCCGGCGCAAGTTCCGGGCGCCGTAGGTGACGGAATAGCTCTTCTCCACCAGGTAGCTGACCACCGAGTCGTCCCAGGAAAAGTCGATCTTCCGCTCGGCCATCACGTCCTTCAGCTCGCCCAGGATCAGCCCGGCGATGCCCCGGAAGGTCTCCTCGGACAGGGGGCGGAAGTAGACGATCTCGTCCACCCGGTTGATGAACTCCGGCCGCAGGAAGTCCCGCAGGGCCTTCATGGCCTTCTCCCGGCCCATGTCGCCGATGGACTGGCCGAAGCCCAGACCGCCCACCTGCCGGTCGGAGCCGGCGTTGGTGGTCATGATGAGCACTGTGTTCTCAAAGTTCACCGTCCGGCCCTGGGCGTCGGTGATGCGCCCGTCGTCCAGGATCTGCAGCAGGATGTTCAT
>CANQDL010000045.1 GCA_947591105.1 uncultured Oscillospiraceae bacterium
GGTGTGGCCGATGAGAATGGGCACGTCCGCCTCAAAGACGTACCGGTTCATGATGACGTGGTCGCCCGAGGCGGTGAAGCCCAGATCCACCAGGTGGTCATAGTCCTCTCCGTCGTGGCTGGTGATCTGGCCGGTGGGGTAAAATTCATTGAACAGCGCATCCCCCAATATGGTGCGCATCTCGCCCACCGTGGCCCGGGGATGCAGGCCGTTGGAGAACAGCAGCAGGACGTCCTTTTTCTCCACGCCCACGCTGTACAGCTCGTCCAGGCAGGCCCGGATGGCCACCTTCCGGTGGCTGGTGGGCTGGTTGCCGCCCTTGACGATGTCCGGGATGACGAACACCACCCGATCCCCCGCCTTGGCGATATCCCGCAGGGCGGGCATACCGATGGGATGGCGGATGCTCTCCAGCGTGGCGGCGTAAAGACTGTCCCAGTCCTGGGCAAGGCAGGGCGGGTCGGGGACGGTCACCCCGGGGATGAACACGTCCGTATAGTCCGGCAGCTCGGCGCTCATAAAACCGTTGCCATACTCAAAATCCAGTTTCATACTCTTCACTCTCCCAGATAAAGACGGATGATTTCCAGATATTCCTCCGGATAGAAGCCGATCTGGCCGGTGAACCGGGTCAGGGCGATCAGACCGCCGTCGATCTCGTCGATGGAGGCCAGCATGGCGGCGTTTTCCGCTTTCAGGCCGCCGCCGTACACCACGTCCATGCCGCCGGTGCGCTCCTTGACGAACCGGGCGATCTTTTGGATGTAGGGCTTGTCCGCCGGCGTCTTGCCCGGGCCGATGCTCCACACCGGCTCATAGCCGATGACTACCCGGGACTTGTCCACCCCCGCCAGACCCACGTCCAGCTGCCGGCCCAGCACATTTTCCCAGTCGGCCTGTTCCTCGCTTGTCTCCCCGATGCAGTAGAGAACGGTCAGGCCTGCGTCCAGGGCGCATTTTATCTCCTGGTTGAGCAGCCGGTCAACGGGGGACATGTCCGTCACGCCCGCCTCGGCCAGGACGCCCTTTTTGTCGTTTCGCTCCTCGCAGTGGCCGATCAGAGTGCTCTGGCACCCCATGGCCTTGACGATGGAGGCTGGCCGGTTGGTGGTGAAGGCGCCAAAGTTGCCGCCTACGGCGGTGTTCATCCGGTAGACCCCCTGGCTTCCCAGCTTCACGGGACTGTCCGGGGTGCGGGCCGCTGCGGCGGAGAGCAGATGGGCCTCCGGCAGGTACTGGACAAACTCCGCCTTGGCCGGGTCATACCGGCGCAGGACTTCCTGGGTGGCGCTCACCACGGCCGCGCCCCAGCTCTCCACCGGGGCCAGCCGGTTCACCCCGCCGTACGCGGGGGGCACGTCGAACCGCTTCAAATTCAGGTAGATGTGTTTCATATCTTCACCTCAAAATGGCGTACTGGGGCAGATCCCCGCCCATGAGGGGCAAGGCGTAATCGAAGAAGGCGTCGGCGATGCGGCAGCCGTCCTCGACCCACTCCAGGGGGAATTTTTTCTCCGCGTTGGCCACGTCGGCCAGGGGCGCCAGCTCCATGCGGCTGGCATAGACCGGCTCCCGGTCGGCCTGGATGGACACCATGGAGCCGCTGCGCCCGGACAGGGCGGCGTATACGGCCGCGGAGCCCGCGTCGTAGGCCTCCGTCCGATCCACCTGGGACACATAGGGGATGGAGGCCCGGCCCAGCAGACCCGGCTTCTCCGCCCGGGACTTGATGCCCAGCTTTTGGATGATGGCGTCGGTCACGTGCTGGGCTGTGCCGCCGGGGATGGTGTGGCCGAAGCCGTCCACGATGCCCGTATCCGCCAGGGGCTTGCCGGCGCTGTCGCGCAGGCCCTCGCTGACGGTGACCAGCAGGCCCTTTCCCTTGGCCCAGACCGATTCGATGTCCGCGAGCATCTTGTCCTCGTCCACCGGCAGCTCCGGAAGGTATGTGAGCACAGGGCAGTTGGTCAGACGGGCCGCCAGCGCGCTGGCCGCGGTGACCCATCCGGCGTTGCGGCCCATCAGCTCCATCACCACCACGTGGATGGGCAGGGCGGAGGCGTCCAGAGCAAGCTCCGACGCGCTGATGGCGGCGTACCGCGCCGCGGAGCCAAAGCCGGGGCAATGGTCGGTGAGAACGAGGTCGTTGTCCATGGTCTTTGGGATGCCGATCACCCGCAGATCCAGGCCCTCCTGCTTTGCCAGCTGGCTGACCTTGTGGCAGGTGTCCATGGAGTCGTTGCCGCCGTTGTAGAAAAAGCAGCCCACGTCGAATCTCTCCAGCGTTTGGAGCACGGTAGGATAGTCGGCGTCGGTGAGCTTGCGGCGGCAGGAGCCAATGGCGGAGGCGGGGGTGTCCGCCAGGCGGGCGATGGTGTCCGCGGGCACGTTGGTCAGGTCGATCAAATCCCCGGCCAGGATGCCCTCCGCCCCGAACCGGGCGGCGTATATCCTTCCGCCCGCGCCCAGGGCCCGGGCCGTCTCCACCGCCCCCTGCAGGGAGCAGTTGATGACCGCCGTGGGGCCGCCGCCGTGGGCGATGAGTATATTTTTCCCGCTCATATCAGATGCCCTTCTCCCGGTAGTATTCTGCCATCTCGTCCAGGGTCACGGGCTTGATAAGCGGGGCCTTGCCCACGCTGTCGAATTCCACGATCAGGGTGCCCACGACCTCCTTCACGCCGCGCTCGATGCAGTCCACGATCCGGGCCACGTCGCCGTCGGGAACGTTTCCGTACATGACCGTATCCATGATGGGCGGGAAGAATACCCGGGGGTCGAAGGCGGCGGGATTTTGCCGCAGCAGCTCATAGATGGGCCCGATGGAGGCGCTGTCCCGGAGCTTGGGCTCGTCCCGGAACAGCTCCCGCAGGTTCCGGGTCACCGCCAGGCGGATGTCCGTGTCCACGTTGATTTTGCGGATGCCCAGCTTGGAGACCTCCTTGAGCTGCTCCTTCTTGATGCCGTAGGCGTCGTGGATGTCGCCGCCCAGGGCGTTGATCTCCGCGACGATGTACTGGGGCACGGTGGAGGAGCCGTGACTGACCAGGGTGCCCTCGATGCCCGCGTGCATCATGCACTCCTTGGTGGCGATGGCGATCTCCTTTCGGATGACCGTGTCCTTGCCCTTGTTGGCCCCGTGTTTGGTGCCGTAGCTGATGGCCAGCGCGTCCACGCCGGTCTTGCGGAAGAATTCCACCGCGTCCAGGGGGTTGGTGTAGGTGCTGGTGGCGGCAAACACGTGATCCTCCACGCCCGCCAGAACGCCCAGCTCGCCCTCCACGGTCACGCCCCGCGCATGGGCGTACTTGACCACCTCCCGGGTCAGCTCTATGTTCTCGTCAAAGGGCAGGCTCGACCCGTCGATCATCACGGAGGTGTAGCCCCCGGCGATGGCGGCCTGGCAGGCCTCAAAGCTCTTGCCGTGATCCAGGTGCAGCGCCACGGGGATGGGGCTGTGCTCGGCGTACTTCTTCACCGCATTGGCGATGTTGATGGCGCCCTTTTTCTTGTCCTCCAGGGTGCCGTTTTGGAAATCCGTCCGCCCGCCCATAAAGGCGTTGGCCAGATCCGCCCCCTGTAAAATGGCGGCGGAGCGGAACATCTCGTGTACCTCGATGACCGCTTTCGCCTGGCAGACGGCGTTCACGTTGAACGCGCCCTGGGCGTAGTTGTAGGTCTCGGTGGCGTCCAGAATGGCTTTCATAGGAACCAGCGGCATGAAAAATGACCTCCTTCGAAAGAAACGTTTTCCGTCGTGTTTTTGGTAGATTTATATAAACATCATACCTTGCACAGGGGGTAAAAGTCAACCCTTTGCCCATAAGTTATAGAAAAAACGAGGAGGCGCCGGAGGGGGAGCCGCGGGATCTTTCTCTGTGTGTTTTGCAAAAGGATCTGCCGCCGGATCGGGAAAGACCCGTTGTCCGGCAGGGAAAGCTGCGGTATAATACCGCTGGCGGGAAAGCCGCCGCAGGGAGGATCTATCATGTTTGACGTGACAAAGCTGCAGTGGACGCGAAAGCCGCTGTCCTACACCGCTGCGGACGGCCGGATCGAGATCGTGACAAGGCCCCGCACCGATCTGTGGCAGCGGACGTATTACCATTTCCGCAACGATAACGCCCCGGTGCTGCAAATGCGGACTGGCGAGCGGTATTTCTCCTTCGTCGTCAAGACGGAATTTGCCAGCAAGCACCGCTTTGACCAGTGCGGCGTGGTTCTGTATCTGGACAGCGAAAACTGGCTGAAGGCCTCCGTGGAATACGAAAACGAGCGGTACCAGCACCTGGGCAGCGTCGTCACCAACCACGGGTATTCCGATTGGGCGACCACCGCGATCGACGCGTCCGTCAAGAGCATGTGGTACCGGCTCAGCCGCCGGGAGGACGACTTTTGCATCGAGTGCTCCGGGGATGGGACGCATTTTTCACAGATGCGCATCTGCCATATGTGGGACGCCGCCGGCGACGTGTCGTTCGGCGTGTACGCGTGCAGCCCGGAGGATTCCTCCTTCAAGGCCGTGTTTACCCACATGGACGTGACCGAGTGTAAGTGGCCGGCGCACGTCGGCCAGCCGCCGGATCGGGAGGTCTGACGGGCGGGTGGTCAGCAGAGCGGGGCGAAGATGCGCAGTATGCCGTCCACCATCCAGTGCCAGAAGCCCTTGTCGATGTTCTCGCACGTGCGCTCCACACACTTGGCCTGGGTGGCCAGATAATCCGCCTTCAGATCCGCCAGCAGGGAGGCGCGGTAGAAGAGGGAGTTGTTCTCAAAGTGCAAAAACAGGCTCCTGTAATCCAGATTCACCGTGCCCACCGAGCCGATCACGCCGTCCACGATGCTGGCCTTGGCGTGGACAAAGCCGGGGGTGTACTCATAGATCTTCACCCCGGCCTGGAGCAGCACGGGATAGAAGCTCCGGCCCATGCGGTAGACAAGCTTTTTGTCGGGGATGCCCGGCATGATGATCCGCACGTCCACCCCCCGGCGTGCCGCCCGGACGAAGGCCCCCAGCAGCGCGTCACCGGGCATGAGATAGGGGGTATAGAACCAGGCGTAGTTTTTAGCCTGGCTCAAGAGGTCGATGAACAGCTCGTTTGACACGGCATAGCTCTCCAGGGGGGAGTCATAGTAGCTGAGCACCAGACCGTCCTCCGGCCCACCGGGCTGGGGCGCAGGGGGCGGTGCCAGAAATTCGTCGGGAATGGGATCGTGGGCGAAGGCGTTCCAGAACGCGGCGAACATACGGGTATAGTTTCCCACCGCCTCGCCGGTGAGCTTGAAGCCGATGTCCTTCCAGTGGCCGAAGCGCTGGATGTGGTTGATGTACTCGTCCGCCAGGTTCACGCCGCCGGAGAAGGATACCCGCCCGTCGATGATGAGCATCTTCCGGTGATCCCGGCAGTTGAGGGTGCCCTTGACGAACAGCAGCGGGTTGAAGGGAGCGACGCGGATGCCCTTTTTCGAGAGGTTTTCGGCGTTTTTCCAGGAGTAGGTGCCGATGCTGCCCAGATCGTCGTAAAGCACCCGCACATCCACGCCCTGGGCGGCTTTGCGGGCCATGATGTCCACCATGGAGTCCCACATGAGTCCGTCCTCCAGGATGAAGTATTCCACGAAGATGAATCTCTCCGCCTTCTCCAGCTCGGCGAGCATCACGGGGAACATGTCGTCCCCCAAGGGGTAATACACGGCCTGCCTGTTGACGCAGAGGGGAAAGCCCGTCGCGGTCTGCACCGTGCGGAAGGTCTGGGCGGCGCGCTTGTCCTGGGCGGAGAGCGCCTCGTAGAGCGGGGCGGTGTCGTCCGGCAGAGGGGGAAGGGGCTTTGCGTCCGCCAGCTTTTTTTGCAGGGGTTTTGTGGTGCGCTTGTTGCCGAAGATGAGATAGAGCAGCGCGCCTGGCAGGGGAACGGTCAGCACCAGCAGCAGCCAGATGATCTTGTACGTCCCCTCGTCCTGCTTGGTGATGATATACAGCACCAGCAAAAACGCCATGATGGACAGCGCGAAGCTGATGGCCGCCGCCCATGGCGCCAGCCAGGAGAAGAGGATCACCAGCCACAGCGCCTGCAGCAGCACAGCGGGCAGGATGGTCAGTACGCGCCGTATGATCTTGTTCATCAAATCGCCTCCTCTATGAGATGATCCCATTTTACTCCTTTTTTCGGCCCTCTACAAGATGCAAGGCGGGGCGGGTTATACCCCGTGGCCCTATCGACTTTTGGCCCCGGATGGGGTATCCTATGAGGGGAGAGGGGGCGCATACCGTGAAGCGCACAAAGCTCCGGGACAGGGAACTGCCGGACTACACAAGAGGCGAGGAGCGCTTTAACATGATCTCCCACATCGTCGGAGGGGCGGTGGGCGTGGCGGGGCTGGTGCTGTGTACGGTGCGGGCGGCGCTGCGTCACAATCCCTGGGGCGTGGTGGGCGGCGCCGTGTTTGGGGCGTCCATGATCCTGCTGTACACCATGTCCAGCGTCTACCACGGCCTGCGGGAGGGCACGGGAAAGCGGGTCTTGCAGGTGATCGACCACTGCACCATCTACTTTCTCATCGCGGGCACGTATACGCCGATCCTGCTGAGCGCCATGCGGCCCATCGACCCGACGGCGAGCTGGGTGCTCTTTGCCGTCGTCTGGTCGCTGACGGCCGTGGCCACCGTCCTGACGGCCATTGATCTTCGGCGGTACAGGGCCTTTTCCATGGTCTGCTATATTGGCATCGGCTGGGCCATCATCTTCAAGGCGCCGCTGCTGATACAGGCCGTGGGCAAGAGCGGCTTTTGGCTGATCCTGGCGGGCGGGGTGAGCTACACCGTGGGTGCGATCCTCTATGGGATGGGGAAAAAGCACCGCTATATGCACAGCGTTTTTCACCTGTTTGTGGTGGCGGGCAGCGTGCTGCACCTGCTGGCCATTTTGCTGTATGTGCTGTGAAGGGCATATGAAAACCACCCTGCCCCGGGGGATCGGAGGCGCTGCCCGCAACAAGAAAAGGCAGGGCGTATATACGCTTAGAACCGTCACCGGTCGCTGCACTGATACTGCTGCAGCAGCTTCAAAAGCTCCAGGTTAAAGGCTGGGTAGCCCCCGTAGGACACCAGGGGCTCCCCGGCAATTTGAATGGAAGAGTCTGTGACGAGCGTGAACCAGTCGTTGCTCCACCAACTGAACCCGTGCTCCGTGAACATGGAAAGCATGTCGCGGTAATAGGCTTCCATGGAACTCCAGATGGTTCCGCTAAAACAGGCGCTCTCATAACGAACCACGCAATTTTCGTCAAACGCCCCGACCCCGTCTCCCCAGACACGGATCGTGTCAGCGGAGGCCTCCGCCAGGATCGACTCTGTGGTATAAGTGAGATCGTCCTGGATCGTGATGTGGGTACCTTCCGTATCTGTGTTGGGGCAGATCATGACACGGGAAGTTTTTACTTTCCGTATGCCCTCCTGCGTCTCCGTTCCCAAAAACACATCATAACCGGAGCCGAAATACCAGCGCTCCTGCGCGTACTCATCCGGCAGATAGAGATCCATGCCGCTGATATGGACTCCGTTGCCGCTGGGGCCTTCGCCGGAGCAGGTCAGGCGCAGCTCCTGCGTGTCCGCCGGGATGGTCACGCTGATCTTCTTCTCGCTGACTGCATAGGGGTAGCCGCTGGATACCATCTCCCCGCACTCGTAATCCGCCCGCTCCATCGTCTGCTGATACAACACTTCTCCGTCCGCCGCAATGGTCAGCACGCCGCCCCAGGCATCCCGAAGATAAAGGTCAAACTGCGTGCTTTCCGGAAGCAGGCCGTCGATCGTCACAGGGGTCTCGGCCGAAATGCTGGAACTCACGCTGTAAACATAGGTGGGATATTCCGGCGGGAATATACTGTGGTTATTGGTGTCGATATTTTTCCCCTCCGTGGCGGTCATACAGGCGTAGACATAGGGCTGCTCACAGAAGTTATAGGAAATGATCGTGTTCTCCAAGTCGCCGGCGGCAGCCAGGGCGGCCTGGTCGTCCAGAAGGATCTCATCCAGCACATGTGAGGCGTCAGGCTCATAGATCACGAGCCTGTCCGGATCCGCTTCACGGATCACCCGGATCACATGGGCAAGATAGCTTCCCACATCTTCCGGATCGTAGTCCTCATAGGGGAGCCCGGTACTCAGGTGCTTGTTGAGCGCCTCCCAGAAGGGGGTAAAGGAGAGAACCGCGCTGGGCACGTCCCGGTAGCGCTCCGCGATCAGGGCCCACAGACGATCCGCCTGCTCCTGTTTTTCCGGATTCAGGAAAAGGTCAAAATCGCCCTGGGACGAGTAATCCAAATTCCTGAAGGCTGTCCGGCCGGGCAGGGTCGTGAAGCAGATGTTCAGATGGAGGTTGTATTCAATGGCCGTGGCGACCAGGTTGTCAAGGGTCTGGAGACCGGACAGATTGGCCTGCGTTACGTCCGCGTTGAACAGGGACTCGTAGTCCACCTTGATCCGTGCGCTGTTGAAGCCAAAGTTGGCGCTCTGCTTCAGCTGATCCGGGGAAACGTCAAAGACATGAGAATATTCCAAGCCGAAGATAAATCCGGTCCAGACGGGGTGATCCTCTGCCGTGACAGGCCCGCGCTGTCCGGCCGCTTTCATATGCTCCGCCGTCAGAAAGGCCTCGTCCGGCGCTGCCGCTCTGGGATCGTCCAGGGAAACGTACTGAGGCACAGAGTCGTAGAGGCGCGTCGCGGCGGAGACGGCCTCCTCCACTGTCAGGGCATCGCCCGGCCGCATCTTCCCAGTCTCCTCCTCAAAGTCGAAGATCATGCACCCGGACACAGGAGAGCTGTGCCAGAAAGAGTAGAGATAAGCCGCTGTCATAGGGTCATTCCACTCCATGCCCCCGCAGGTTTCCGGCCCCTCTCCGCAGTGGGGGAAGAGCTGGAAAAACTGCTCCGATACGGGGCTCCACAGGTCATCCTCGTCGACCCTCGTGTTGTCAAAGTCGTTGTTGAAGGTGTTGGCGCCCAGACACTTTGAGGCGTAGTAGACCATGACGAAGCCCATGCCCCGGGTCATAGATGTGTCGTAGTCCGTCACATTCTCGTCAAAGACGGCCATCTGATCCGGAGCGAGCCTCTCCACTATGGAGGCCAGTATGGCCCGGTAATCCCGGCTTTCGATCGTTTCCTCTGCCCTGTCCCGCCACTCATCCGGCACAAGTCCCAGCTGGAAGGCCCGGTCAAAATCAGCGGAACCGCTTTTCTCCCCATAGCCGCTCCAGGTGCTGAGATAGACGGCGTTGAGGGTCTCGTCAAATTCGCAGTTGATATCCTGGGAACGGGCATAACCGTCCAGATCCACATACGCATCCTCTGCGGGGCTGCCCAGAACGGCCTCGGCGTCCTCCGCCGACAGGAGCCATTTTTCGCCGCGCACATAGATATCCGCTGTATGTACGATCCCGTCCACGACGACGCGCGCACCGTTTATCATACGGTCAGCGGCCGGCGCATCCTGCTCTTCCTGCCCATTCGCCGCGCCGCTCTGAAAGCCGGGCAGCAGTCCCAATGCCATGACAAGTATAAGCAGACATGCCGCCGCCTTTTTCAAACTCTTCATGTTAGTGACATCCTTTCCAAACGTGCTCCTGCCCCGGGCAGGGTGGTTTTCATATGTTTTTGCCGCCGTCAGGCCGACGGTCATTTGTCTTTGAACACCCACTTTTTCTGGATGGAGTAGCTTATCAGGAAAAGCAGCATATCCACGGGGATCTTGACGGCCGTCTCCATGACGTTGGAGGTGCCCAGAAGGGTGTTTATCAGGTACACCAGCAGCGCGGAGAGGCCGCACTGGGCGGCTGCCAGCAGAAAGTACCGCCCGGCGGAGCGCCCGGCCGCGCTCTGGCTGCGAAAGACGAGGCGGCGGTTCAAAAGAAAGTTGACGACGCTGGAGACGACCCGGGCCCCGGCGGTGGCGGCCAGCTCTCGCGGGCCGTCCGGCGTCCTGGTCAGCACCACCGCGTTGAGCAGGGTGAAAAGGCCGTTGTCCAGCAGAAAACAGACGACGGAGCTGGCGGTGAAGGCCGCAAAGGAGCGCCATGAGCGGAAGATATGCCGGAAGATGATCTTATAGATCTTCCAGGAGTCCTTCAGCGGGTCGAAATGGCTGGTCTGGTTCTCGTCGATGTACACCGTGTCGATGACGATCTCCCCCAGGCCGATCCCCAGCTTGCGCAGGGAAAGGAGCATCTGCATCTCATACTCGTACCGCTCTCCCTCAATCTGGCACATCAGGGGAAGATACTGCGCCGGGATGGCCCGCAGGCCGGTCTGGGTGTCCGTGACGCCCACGCCGCAGGCGAGCTTCAAAAACCCTCGGGTGATGGTGTTGCCCATCCGGCTGCGAAAGGGGACTTGCTCCAGGGAGAAGTCTCTGACCCCCAGCCAGATCTTCTCCGGCTGCCGGATCATGGCCTGGGCGCAGGCGAGAACGTCCTTCGGGCTGTGCTGACCGTCCCCGTCCACGGTGACGACGCCGTCGATCTCCGGCCGGTTTTCCATGCACCAGCCAAAGGCGGTCTTCAGCGCCCGGCCCTTGCCCCGGTTCACCTGGTGGGTGAGCACGGTGACCTGCGGCCGGGAGGCGGCGTCCAGAAAGGGCTGCCGGCACCGCTCCGCGCTGCCGTCGTTGACCAGCACGATATCGTCGAAGCCCACGGCGATCAGACCGTCCACCACAGGGCAGAGCTTCTCGTCGGGATCGAACGAGGGAATAATGACGGTGACTTTCATAGTACGCACCCAGCCCCTTTCAGGGCTCCTGTCCGTTGGGGTGACGCCGGATTTTACAGCGTCTCAAAATGGCTGATGTAAAAGCCGTCGCCCGATTTCATGTAGTACACGCGCATGGTGGCGTTGGCGTAATCCACGGGCTCGCCCATCATGGTGGCGTCTGCGTCGTAGGTGACGTCCACGCTGAAGCAGTTGTTTGCCCAGACGATCACGTTCCCGGCCTGGGTCTTTGTCGTGTCGATGTCCAGATAGTAGCTGGCAAAGCTGACGCTGCTGTAGGTGTGCTCTACGTCCTCATAGGCCTGGGTGCCCTCGTCCAGATAGGCGAGCACGCTGTAGAGATTGTTCCAGGTGTTGTGGTAGCCGTTCATGTAGTAATTGAGGAACGCCCGGACGAATTTGACGGATTGCAGCGGATAGCTGCCCGTGTTGTCCTCCGGCAGGGTGATCAGATAGTTCCCGTCGTCGTCCTGGATCGTCTCAAAGCCCTCCGGCGGCGTCACCGCGATCACCGGCTCGGCCAGCAGTCCGTCCACGGTGTAGTCGACCCAGGTGACCGGGGTCTTCAGCTGGCTCTTGACGGGCTCATATTGCAGAATGCTCTCGGCGGGCTGCCGGTACTGCTCGTCCAGCTGTATGCCGTTGAAGCTCACGGTGCAGCTGGCCGGCACGGTCACGGTGACAGACCGATCCGCGGAGAGCAGCATCTCCACATTGGACACGTACCAGTCCAGATCCTGCCCGGACAGGGCGACGCGGGCCAGCGGCAGGTCGCCGTTTTTGATGAGATAGACCGGCGCCTGGCTGGTAAAGCTGGCGTCCTTATATGCCTGGGCGGAGCCGGGGGAGAACAGGCTTGCCAAATAATCGGTCACCCGCTCCCGGCTCTCCACCGGACTGACCTGGCCGGAGGAGCAGAGCGCCGCCCAGTCCTCCCCGGTCTGTTCGTCCCACCACTGCTCAAAGGCCAGCTGGGGGGCCTGGAACAGCGCCTTTTTGTTGGCCGCCTCCTGCTCCATCTGGGTCTGGGAGTGGTCGAGATACAGCCAGAGCCGCAGCTGCAAATACCCGGTGACCACCCCCAAAATGGCGAGATAGATCAGCAGGATGCGCCGAAACAGCGTTCGCCGGGGTTTCTTTCCCGACCTGCGGCGGCGGGGGCTCCGCGCCTCTTTCTCCGCCGGCTCGGGGCGGGGACGCTTAGATTTTTCCGCCGCTCTGCGCCGGGGAGATTCCCCTTCCTCCGGCCTGCGGCGGCGGGGGATGTCAGTCTGCGCCGGCGCACTGCGGCGGGGCCGGGGAGCCTCTGTCTCCGGCGCGCTGTGGCGGGGAGAGGCGCTGCGCCGCGGGGACGCGCCGGTGTCCGGCGCCAGATGTCTGCCCTGCCGGTCACCCATCTACAGCACCTCCGTCCAATACGAGAATGGCGTTGGGTATCCGGCGGGCGCCGGTATAAAAGGAGTTCCAGATGATCTGCTCGTCCTGGTAATACATATCCGAGGAGGAGCCGCCGTCCAGATTGCCGGCGTTGACCGCGCCGTGCTCATACATCACCTGGGCCAGATCGTCATAGGTGGCCCCCAGGCTGTCGGGCCGGCGTCCCTCCACGACAAACAGCAGGACGGTGCCGTCGGCCGTCTGGCCGAGGCAGGTGCGGGGATTCACGCCGCCGCCCAGATCCGGCTGGACTTGTCCGTCCTGGATCAGCACCGGGCCGGGGCCGAAGCTGATGGCGGTCACCAGACCGAGATCCAGCGCCTCCTGGCCGGTCATGTCCCCCACGTGGAGGATGTAGTTGGCGTCAAAGCCGATGACGTCGTTGTAGGACTCGTCGGCAGAGCCCCATATCAGTTCCCCGTCCCGGATGGCCAGACCGTCCGGCTGGCCGCCGTTGCCGGTGCCGTGGGGATCCACAAAGCCACCGGCGTTGGAGGCCACCACGGCGTTGTATTTCTCCATAAACTCCGTCAGGTACAGCCCCTGATACTTGTAGCCGTATGTATCCAGCATACCGATGACCACCAGCGACGGGTCGCGCACCTTCACCAGCTTGCCCCGGTAGGTGGGCGTGCGGATGTCGACGATCTCCATCCACTGCTCGCCCTCCGCGGGCGGGTCGGCGATCACCACTTTCTGCCCGCCGCCCGATCCGTTCTGGGTGCCGTTTTCAAAGGTCAGCTCCACAAAGGGATTTTCCTCCGGCTGCTCCGGCCCGGGGTGAAGGATCGCCTGCACCTTGTCCTCGGAGAGAAAGATGCGAGGGACGAACTTCATGGCGCTGGTCTCGTCAAAGGTCGCCACAAACCGGCGCTGCCATTCGGTCGACGGCCCGTAGGCCAGTATGGCGCAGGCGCAGAGCGCGTTGAGCAGGACGGCCAGAACTGTCAGCAGAACGACTGCCAGCACTTTCCACAGGCCGCCAAATACCTTCCTCAATGTTATTTCCTCTCTTCCAGAAAATATAAGCCTCGCTCCCCGGGGGAGGATCGGACAGATTTTCGCAGATCCTATTATATTGTTTCCTGCCGGAAAAAACAATATGGGACGGCCATTTTTCTGGCGGGAACCGGTCAATCATAAGGGAACACCCTGCCGCGGGCAGGGTGTTTTCTTATGATTCCATCTGTTTGCCGAGAAAACCGCTGACGGTGGTGGCCAGCTTCAGCTCCGTGTCGCCGGCGCGCACCCCGTCGGGCCGCTCCAGAAATACCACGCAGCCCAGCACGTCGCCCTCCGAGAGGATGGGCACCGCCACGGCGGCGCCGGGGGCGTTTTCCCCGTCGGTGATGGGTACCCGCCGGCCGCCCGGCTCGGCGCGAAAGGCCCGGCGGCCCTCCATGATCTGCTCCAGCTCCGGGCTGATGTGCCGGTCGATGATCTCCTTCCGGCCCGCTCCAGCCGCGGCGATCACGCTGTCCCGGTCGCACACGGCCGCGGCGTATTCCGCCGTCTTGTGCATGGATTCGCATATCTGCTCGGCGAAGGAACTGAGCTCGCCCATGGGAGAGTACTTCTTGAAAATGACCTCCCCGTCCTTCTCCGTATAGATCTCCAGCGGGTCACCGTCACTGATGACTTTGACACCGGAAGAGGAATACATAAGCGGGATGCTGCATTTGGCGGGGAGGATTTGCGGGGAATGAGGGGACTGCCGGTCATTCCAGAGCCTTCAAGTATTCGGAGATCCTGCTGACGAGAATGTTGAAATGAACGGTGGATTGCCTTGCGGAGAAGGGCGCCGATAAAAAGCGGCGATAAACTTAAGGGTCAAGGAGCAGATCATCAGCTGCCTTACCGGCCACGCCGCGGCGAAAGCGTCCGAGATCGCGGCGTTCATCCAGCTGAAGCCGTCGCGAACCCGGGATTCCCTGCGGGAACTGACGGCGGAGGACATCATCACGTACGATTGACATTTGCGCAAATATGGTTTATACTTAAATCAATCTTGCAAGATCAAAAAGGAGAGGAAAATGGAAGATCGGTATGCGCCGCTGCGGCTGGAAAACCAGCTATGTTTTCCCCTGTATGCCTGCGCCAAGGAGATCGTGAAAGCCTATAAGCCCTTTCTGGACGAGCTGGGGCTGACCTACACCCAGTACATCACCATGATGGTGCTGTGGGAGCACAGAGAGCTGCGCATCAAAGAGGTGGGCCAGCGCCTGTTTCTGGATTCCAGCACCCTGACGCCGCTGTTGAAGCGACTGGAGGAGAAAGGGTATGTCACCCGGCGGCGCTCCCGGCAGGACGGGCGGGACGTGTTCGTAGCCATCACCCCGGAGGGCGAGGCGCTCCAGGAGCGGGCCCTCGCTGTGCCCGGACGGCTGGCCGCCTGCGTCCAGCTGGAGCCGGAGAGGGCGGCGGGACTCTATAAAACCCTGTACGAGATCATCGGAAAGCTGACGGATAGGGAGGGGCAATGAGATGGACAGGATGGAACTGGTCAAAACGAGAAGGAGCGTGCGAACCTTTGACGGGAAACCGCTCCGGGCGGAGGACATGAGCAAGCTTCGGGCCTATATGCGGGAGATACCAAATCCCTACAGCATCCCGGTGTGGTTTGTCCTGCTGGATGCAAAGGAGCACGGCCTGGGAAGCCCGGTGATCGTGGGGGAGAGCTGCTATGTGACGGCGAAGGTGGACAAGGTTCCCCACAGCGAGGAGGCATACGGCTATTCCTTCGAAAAGCTGGTTCTTTACGCCTGGTCGCTGGGGATCGGGACAACCTGGATCGGCGGGACTATGAAGCGCTCGCTCTTTGAGCGGGCGGCGGACGTGAAGGACAGCGAGTGGATGTTCTGCGTCAGTCCCCTGGGCTATCCGGCGGAGAAGATGTCCGTACGGGAGAGCGTCATGCGAAAGACCATCAAGGCGGACGAGCGAAAGAGCGCGGAACAGCTCTTTTTCGACGGCGATTTCTCTGCGCCGCTGAACACCAAGGACGAAAAGCTCCGGGACGCCCTGGAGATGGTGCGGTGGGCGCCCTCGGCCACCAACTCCCAGCCCTGGCGCATTGTCCGGGCCGGGGACACCTTCCACTTCTATCTGGCCCACACAAAGGGATACACCGACAAGGCCGGCTGGGATATGCAGAAGATCGACATGGGCATCGCCCTGTGTCATTTCATGGGCGCACTGGGCGGCGAGCTGATCCTCTCCGACCCGGGCATCCAGACAGGCGAGGGCACGGAATACATCGCCACGGTGAAGCTGTGAGGGGAAATGATGGACGATAAATTTGACATTCAAGCATATCTTGCCCGGGGCGTGGAGAACATCGTATCCGGCGCCCTGCGGGCCACGCTGAAAGACCCCCGGGAGAGCGCGTTCATGGTGCGGTTCGCGGCGGCCAGCCGGAAGGCGTCCCAGCGCCGGGCGGAGGCGGAAAAGGCCGGCGAGCACATCCCGCCCTTTCTCATCGCCAGCATCACCAGCGCCTGCAACCTCCACTGCGCCGGGTGCTACTCCCG
>CANQDL010000046.1 GCA_947591105.1 uncultured Oscillospiraceae bacterium
CGGAGCATCTATGCCGGCACCGGCTACGGCGTATATCCGGTCAGCGCCGTCACCGGCCAGGGCGTGGATCAGCTGCGAGGCGCCCTGAAGGGGAAGCTCTGCTGCTTTACCGGCAATTCCGGCGTGGGAAAGAGCAGCCTTATAAACGCCCTGTCCCCGGGCTTGTCTATCCCGGTGGGCGAGGTGAGCCGCAAGCTTGGGCGGGGCCGGCACACCACCCGGCACGTGGAGCTTTTTGACATGGGCGGCGGCACGCTCTTGTGCGATACCCCCGGCTTTGCCTCCTTTGAGGACGAGCGCACGCCCATTCTGCCGGAGGAATTGGCGGGGCTTTTCCCAGAGTTCGCGCCATATACCGGCCAGTGCCGCTTTGACGACTGCACCCACCGGGCGGAGCCGGGGTGCGCGCTGCGTCAGGCGGTGGAGCAGGGACATATCCACCCCAGCCGGTACGGCTCCTATCTGCGGCTGTATGGGGAAGCGGAAAAACGAAACCGCTGGGAGATCGAAACATAGATTTGGAACCCAGACCGCCTTCCGTCCATAAAATGGATGGGAGGCGGTCATTATGCGTAGAAGGGGAGGACGCCGGGGCAGCTTTTGCGGCTATGCGTCCGTATGTGTGGGGGCGCTGATCTTCGTGATGCTCCTTATGCCCAGCTGGTTTTGGTGGATGCTCTGCGGGGGACTGCTCATTTTCGGCGGCGTGTGGCTGCTGCGCCAGTGAGACATATCCCGGCCAGGCCCGGCATAACCTTGCATAGAAAAACTTGCAAGGAGCGATAGGATCATGGATACGGCCCTGAAAAAGGATATTTATGAGCACCTGGCCCCGATCTGGTCGGGGTCGTTCAGCCGGGATTTCACCGCGGAGAGCATCGTGCCCGACGCCATGCCGGACGCGGCGGCGGTCATCGACGCGGATGGCGTCATCACCCTGCGGGGGAAGGATACCCAGACGGGGGCGGTCGTACTCTCCGCGTCGCTGAGCGTATATGTGCTGTACACGCCGGAGGGCGGCGGCAGGCTGCAAAGTCTGGCGGTGACCATACCGGTGGAGATGCGTGGGGACGCGCCGGGGGCGGAATCGGACTGCCGGACGGTGGCCAGGATGCGCCTGCGGGCCCTGGACGCCCGGCTGGTCAACTCCCGGAAGCTTTCCCTGCGGGCGGATATCGACTGCGAGGCCACAGTGTACCAGCGGCGCAGCCTGACGCTGGCCTCCGGGCTGGAGAACGAAAACAGCGCCGTGCATATCCTGCCGCGGACTGTCGCCATGGCCGCGGCTGCGGACGTGCGGGAGAAGACCTTCATCATCACGGACGAGTACCCGCTGCCGGCGGGCTGTCAGCGGGCGGAGAGCATACTGTCCCAGCGGGTGGAGGCGGCGGTGGAGGATGTGAAGTACGTCACCGGCAAGGTGGTCTTCCGGGGGCGGGTGCGCGCGTGCCTTCTCTACGGCGGCGAGGACGGACAGACCTGGGCGGAGCGGTACGAGACGGAGTATTCCCAGATCATGGAGGTGGACGCCGACGGGGAGGAGGCCTCCGGCGCCGTCACGCTCATGTTTACAGGGGTGTATTTTGATCTTCCCGAACAGCAGCAGGAGGACGGCCGGGTGAAGGCTGAGCTGCATCTGGTGGCCCAGACCGTATGCCGGGAGCAGCGGCAGGTGCCCTATATCGCGGATCTCTACAGCAACCGGACGGCGCTGATCGGCCAGACAGAGGACGTGAGCGTCGTCAGCTCTGTGCAGAGTGTTCTCATGCGCCAGACAGTGACCGGCAGCGCGGAGCTTCTGGGCGGGACAGGAGAGGTGCTCACCGCGTCCGCCAGCGTGGGGAACGTGACGGCGGAGGGACAGACCATAAAGACCTGGGTGAACGTGCATATCATCCTGCGGGCGGAGGACGGCGGCTTTTCCGCCGCCAGGTGCCGGCTGAACGCGGAGTTCACGACGGACATAGCTCCCGGCACGGAGCTTCGGAACGTCTGCGTCACGCCGGCGGACATCTACTGCGCCCCGGCGGGAAGCGGCCTGGACGTGCGGGTGACCCTGCAGATGGAGGCCGCCGCCGTCACGGAGGTGACCGTCGCCGCTGTGGCGGACGTGACGGAGGACGAACAGGCGTGGCAGGCCGCTGCGGCTGCGCCGTCCGTGTCTCTGGTACGGATCGGCCCGGGCGAGGATATGTGGGCCGTGGCGAAGAAATACCGCTCCACCGTGGAGGCCATCCGGGCCGCCAACGGAGAGAGAATGACGGGACTTCTTCTAATTCCCAAGGCCAGATAGTTGCCATTGGAAGAAATTTGTGTTACAATGACCTGTAACGTAATGATACAGGGGGATAGATACCATGTCCGGACATTCCAAATGGCACAACATACAAAAAACCAAGGGCGCGGCTGACGCCAAGCGTGCCCAGGCCTTTACCAAGATCGCCCGGGAGATGATCGTGGCGGTGAAGGAGGGGGGTAGCGGCGACCCGAAGAACAATATGCGTCTGGCCGCCGTCATCACCAAGGCCAAGGCCGCCAATATGCCCAACGACAATATCAAGCGCACCATCGAAAAGGCTCTGGGCAGCGGCGATACCTCCAACTTTGAGTCTGTCACCTATGAGGGCTACGGCCCCAGCGGCGTGGCGGTGATCGTGGAGGCCATGACCGACAACCGCAACCGTACCGCCAGCGATATCCGCCATTGCTTTGATAAGTATAACGGAAACCTGGGCCCCACCAACTGCGTCAGCTGGTCTTTTGACCGGAAGGGCGTGATCGTGGTGGACAACGAGGACGGGGATCTGGACGAGGACACCGTGCTCATGGACGCCATGGAGGCCGGCGCCGCCGATATGGAGGCGGAGGAGGGACTGTTCACCCTCTATACCGCGCCGGAGGACGTGACCGCGGTGGCGGAGTATATGACCGCCCACGGCTATAAGCTGGACTCCGCCCAGGAGGAAATGGTTCCCCAGACCTATGTCACCCTCACCGCGGAGGGCGATAGGAAGAATATGCAGAAGATGCTGGACGTGTTCGAGGACAATGACGACGTGCAGAACGTCTGGCACAACTGGGAGAACATGGACGACTAACGTCCCCAAAGCAGTTGAAATCGAGTTTTCCGAACGGCCGCGGGTACGAGCCGAAAGGCTGTGCGTGAGGAAAGTCCGGGCTCCAAAGGGCAGGGATAACGGGTAACGCCCGCCGATGGCGACATCAGGACGAGTGCAACAGAAACAGACCGCCGCGCCTTTGGCGCGGTAAGGGTGGAAAGGCGGTGTAAGAGACCACCCGGCGCTCTGGCGACAGACCGCCGCTGTAAACTCTATCCGGAGCAACACCGTGGAGGGGAATCAGACCGGCCCGGTCTCCCCGTGGAGGTGGCTTGAGCGCAGCGGCAACGTTGCGCCTAGATAGATGGCCGTTTTTAACAGAATCCGGCTTACAGGTCAACTCGATCAACAAAAAGAGACAGGAACGCTCCTGTCTCTTTTTTGTGTCATGTTGCGGGGATTCATGACTTGTAAACCACAAGATGTTGTATTATAATGGTCTTTGATTGTGAGGTGTGACATTTGACCCTGAAAGAATACCTTGCCTCTCTGCGGGATAAGCGGGTGGCCGTGGTGGGGGCCGGGCTTTCCAACCGGCCGCTGATCGGCCTGCTGGCCGGGGCCGGCGTGAAGACGGACGTCTACGACCAGTCCACGGCGCAGCAGATGGGCGAGTTCTATGAAAAATACAGCGCCATGGGCGTCCGCTTTCACCTGGGAGAGAATTACCTGGACGGCCTGGCGGGGGATGTGATCTTCCGCACCCCCAGCTTTCTGCCGTTTCAGCCCGCCCTGGCTGCCGCGGCGGAGAAGGGCGCCGTCATCACCAGCGAGATGGAGGTCTTTTTCAGCCTCTGTCCCTGTCAGATCATCGCCGTGACCGGCTCTGACGGCAAGACCACCACCACGACCGTCATCGCAAAGCTGCTGGAGGCTGCCGGCCGGCGGGTGTGGCTTGGGGGCAATATCGGCCATCCGCTGCTGGCGGAGGTGGACAGGATCGGCCCGGAGGACGTGGCCGTGCTGGAGCTGAGCTCCTTCCAGCTGCATAGTATGCACTGCACCCCGGACGTGGCCGTCATCACCAATATCGCGCCCAACCACCTGAATATCCACCGGGACTATCAGGATTATATCGACGCGAAAAAGCAGATCTTCCTGCACCAGCGGCAGAATGCCCGCCTGGTGCTCAATCGGGACAATGAGGTCACCGCCGGCTGCGCCGGTGAGGCCAACAGCTTTGTGTGGTGGTTCAGCCGCAGAGAGCCGGTGTCGCCGGGGGTGTATCTGCGGCCGGACGGGATGATCTGCGCCCGGATCGGACAGCAGGAGCAGCCGATCATGCCCGCCGGGGAGATAAAGATCCCCGGTATGCACAACGTGGAGAACATGATGACCGCCTTTGCGGCCACATGGGGGCTGGCGCCGCCGGAGATCATGGCCCAGGTGGCCCGCAGCTTCCCGGGGGTAGCGCACCGACTGGAGACCGTCCGTGTAAAGGACGGGGTGACGTTTATCAACGACTCCATCGCCTCCAGCCCCGCCCGGACGGAGGCCGGCCTGGCCTGCTTTCAGCAGAAGGTGATCCTCATCGCCGGCGGCAAGGACAAGGGTATCGAATTCTGGTCGCTGGGCACGCCCATCTGCCGGCATGTGAAAAAGCTCTTTCTCACCGGCCAGACGGCGGATAAGATCCGCCAGGCCGTGGAGCGCGCGGCGGAATATGCTCCCGGCGCGCCGGAGATCTGCCAGATCGACGACTTTACCGAGACGATCAAGGCCGCTGCCGCCGCCGCCCAGCCGGGGGATACGGTGCTCATGAGCCCGGCCAGCACCTCCTTTGACAGATTCAAAAATTTTGAGGAACGGGGAGAACTGTTCCGCCAAATCATAGAGGGATTGGAGTGAGCGTATGGAACTGACTGAACTGACCAGAAGCTTGTCCGGCCTGCCCGGCCCCTCCGGTTTTGAAGAGCCGGTGTGGCGTTGGATCGGGGACTATCTGCGCCCCGTGGCGGACGAGGTAAAGACGGACGCCCTGGGCAACATGATCGCGCTCAAGCGCTGCGGAAAGCCGGGGGCCAAGACCGTTCTGCTGGACGCCCATATGGACGAGATCGGCTTTGTCGTCACCGGGATACAGGACGGTTTTCTCCGCTTCGGCATGCTGGGCGGGGTGGATCAGCGGATGCTCCCGGCCCGGGAGGTGCTGGTGCTGTCCGATCCGCCTCTGTTCGGCGTGATCGACGTGCTGCCGCCCCACGTGCTCACGGCGGAGGAAAAAAAACACGCCTTTGAAGCGGACAAGCTCTGCATTGACGTGGGGCTGTCCCAGCAGCAGGCGGAGCAGCAGGTGCCCCTGGGCACGCCGGTGGTCTATGCCAACAGCTTCACACAGCTGGGGGAAAACCAGCTGTGCGGCAAGGCGCTGGACGACCGGGCCTGCGCGGCCATCATCATAAAGGCCTTTGAGCGGCTGTGCGCCCAGGAGCTGAACGCGGACGTGTACTGCCTTGTGAGCACCCAGGAAGAGGTCGGCCATCGGGGCGCCACCGTGGCGGCCTGGAACATCCAGCCGGACGTGGCGCTGGTGGTGGACGTGACCCACGGAAAGACGCCGGACGGGCAGGACGCCCCCTGTGTGTGCGGAAAGGGCGCCGCCATCGGCATCGGCCCCAACATGAACGCCGCTCTCACAAAGGAGCTTTTTGCCCTGGCAAAGGAGAGGGGGATCACCCACCAGACGGAGGTGGTTCCAGGCGGCAACAGCGGCACCAACGCCCATGCCATCCAGGTGGCTCGCACCGGCGTGGTCACGGCACTGATCTCGCTGCCGCTGAAGTATATGCACACGCCGGTGGAGGTGGTCTGCCGGGAGGATATGGACGCCATCGTGGAGCTGCTGGCGGCCTATGTGGAGAGCATGGAGGTGTAAGTGATGCTGGATACGATGGAAACTCTGTGCTGTCTGAGCGGCGTCACCGGCGGCGAGGACGAGGTACGGGACTATATCCTGGAACGGGCCATGCCCCACGCGGACGAGATAAAGACCGATCCGCTCGGGAACCTGATGGTCTTCAAAAAGGGCGCCCGGACGCCGGACAGGCGGGTGATGCTCTGCGCCCACATGGACGAGGTGGGGCTCATTATCACCAACATCACCCCAGACGGCTTTCTGCACTTTGACCAGGCCGGCGGCATCGACCGGCGGGTACTGCTGGGCAAGCAGGTGTTCATCGGCCCGGAGCGCGTGCCGGGGGTGATCGGCTGTAAGGCGGTGCACATGACCACGGCGGAGCAGCGCAAGAACGTGCCGGCCATGGGGGAGATGTTCATCGACATCGGCGCGGACAGCCGGGAGCAGGCCCAAAACGTTATAGCTCTGGGCGACCTGGCGGCCTTCAGCGATACGATCGTACGCTTCGGCGACGGATTCATCAAAGCGAAGGCCATTGACGACCGCGCCGGCTGCGCCGTTATGCTGGAGCTTTTGGAGAGCGACCTGCCCTGCGATTGCTGGTTTGCCTTCACCGTGCAGGAGGAGGTGGGCACCCGGGGCGCCACCGTGGCGGCCAGGAGCATCCAGCCGGAGGTCGTGCTTGTCCTGGAGGGCACCACCGCCGCGGACGTCCCCGGCGGAGACAGGGAAAATCCTGTCTGCTGTCTGGGGAAGGGCGTGGTGATCCCCTTTATGGATCGGGGAACCATATATGACCGGACGCTCTTTAAGACGCTTTGCCGCCTGGCGGATGAAAACGGCATCGCCTGGCAGACTAAGACCAGGATCGCCGGCGGGACGGACGGCTCCGCCTTCCAGCGTGGCTGCGCCGGCGCCCAGGTGGCGGCGGTCTCCGTGCCGGTGCGCAATATCCACTCGCCCTCCAGCATCGCCAAGGTGCAGGAGTGCGAGGATCAGTACAGGATGGCCCGTCTTTTCCTGGAGGAAATGGCAAAATAACGTCATAATCTGCCGGGCGGGCGCATACGCTGGCATAGGGGGTGACCTTATGCCGATCAGACGATGGCCTCGCCGGGGACAGATGGAGCCGGACGCCCGCCGTACCCTGCGGACGGCAATGGCGCTGTGTATCCTGCTGCTGGCCATGGGGGCGCTCTTTGCGGCGGGGATCGTGCTGCGGAGCATGGTGACGGAATACGCCGCCTCGGCCGCCCGGGACGCGGTGGTCACGGCCGTGAACGACATCGTCAAGGACGTGATGCGGGAGCCGGAGTACAGCGCCGGCGGCCTGGTGGAGCTGGAACGGGACGGACAGGGCAATATCGCGGCGGTGCGGGCCGATGTGGTGGCGGTGAACAGTCTGGCGGCGGAGGTGCTGTCCAGGACGGTGCAGGAGACGGAAGAGGAAAAACTCACGGTGGAGATCCCCGTGACGAACCTGCTGGGCAGCGCGCTGCTCATGAACCGGGGCCCGTCTATCCCCGTGCACGTGACCATGCTGTCCTCCAGCACAGCCGGCTTTCGCAGCGAGCTGACCGGTGCGGGCATCAACCAGACCCGCCACCAGATCTTTCTGGAGCTGGACGTGCAGCTTTCGTTTCTGCTGCCCTGGCGGGATATGGACACGTCGGTGCATACGGAGATTCTCGTATCTGAAACGGTGATCGTCGGGCAGGTGCCCGGCAGTTATATGAATTGGGAGAGTGACCATGGAACCTACGATAGAGGCTTACAACCAGCTGGTTGAAAAGCTGCTGGCTCTGTCTGTCGCCTATTACGACAACGACGCGCCGCTGGTGTCCGATTTTGAATATGACCGGATGAACAACGAGCTCAAGCGCATGGAGGCCGAGCACCCGGAGTGGATCAGGCCCGACTCGCCCACCCAGCATGTGGGCGGGCACGTGAGCGAGGCGTTCGCGCCGGTGGAGCACCCCGTGCCGCTGGAGAGTCTGCAGGACGTGTTCTCCTTTGAAGAGGTGGCCGCCTTTGTGGATAAGATGGACGCCTCTCTGGACGCGCCTCACGACTATGTGACGGAGCCGAAGATCGACGGCCTCTCCGTGGCGGTGGAGTACCGCAACGGCGTGCTGTACCAGGGGGCCACCCGGGGCAACGGCGCGGTGGGGGAGGACGTGACCGAGAATCTGCGCACCGTGCGCAGCCTGCCCAAGAAGCTGAAAAACGCCCCCACCCGCATCATCGTCCGGGGGGAGGTCTATATGTCCCATGAGACCTTCCAGACCATCAACGCTCAGCGGGAGCTGGAGGGGCTGCCGCTGCTGGCCAATCCACGCAACGCTGCCGCCGGATCTCTCCGCCAGCAAGACCCGGCCGTGTGCGCCCAGCGGACGCTGGACATCATCTGCTTCAATATCCAGCTGGCGGAGGGCGTGACCTACCAGAACCACTATGAGACGCTGGAGGCCATGGCCGCTATGGGCTTTCCCGTGGTGGCCCACACCCTGTGCCGGACGCCGAAGGAGTGCACGGACGCCATTGCCGCCATCGGCGAGGGTCGGGAGGGATACCCCTTTGATATCGACGGGGCCGTGGTGAAGCTCAACAGCCTCTCCCAGCGGCAGGCGCTGGGCAGCACCGCCAAATATCCCCGCTGGGCGGTGGCCTATAAATACCCGCCGGAGAAAAAGCCCAGCCGTGTGGTGGATATCCTCATCCAGGTGGGGCGCACCGGCGTGCTCACCCCCAAGGCCGTCATCGAGCCCATTCGCCTGGCAGGCACCACCGTCACCAACGCCACGCTCCACAACCAGGATTTCATTGAAAATCTGGGGGTGAACGTGGGAGATACGGTGCTGGTGCAGAAGGCGGGGGAGATCATCCCCGAGGTGCTGGAGGTGGTCAAAAAGCAGAGCGACGGCGTGTTCCGGTTCCCGGAGACCTGCCCCGCCTGCGGCGCGCCCGTCGTCCGGGACGAGGACGGCGCCGCCATCCGCTGTACCGGCGCGGAGTGTCCCGCCCAGCGGCTGCGCAATATCGTCCACTTTGCCTCCAAGGACGCCATGGACATCGACGGCCTGGGCCCGGCGGTGGTGGAGGCGCTGGACAAGGCGGGCCTTATCAAGACGCCGGCGGAGCTTTACTATCTGGAGCCCCAGTCCGTGGCCGCGGTGGAGCGGATGGGGAAGAAGTCGGCGGAGAATCTGATGAACAATCTGGAGCAGAGCAAGACCCGGGGGCTGGCAAGGCTCCTGTGCGCCTTCGGCATCCGGCAGGTGGGCTCCAAGGCGGCGAAAGTCCTGGCCCGCCACTATGCCTCCCTGGACGAGCTCATGCAGGCGACGGAGGAGCAGCTGACCGCCATCGAGGACGTGGGCCCCGTCACCGCCCGGTATATCGCCGAGTGGTTTGCCTCGGAGCAGAGCCAGCACCAGATCGGCCTGCTGCGGCAGGCGGGGGTGTCCTTTGAGAGCCGTGAGGAGATCGCGGATGACCGCTTTGCCGGCAAGACCTTTGTGCTCACCGGCGCGCTGGAGCGCTTTACCCGCTCGGAGGCGGAGCAGATCATCGAGCGCTTTGGCGGCAAGGCCTCCGGCTCCGTGTCCAAAAAGACCTCCTACGTGCTAGCGGGGGCCAATCCCGGCTCCAAGCTCACCAAAGCGGAGGCGCTGGGCATTCCCATCATCACCGAGGACGACTTTGCAAAGCTCATTGAGGAATAAAATAATGACCGGCCGGGTGTTCCGGCCGGTCTTGCTGTATCCTGTTTACTTCTTTTTGTCGAACGCCGGGTTGACGGCGTACACGTTGCGCTGATCCATTTTGGAGGTGGCGATGTCCATGGCCTCGCCAAAGCGCTGGAAGTGGACGACCTCCCGCTCACGCAGGAAGCGGATGGCGTCGATCACGTCCGGGTCGTCGGCCATACGCAGGATGTTGTCATAGGTCACCCGGGCCTTCTGCTCTGCCCCCATGTCCTCGGCCAGGTCGGCGATGACGTCGCCCTTGACCTGGAAGGCGGCGGCATTGTAGGGCCAGCCGCCGGCCGCCTGGGCGTAGATGCCGGCGGTGTGATCCACGAAATAGTCCTGGAAGCCCGCCTTCTCCACCTGATCCACGGTCATGTTCCGGGTCAGCTGGTGGATGATGGTTCCCACCATCTCCAGATGCCCCAGCTCCTCCACGCCGATGTCGGTCAAAACGGCCTTCACCTCCGGATAGGGCATGGAGTAGCGCTGGCTCAAATACCGCAGGGAAGCGGAGAGTTCGCCGTCCGGGCCGCCGTATTGGGAAATAATATACTTCGCCATGGCGGGGTTGGGATTCTTGATGCGGACGGGATATTGCAGTTTCTTCTCATATACGAACATTACTTCTTCTCCGCCTTTCTGCCGCTGTTCCAGGGCCAGGGATCTTCCGGCCACACCCAGGAGTTGAATTTGGCCGTGTCAGAGCGCTTGACGGGGCCGCACATCTCCACATAACGCTTCCGGCCCTCCTTGGCCAGAGCGGTAAAGCTCTTCCAGGTCTTGAATGCCTCGGCGTCATTGGGGTGCGTATCCAGATAAAGCGCCAGCTCCTGGCACACAAAATCCAAAGCCATCAGCTCGGCCAGCGGGGTGTTCTCCACAGGGCCGGCGGCCACATAGTCCATAAAGGGCAGGTCGAGACCGGGAAACAGCGTGCCCTTTGCCAGGGCGTCGGCGCTGTCATAGGCCGGCTCGCTGCTCTGCTGGGAGGCCAGCATAGGCACAGCCAGCGGCGCACAGGAGGGCAGAGGCCCTTCTTTATAGGTGCAGGAATCCATATTTTGCAAATAAATTTCCCCCTTTGCAAGCCATACTATGCAAAGGGGGATCTGGATGTTATTGGAATTGCTTACAAGCAAACGGTTTATGCCTGGATCTTCTTCAGCCGGGCATAGCGGGGCAGGGAGCACTCGGTGGGACGCTCCGGCTCGCCCTGGATCAAGGGCAGGGCATAGTCGATGAAGTCCTTGGTGACGAAGTTGTGCTCCGGGGTGATCCACTCCAGAGGAACCTTCTTCTCCGCGTTGGCCACAGAGGTGAGAGGCAGCAGGATGGTCTTGCACACATAGTTGCCCTTCTCGTCGTAAGCCCGCTCAAAGGCCACCATCTTGCCGGTCTCGCCGGCGACGGCTGCTTCAACGGCCGTGCGGCCGGCCAGCTCCGCCTCTTCCACGTCGGTCTTGGAGGCCAGATGGGCACCGCAGCGCTGCAGAAGGCTAAGCTCAATGGGGCGTACCTTCGCGTCGGTGCGGGCCTTGACCATCTCGCTCAAACGGGCGGCCAGGCCGCCCAGCTGGGCGTGGCCGAAGCCGTCGGTAGAGCTGGTCTTGGCCTCGGACACAAAGGTGCCGTCGGCATAGTGCAGGCCCTCGGACACGGCTACCAGGCAGGTGCCCTTTTCCTTATAGATCCGCTCCACGTCGTTCAAAAACGCCTCCTGGTCGAAGTCCAGCTCCGGCAGATACACCAGATCGGGGCCGGCGCCAAAGTGGGTGGCCAGCGCGGCGGAGGCGGCAAGCCAGCCGGCGTGGCGGCCCATGATCTCCATGATGGTCACCTGGCCGGTGGGGTAGACCCGCCCGTCCTTGGAGACCTCCATGGCGCTGGTGGCGATATACTTTGCCGCCGAGGCAAAGCCGGGACAGTGGTCGGTGCCCCAAAGGTCGTTGTCGATGGTCTTGGGAATGCCCATCACCCGGCAATCCCAGCCGGACTTGGACATAAAGCGGCTGATCTTGTCGCAGGTGTCCATGGAGTCGTTGCCGCCGTTATAGAAGAAATAGCGGACGTTGTGCTTTTTGAACACCTCCAGGATGCGCTTGTAGTCGGTGTCGTCTTTCTCGGGATCGGCCAGCTTATAGCGGCAGGAGCCCAGCTCGGAGGCCGGAGTGTTCTTCAGATAGGCCAGCTCCTGGGGATCCTCCTTGCCCATGTCGTAGAGCTTGTCGCCCAGCACGCCGGTGATGCCGTGATCGGCGCCCAGCACCTGGGTGATCTCTTCGGCCTTCAGCGCCGCGGTGATCGCGCCGTAGGCGCTGGCGTTGATGACGGCGGTAGGGCCGCCGGACTGACCGATGACGCAGGCGCCCACAAGTTTTTCTGCCATGTTTTTTATCCTCCAAAAATAAATGTTTTTGTTGATTATAACACGAATGTGCGGTAAAATAAAGACCATGGAAAAATATTGTAAAGGAGCAATTTGCCATGCCTCTCGTAACATCCACTGAAATGTTCAAGAAAGCCTATGACGGCGGCTATGCCATCGGCGCTTTCAACGTCAACAACATGGAGATCGTCCAGGGCATCACCGAGGCCTGCCGTGAAGAGCACGCCCCTGTGATCCTCCAGGTCTCCAAGGGCGCCCGCGCCTATGCCAACCACACCTATCTGGTGAAGCTGGTGGAGGCCGCGGTGGCCGAGTGCCCGGAGATCCCCGTGGTGCTGCATCTGGATCACGGCCCCGATTTCGAGACCTGCAAGAGCTGCATCGACGGCGGCTTCACCTCCGTGATGATCGACGCCTCCGGCGAGTCCTTTGCCAAGAACATCGAGATCACCCGCAAGGTGGTGGAGTATGCCCATGACCACGGCGTGGTCGTGGAGGCCGAGCTGGGCACCCTGGCCGGCGTGGAGGACGATGTGAAGGTGTCCGCCGAGGATTCCTCCTACACCCGTCCGGAAGAGGTGGAGGAGTTCGTCTCCAAGACCGGGTGCGACAGCTTGGCCATCGCCATCGGCACCAGCCACGGCGCCTATAAGTTCACCGCCGCCCAGTGCACCCGCAACGAGAAGGGGATCCTGGTGCCGCCTCCTCTGCGCTTCGACGTGCTGGAAGAGGTCTCCAAGCGCCTGCCCGGCTTCCCCATCGTGCTGCACGGCTCTTCCTCCGTGCCCCAGAACTACGTAAAGATGATCAACGACCATGGTGGAAAGATGCCCGACGCCGTCGGCATCCCCGAGGAGCAGCTGCGCAAGGCCGCCACCATGAGCGTGTGCAAGATCAACATCGACTCCGACCTGCGTCTTGCCATGACCGGAACCATCCGTCAGTTCTTCGACGAGCACCCCGACAAGTTCGATCCCCGCGAGTATCTGAAGCCCGCCCGCGCCAACATCAAGGAGCTTGTCCGCCATAAGCTGGTGGACGTGCTGGGCTGCAACGGCAAGGCCTGATTGCATGGGTTTTGTTCGGGAGATAAAACAGGCCGTGGCCGGGCACGGACACGACTGCACATGCGACGAGTGCATGCAGGAGCATCACCACGAGCACCACGGCTTTGACACGGTGATGGTCTGGCGGCTGGTCGCGGCCTGTGTCTTCTTCGTTGGCGGCGCGGTGTCGGAGGGCACCTTGCCCTGGCTGGCGCTTGCGCTGAACATACTGGCCATTCTGGCCGCGGGTTACGATGTGTTCATCCGGGCGGTGGCGAACATCTTCCACAAGCGTCTGTTCGACGAGAGCCTTTTGATGAGCATCGTGGCCGTGGCGTCCGTCGTCATTCAGGAGTCCAGCGAGGGCGCCTCTGTGATGATCCTCTACCAGCTGGGCGAGCTTTTCCAGGGCTATGCCGTGGCAAAGGTGCGCCAGAATATAGAGGGACTCATGGAGAACCGCTCTCCGGAGACCAACGCGGTGCTGGCGGATGTGCGCTCCGACAGGGGGCAGAAGGGCCGGACGGAGGAGTTTATCACCCAATTCGCCCGTATCTATACCCCCGTGGTGCTGGCCATCGCGGTGATCATCGCGGTGGTCAGTCCGCTGCTGCTGGACATCACCGTGACAGAGGGGATCTACCGGTCGCTGGTGCTGCTGGTGATCGCCTGTCCCTGCGCCATCGTCATCTCCGTGCCGCTCAGCTACTTTGCGGGCATCGGCGGCGCCACGCGCCAGGGCATTCTCTTCAAGAGCTCCAGCGCCATGGACAGCGTCTCCCGCGCCAGGGCGGTGGTCTTTGACAAGACCGGCGCGCTGGAGGGGGAGGGGCAGCGTATCGTCTCCATCAAGAGCGAGAAGATCGACGCCGACGTGTTTTTGCGCCTGGCCGCCCACGCCTGTGCCTACTCCGACGATCCCTATGCCGAGGCCATCAAGGCCGCCTACAAGGGCGTGATCTATATCGAGCTCATTCAGAGCTATCAGCCTAGGACGGACGGCTTTGGCATCTGTGTGGAGGTGGAGGGCGGCAGGATCGTCCTCGGCCCCCTGGATTTCGTGCAGGAGCACGGCGTTGATCCGGGAGCCGACGTGCTGGACGAGGACTGCGTGTATCTGTCCATCAACGGCGAGTACGCCGGGCGCATGACCTTTGGCCGGGTGGCAAAGCCCGACGTGCCCGGCACGGTCACCGTGCTCTCCTGGGACAGCAACAAGCGGGTCGCCATGCTCACCTCCGACGCCCAGTCCGCGACGGAGAAGTTTGCCCGCCAGGTGGGTATCGACGAGTTCTATCCCAACTGCCCGCCCAGCGAACAGGTGGCTCTGGTGAAGGACATCCAGACCAACCAGATCAGCCACGGAACCCTCATTTTCGTGGGGGACGCGGACATGTCCGATGAGTGCATCCGGGCCGCCAACGTGGGCGTGGCCCTCAACGGCGCCCGCTCCGACGCGGCCATCCAGGCGGCGGACGTGGTCATCATGGGCTCGTCTCCGTCCAAGGTGGTGACGGCCATGGATGCGGCAAAGCATACCCGCGCCATCGCCTGGCAGAACATCCTGTTTGCTCTGGCATTCAAGGCCATCATCCTGGTGCTGGATATGTTCGGCACCTGCCCGCTGTGGCTTGCGGTGTTCGCGGACGTGGGGGTGGCGCTGCTGGCAGTATTCAACTCTCTGCGCGCCTTTATCATGAAGGAGCACATCATCCCAAAGGATTGACAGCACAACGCATACCGCCCCGGGGCCCAACTCCGGGGCGCTTTTTTGTCGAATATTTTGTCGAATATAGAAAATCTTAAGAAATTCTTAAGATTTAACCTCTTTCATCTTTTTGTAACTTGTGTTACCATTGAGACAAAAGGGGGCGGGAGAATGTACACCGTACTTGTCTGCGACGACGACCGGGATATACGCCGGGCGCTGACCATCTACCTGACCGACGGAGGATACCATGTGCTGGAGGCCGAAAACGGCCGGGAGCTTCTGGAGACCGTGGCCAGGGACGAGGTGCACCTTATCCTTCTGGACATCATGATGCCGGAGCTGGACGGCGTGTCCGCCCTGGCGCTCCTGCGGGAGAGGAGCAACATCCCCGTGATCCTTCTCACCGCCAAGAGCGAGGACGAGGACAAGATCACCGGTCTGGAGCTGGGGGCGGACGACTATGTGACGAAGCCCTTCAACGCCCAGGAGGTACTGGCCCGGGTGAAGGCCATCCTGCGCCGCTATATGCACGCGGGC